>NZ_SMSG01000002.1:0-318437 GCF_004382795.1 Cumulibacter soli | reverse complement strand
CTGCCCGAACCGATCCGGCTGATCGTCGAATCGGCGTACGGCGACGCGATCGGGCATACGTTCTTCATGGTCGCCCCGGTGCTGCTGATCGCGATCGTCGCGACTCTGCTGCTGCCGAACAAGCCGTTGGGTACCAAGTCCGGAATCGAACAGCGCCAGGATGGCTTGACCTCGCTCGAGGCTGATGCCGACGAGCCGTCGCTGCTGGATGCGCCGATCATCGTGGCTGATCCGGCTGACGGCGACGCGGTGGCCGTACGCACTCCGGCTGCCAAAACCTCCGGTCGGTAAGCGGTTCGATAGACCGATGCGGCGCACTTCCCACACGACATCCTGTCGGGGAGTGCGCCGCTGCGGTATGCGCTCATATGAGTTCCAGGCGCACGCACTGCCAGCGACCATCGAGCCCGACGAAGCGCGCGTTCATCGCTCGAACGTACGGCCCGTGCTGAATGATCGCGGTCGCCTCGTTAACGCCATCGCGGACGACGCAGACGTGTACCTTTCGGATCTGCGGTGGTGGCGAGGTGGCGGATCGGGTTTGGTGCGGGCGCGCCTGGCGTAACCAACTCATCACCTCCAGCGTGGCGTTACGTCCGAGCTGCTCAGCCGAACGCCGACCGACCAATACCTCGGTGACGGCGAGGAAGAAGCCGCGGATCAATACCGCGGCCTCCGGCAGATCCGCGTGCCGACTCGGCGCACCGTCGAGCTGGCGACCGGTGTCGTCCAGAGGCCGTTGATCGATGAGATCGTCGATGGTGAGTTGCGGCGACGGTACGAGTCGCAAGTGACGCGGTGTTTGCGCCTGGGGCTCGGTGAACGGCTGGGGCTCGCTGCGCGGCGCGGGAGCGATGATGACGGAAGCGGTGGTCATGGGGTCTCCGATGATGATGTCGATAGTGGTTCGGCGGCGCGCTGGATCGCTCATCGCGCGGCGATCGCCTATGTAGCGGGAATAGTCAGGACCGCGCCGATCGGCAGGAGGTCCGGGTTCGGGCCGATCACGTGCTGATTTGCGGCGTAGATCTCCTCCACGAGCAGTGCGACGGCCCCGGCGCTCGCGGACGCGGGCAGCTGCGCCTCGGCGATGTCCCAGAGGCAGTCCTCTGCCGCCACGGTGTGCGCGCTGTCGGCCGTGCCCGGCCCGGCGGCAGCCGCGGCGGTGTGCTCGGCGGCGTCCGCAGCCCCGGAGTGCTCGGCCGCGCCGCTCGCGGGCTCGCTGGTGGGAGGTTCGATCGCCCAGTCGAACGCCTCGCTGGAGGCGACATATGCAGGCGGGGTGGAGGGTGACTCGCTGTGCGCCTCGCTCGGGCTACCGCAAGCGGTCAGACCGATCGCGCTGAGCCCGACCATGGCCGCAAGGGCGCTCCGGCCGATGCGAGGTGTAAGGCGAATGCTGGCCCGGCGTAGCGCTCGGCTCGGGTGTAGGGCGCTCGCTGCGGTCAGCGCGACGCACAATGCGCACCAGCCGCACAGCGCGGTGAGCGCGAGTTGAGCTAGGTAGAGCACTAGCACGTCCGCGCCGGAGGTGTCGACGACGTGCTGCGGATCGCGCACGGCGGCCAGCGCGCCAGGCAGGTCAACGCCGGCGATGGGCACCAATAGCCCAAAAGCGGCGATCAACCCGGTGGAGCGAAGGATGATGATCCGCCTGACCATTGTTGACCTCCATTTACTGTCATTTGATGTCGATAGATAACAAACAACAGCAAACGATATTAAATGTCAATGATGGCATTGGTGGCTGTGAATTGCTGGCAAGACGGATGTGGCAGCATGCCTGCCATGCGATGGGACCGATTGCTGGCCGATCTGGAGGCCGCCGAGGAAGCGCGACAGCGCGCGGAAATGCTGGGCGAGGTCGCGGAACGATCCCGCGCGGAGATCGGCCGCGTGACGTTAGCGGCGCGGCTGCGTGCCGCCGAGAGTGTGCGGGTGACGATCGAACTCGAGGGCGTGCACCGATGCGTCGGCGAACTCGTCGGCGTTGGACCGGGTTGGGTCGTGCTCGAGGACGGACCTACGCAGTGGTTGGTGGCAACGCGGTACGTCAGCTGGGTCGATGATCTGCCGCCGTACGTCGCCCCGGATCAGGTAGGCGCGGCCAAACGCGTCTATGACTCGCTTGGGATGCGCCATGTGTTGCGCGGGATCGCCGCCGACCGGGCGGCGGTGCGCATCGGCATCGGTGCCGCCGACGCCATCGGCGGCACGATCGATCGGGTGGGCGCCAACTTCCTTGACCTTGCGCTACACCCTGACGGCGAACCTAGGCGGCGACGCGAGGTTGCCGCGCACCGAGTGGTTGCGATCGAGGCAATTCGTTACGTCCACCGCACGACTGGGTGACTCGTCGGGCTTGCCAGCGGTAGTTGTTGCTGGCGGCGATCACTGCTGAGGGGGCGCTTCGCTGGTGAGGCCCCAGGCGTTGAGTAGTAGTTCTCGGTCAGGTTTACCTCGCGGACCGTCGTCGTAGCGCGGGGTTGACGGAGGGTCGAAGCAGTCGCTACGCGCTGCGGATGACCGTGGCGACGATCTTGTGGACTTCTGTGCGGTCGGGTGGGGCGGTCTCTTGCTCGGTGCAGAGCAGGTGGACGGCTCCGGTGAGAGTGGAAGCGAGGGTGCGAACGTCGGTGTCGTGGGCGAGGCGTCCCAGGTCACGCTCGGCGGTGAGGTAGGCGTGGATCATGGCGGCTCCCTCGCCGAGAAGTGGAACGCGGGCGGTTCCAGCCTCGCGTAGTCGGGTGCGCAGGTTGTCGCGGGCGATGATGAGCGCGACGACCGCGACCGCGACGGGTGAGAACATCTCGACCAGGGCGTCGGCGAGGTTGTCTGCAACGGTCCCCGTTCCAGCTGAATCGAGCAGACCGGTCGTTTGCGTCTCCAGGCGGGCGATCCGGTCGAGCACGAGTTCGGACAAGAACGCATCGAAGTCAGTGAAGTGGCGATGTACTAGCCCCTTGGCGACTCCCGCTTCGGCGGTGATCGCACGACTGGTCAGCGCATGTGGCCCGTCGCGGAGCAGGATGCGCTCCGCAGCGTCGAAGAGCTGTTGTTGCGCGTCGTGCATCGGCACTCCGGTCGGCAAGTCGTGCCCCTTTCTCGTTTGCAAGTGGGCGCACGCCCATTTATAGTGGGCGCATGACCACTCTACCGCCGCGTTTCGACCCTGCCGACTCGCATCGTGCCCGCGGGGTCGCCGAATCATTCGGCGCGGACGCCGCCGCCTACCACCGAGCCAGGCCGGACTACCCGCCGGCTCTGGCGGACCGGATCATCGCGGCCAGCCCCGGCCGTGACGTGCTCGACGTAGGCATCGGCACCGGCATTTCGGCCCAGAGCTTTCAGGCCGCCGGATGCCGGGCGCTCGGGGTCGAGGTTGACGCGCGGATGGCCGAGTTCGCCCGCAGCCAAGGGTTCGACGTCGAGGTGGCGAAGTTCGAGGACTGGGACTCGGCCGGTCGCACCTTCGACATCGTGATCGCCGGCCAGACCTGGCACTGGATAGATCCCGTGGCCGGACCGACCAAGGCCGCACGGGTACTTCGTCCCAGTGGGCGGCTCGCGGCGTTCTGGAACACCTTCCAGTTCCCGTCCGCCCTCGCTGAAACGCTCCCGGCGGTGTACGCCCGCGTGTTGGGCGACACGCCGTTCTCCCGAGGCATGTTCGTTGGTCCTGACGCCTATGCGCCGATTTTTGACAAGACCGCCGATGGGATACGCCAGGCAGACGGCTTCGGCGACCCGGAGCGCTGGCGCACCGACTGGCAGCGGCACTACACACGAGATGAGTGGCTCAATGTCGTACCGACCGCGGGCGGGATCAATCAACTCCCTCAAGGCAAGCTGGAGGAGCTTCTCGCGGGCATCGGCACTGCCATCGACACTGTCGGAGGCAGTTTCACGATGACCTACACGGCCGTCACCGTCACCGCAGCGCGAGCAGATGCCCCGTGATCGAGCCTCGATAGGAGCCTGGCAACGACGGGCGCATCAGACGAAACGCGTGCGCGGACCGGAGAAGTCGGCTTGAATGCGGCCGTCCCGGCTGGCAAGACATCAGCGCGCCGGTCCTTCGCGTCACATGTCCCGACGGCACGCAAAGGCCATTCTTCGGACCGGTCCTCGACTTGATTCACGCGGCGGACGAACAGGCACGACTCCCGGGACGCCATGGTTTTACTGGCCGATGGCCCGTCCTTTCGTAAGGTCAGCTATAGCGGCTCGCACGACGGATGGAATGTGCGCTCCACCCTCCCGCGTGAGAACAGCTAGTCGGCTTCTGCGTCGGCGGATTCATCCAGGGACTGGTCAGCAACCAATTGCTCGGTTTTCTCATACATGCGCTGGATGTAGGACTCGAGTTGCCGCGTTTCGACGCGCCACTGACCGCGGCCGCCGACCTTGATCGCCGGCAGTTCGCCCGAGCGCACCAGGGCATACGCCTGTGCGCTGGAGATGTTCAGAGTCTCGGCGACGTCGGTCAGCTTCAGGAAGCGTGCGGTGGCCATGAAAACTCCTCGGCGGTAGTGGGGCAGAGCCACTCTACGTCCCGCCGCGCGCGATGAGTTCAGCGCGAGGTGAGTGCTGTGGATAACTGGCGTGTGCGGCGGGTGCCTGTGGATACGGTTACCGGATCGATACCGATGGTCCTTAATATTCCGCATACTCCCGATCGACCCAGGTGAGGTTCTATGTCGAGAAGCGTGTCGTCCCCGACCACGCCCGAACTGTCTCCGCCGGCGCGACGTGCCCAGCGCCCCAAATGGCTTGACCTGCGGTTGCTCGTCGGCGTGCTGCTGGTGTTGGCTGCCGTCATCACTGGCGCACGTGTGGTCTCGGCGGCTGATGACAGCGTGACGGTCTGGGCGATGACTGCGGACCTCGCTGCCGGGACCACGCTGACCGAGGCGGACATCGAGACCATCGATGTCGGCCTCGGCGAGCACGCGGCGGCATACGTCGCCGCCGGCTCGAACCCGGTCGGCCTCACGCTTACCCGTGATGTCAACGCCGGCGACCTGTTGCCGGCGTCCGCGCTAGACGAAGGCTCGGACCTGGTCGAACTGGCGCTCAGTGTGCCCGCCTCGAACATCCCGATGAGCGTGGTGCGCGGGGATCGCGTCGGCATCTATGCCACCGGAGCCGACGGCACGCCAGCCGCAGCGGATTCCGCCTCCACCGGTGCCACCGTGCTGGTCGTGGATGCCGCTGCGGTGGCGGATGTATCGGAGCGCTCTCAAGGCGCGCTGTCCGTCGGCTCGGGCGAGCTGCAGATCGTCGTACGGATCCCCGAATGCGCCGTGGCCGCGATCCTCGACGACACCGCCGATCGGGTCCTGACCGTCATCGAGGTGCCGTCGGCGGCACGGCCGGCGCAGGACTGCTGATGACCGCGATCGGCATCGTCACGGCAATCGCGAACCCCGCGTTGGAAGCGGTCGTGATCCGCGCTCTGGGCGAGGCCAGCGAGGATCTCGAGGTGGTGCGTCGCTGCGTCGAGGTCACGGACGTTCTCGCGGTCGCGGCCAGCGGTCGAGCACGCGCTGTTGTCGTCGGCGACAATCTCGCCGGTCTCGACGCGGATGTCGTATCGCGGATCATCGCGCACGGCGTTGTGCCGATCGCGCTCGTCGAACCCGATCGAGCGTGGCCGGCAGCGTCGTTCTTTCCCGTGGTGCTCGATGCCACCGCTGATTCGGCCGAACTCGCTCGGCAGATCGCCCTCGCCGCGCGGACCGGCGTCCGAGTCGCCGACCTGCCCTCGCCGGCGACGCACCAGCAGCTCACCCAGAACGTAGGACACGAACCGCAGAGCGCCCGTGGGCGAGTCATCGCGATCTGGGGCCCGAACGGCGCTCCCGGACGCAGCACCGTCGCGCTCGGACTCGCCGATGAAGTTGCCCGGCTTGAGGTTCCCGCGTTGCTCATTGATGCCGACCCGTACGGCGGTAGCCAGGCGGCAATGCTGGGCCTGTTGGACGAATCTCCGGGGATCGCCGCTGCTTGTCGCGCCGCCGCCAACGGGACCCTCGATACCGCAAGCCTGGTGCGGCTATGCCTGCAGTTATCGCCGAGTTTGCGGGTGCTCACCGGAATCTCGCGCAGCGACCGCTGGCCGGAGTTGCGGCCGAGTGCGATCGAGATCCTGCTCGAACAGGCCAGGTCGGTGGCGAGGGTGACCGTCGTCGACTGTGGGTTCTGTATCGAGGAAGACGAAGAGATCACCTACGACACGCTGGCGCCGCGCCGCAACGGCGCCACCACGACGGTGTTGCAGGGTGCCGATGAGGTGCTGCTGGTCACCGGCTGCGACCCCGTCAGCGTCGCGCGCGGCGTGCGGGCCGTTCAGGCACTGCGTGAATTCTCCGCGTCGATCTCGGTGCGGGTAATCGCCAACAAGGTCCGCGCCAGCGTGCTGGCCGGCGACCCGAGCAATCAACTCGATGAGGCATTTGGCCGCTTCGCCGGCGTACGAGTCGATCACCTACTGCCGATGGACACCAAGGCCTGCGACGCCGCGCTGCAACGCGGCCGGACATTAGCTGACGTTGCCGCCACCAGCGCTCTGCGCCGGTCCCTGGGCGCCCTCGCCCAGACGTTCGTGCCGACCGCCGACGCGCCGCGCATCAGACGCCGCGGACACGCACGCCGCTGAGGCTGCGTAGGCTCGTCACTAACGAGATCGCCGGAGGTGTGATGACCACACGGTTAAGCCCCGCGGACGCTGCATTCTTGAGCGTCGAGGATCCGCGCACACCAATGCACGTCGGCGCGATCATGATCTTCCAGAAGCCGCACACCGGTATTGACTACGACCACATCGTGCGCCTCATCGAGCAGCGGGTCTCGCTCGTGCCGCGCTATCGGCAGCGGATCGTCAACGTGCCATTCGGTATGTCGACGCCGCGATGGGCGGACGACGACACGTTCGATGTGTCCTTCCACGTACGCCGCTCGGCGTTGCCCAGCGGGGGAGAACGCCAGGCCCTGCTGGATCTGGCTGGCCGCGTGATGTCCCGGCGACTGGATCGAGATCGCCCGCTGTGGGAGATCTATCTCGTCGAGGGTTTGGCGCATGATCAGTTCGCGCTGATCACCAAATCGCACAGCGCGATGATCGACTCGAATGTCGGCATGGAAATCGGCGAAGTACTGCTGGATCGCAGCAGCACGCCGCGCGCGTCGGTACCGTCCGATTGGGTCCCGCAACGCAGACCGTCGCGTAGCGCGCTGCTGATGGAAGTCACGCGAGAGGCTGTCACGTCACCGCTAACCGTCATCGACAATGCGCGCACCACCTTCGGGAATGTCCGCCAGCTCGGCTCCCGCGTTCGTTCACTCGCCCACGGGATCGGTGGTGCCGCAAACTGGGCCTTCAACAGCGCCGGCGCCAGCCCGCTGAACGTGCCGCTGCGCGGACAACGGCGAATCGCTTTGCGTGCGCATGCCCTCGATGACCTCCGCCGGATCAAAAGCGCGAGCGAATGCTCGGTCAACGATGTCCTGCTGGCGGTGATCGCGGGTGCGCTGCGCAACTGGATAGCCTCCCGCGGCGAAGTGGTTGCCCGCGATCGGGTGCTGCGTGCGTTGGTGCCGGTATCGGTGCGGTCCTTGGAGGACGACGCCGACTTCGGCTCCGCCGATCGAATCACCAGCATCATGGTCGACCTGCCGATCGGGGAGGAGACCGCGATCGTGCGGTTGGAACGGATCGCACACGCCACCCGTGCGCACGCCCAGTCCCGCCGGGCCGTACCGGCGGAGTCGCTGGCGTCCTTGGGCTGGTTTGCGCCGTCCACCATGCATTCGCTCGGCGCCCGCGTCACCCGCGATATCACCGACCGCGGCGCGAACTTGTCGATCACGAACGCACCAGGACCGCAAGAACCGGTCTATGCCTCCGGAGCGCGCCTGATCGAGGTATACCCGGTGCAGCCGCTGGCGCAGCGGCAGGCGCTCGCAGTGGGTGTGACGTCGTACGACGGTGAGGTTTACTTCGGACTCAACGGCGATCGGGACGGCATGGCCGACCTCGACGTATTAGCCTCGATGATCGACGACTCCGTCGCCGAGTTGCTCGCCGCCGCTGAGAAAGGGAAATAATTTGTCGCGCAAGATCACCGTATTCGCGCCGATGACGCTCGCCTCCTTGGAGGCCATCCGAGATGACCAGTTGCGCGATGTCGTGGTCTGCTTCAGTGACTTGCCGGCCTCGGAGTTCAGTGCCGACGATATTGAGCAGGCCGAGTTTGACGCGCTCACCGACGCCGCGGCGCTGAGTGTGCAGCGCCTGGTCGAGGTCGAAGCGATGCCGCTGCGGGTCGTGTTGGCCGCCGTGGTGCCGCACGATGCGCCCGAGATGAGCGAGGACGGCGACTACGTCGTGGCGGCCATTCCGCGCGCTGCCGTCACCGCGATCTATGTCGACGAGCTTGAGGCGTCCAAGGAGGTCAACGCGCTGATCAGCGCCGTACGCGCGGGACGTCAGCCGACCGACGAACAGTACGAGAAGGTCGAGACGCGGCTGCTGCTATGGCATGAACCGACCGAAATCGACAACCTCATCGAGGCCTACCCGCATTAGCGCCTACCTCAGATCCTGCGGGTGGCGTGGGATCCTGGTGTGGTCAATTCATCGCTAAGTACGTAGAGGGGTAGCGCACAGCATGGCAGGTGTCGATCTGGCCGCATCGTTCAAGTCTTCGGCGCGGGCGCTGCGATCCTCACGGGTCAACGCTTCGCTACTGCGCGGTGCGGCGATCGATATCGAAGCCGACGGACCCACGGCACGGCTATTGCAGACCGTACGTGAGCGCGGTGCCCGCAACGGCAGACTGTTGCTGCCCGAAGACCTGCCGGCCAGGTTCGCGGCGGCGATGCACGCTATCGCGCTGTCGCGGCGAACCGAATTGTCCATGCACTATCCGAGCACTGGTGGCAGCGGGAACCTGCATGAGATCTGGCCGGTTGCCCGCGATGCGATGGTCGCCAACGCTCCTGAGGTGATCTCGAGGATGACGCGCCCGGCGCGGCGCAGCGACCCGGTGCGTGCCGCGATGCTGCTGGCTGCACTGGCCTACGTCGGCGCGGGCAGCGATTCCCCAGTGCGCGTCTTTGACGTTGGTGCCGGCCCCGGATTCGTTCTCGCTGCGCCGTACTTCGCGCAGGACTTCTTCGGCGAACGGATCGGGCCGCCGGACGCGAGCGTGCACTTGGGACATCCGTGGGCCGTGGCACCGGATATCGACCACAACGACATTCCGCCGATCGTATCGGCGACGGGCTGTGACCTGAGCGCGTTCAACGCGGCCAACCCGAGCCAGGTCGCCGAACTGCTGGCCTGGGCCAGCCCCGACGTGCCTGAGGAACTGAATCGGGTACTGGCGGCGTGTGAGGCCATGCCGCAGCTGGGTATTACCGTTGAGAACATGGCCGCGTCGGTGTGGTTGCCGCGCGGTATCTCCTGGCCGCGCACCGACGCCGCCACGGTGGTCTGGCACAGCGACGTCGTACTGGAAATGTCGGCGCCCGAACGTACCGAACTCGCGACCGGGATCCTCGGCGCGGCTGAGCGGGCCACCGACGCTGCGCCGCTGCATGTGATCAGCTTTGAACCTGCCGGCGCTGAGGACCTGCTGTACAACGACCCCATCGCAGCAGGAGTGCGCGATGGCTCCGGCGCGATCGACCCGCATCGGTACGAACTTCGACTCAACAGCTGGCCACAGCGGCGATCGGCGTTGTTGGCCACCGCCGAACCGTCGGGACAGCAAGCGCACTGGATGGGCAACGAGGATGGCTAACGGCGTACGCACCAAACCGGTGCTGGTGTACGACGGCGACTGCGGTATTTGCACCAAGTGCGTGGGTTTCGTCGAGCGGCACCTGACCAAGGACGTCGACATCGTCGCGTTCCAGCACGCCGATCTGTCGAGCCTAGGGCTGACCGCGGCGCAGTGCGAGCAGGCGGTGCAGTGGGTCGAACCGGACGGGCGGACGTCGGCTGCACACATGGCGGTCGGTGACCTGCTGAAGGCCAGCGGCTGGCAGTGGCGCCCGTTGGCGTTTCTCGCGCTGGTCCGCCCGTTCCGGTGGATCGCGGCGGTGGTGTACACCTGGATCGCGAAGAACCGGCACCGACTGCCCGGTGGTACTCCGGCGTGTTCAATGCCGGCACACCTGCGCCCGGGCGCCTCCAGCGAGAGCGCACCGCGTAAGGACCCGACCGAACGCTAGTCGCGAGCCCGGTTTCCGGTTGGGCGCTCTGCCTGTTCGGGAGCCGAGTTATCGCGCGGAGACGCCCCCGCATCCGGTGCCGAGTGTGCCGAGCGATCGGCGCTATCCGGAGTCGAGCGTGGCTCGGGCCCACCCGGTGGGCCGTTGGTATCTGGCGCGGGCTCGGCCCCGCCCGATGAGTGGTCGGCACCGCTGCTTGGCGCGCCATCATCCGGCGAGGGCCCATCGGTCGGTACGTCGGCGCGATCGCGGCGCAGGAGTTTCTCCCACGGCAGGATCGACAGGATCGCGACACAGTGCGGCAGGAAGATGATCGTCACCGAGGCATACACGGATACGTGGAAGCCAAGCAGGATGATCACGACGATCGTGCGGGCCTTGGCCGAACGGGCCAACAGGATCAGGGGAGACAGGAACTCCAGCACCACCATTACGTGCTGGACGGCGATCAAGATCCACGGATAGTTGATCGTCCACTCGACCAGCGATGTGCCGCGGCGGATGAACGCGCGGGTGAGCGTTGCACCGGTCGGCCAGTCCCAACCGCCGTAGCGCACCTTCGCGAATGCCGACAAGAAGTAGGTCAGCATGACCGCGACGAAGACGATCTGCAGCGCCCAACCCGCGCGCATCGACTTCGTCCGATCGCCCCACCGCGCCGCGCCTACCGTGGGTAGCACTGCGAGCAGTACGAGGAACGCGAACCGGTCGTGATCGACCTTGCCGTACGACATGGCCACGAACATCCACAGCGTGTACAGCACCGCTACCGCCGTGCCGGTCCAGCGCGGCCGCCAACCGGTGGCGGCGATCAGCGCCATCGCGACCAGTAGCCATTTGAGAATCGTGACGTACAGGTACGTCGGGTGCGGTAAGAAACCGCCGAGATTCAGCGGGACGTACAAACTCTGTGGAGCGTAGGCCTTGGTAGCCACCCAGGAGGTCGTGAGGAAAACGTCCACGAGGATGAACAGGTAAGCCACAGCGCGCATCACTGCGACACGGTGCAGCGGCAGCGGTTCGAAGAGCCAGCCCATCAGTGAACGACGGCTGCGGCCGGTCGGAGCGTCCGTCGTCGTCATGGCTGGGTCCACACCACCTGGATGTCGTCTTCGTACTCGCCGGTTTTTGCGCCGTCCTCGAGTTGGAAGATCCGTACGACGACCCGTAGTTCTACCAGTTCGGGCTTATCGGGGTTGTTCTCGGCGTAGCGGTCGACGATCTCGGCCATCAGCGCGGGTTCGGTTTCCATCCGCGGCATCGATCCCTCGAGTTCGGCGCGCCGCAGGCCGACCGCGCCGGCGCTCACCCCGATTAGTTCACCCTCCTCGGTGACCGCCTCCAGGCGGAGCGAATTGACGGTGCCGTCCGGTGCGTTGCGGTATGCGTACATCTTGAACGGGCCGAACGGGAAATCGGCGTCCGATCCCCAGAACGTGCCGTACAGCAACATGATCAAGGCCAGGATCGACACGGTGAGCCGGGTGACGATTCCGGTGCGGCTCAGGGTCGTCGATGACACAGTCGGTTTCCTCAGGGTGGATGACTACTGGGTGGATGACTACCGGGTGGATGACTACTGATGGTGGCGCTGCGCGGATGCTGGCGCTGCGCGCTTCGCTAGTGTGCCACGGGCCCATTGATGGGGCTTGGAGGAGGCGCGCGTCGAGTGGCCTGCGCGGAAACTCGTGCGATGACGGGTACCGTGGTACCCAAGTGACACCTGTGACGAACGTGCCTGCTGTGGTTCGATCGTCTCTTCCCCTGGAGTCGGCGAGGAAAGTCGGAGCATCCGAATGAGCATCAAGAAGCTGATAAGCCTGCTGCTGTTAGCCTTCGTCATCTTCTATGTCCTCACCTTCCCTGAGGAATCCTCGAACATCGTGCACTCCACGGTTGATGCCCTGGGCACCGCGGCCAGCAACTTCGCCACGTTCGTGAAGTCGATCTTCTCCTAGGAACGGCTCACGTATGTCCCGCACCAAGTCTCGGGCCGACGTCGACAGTGACGCCGTCGTGGCGGGACTGGGCGATCCCTCGCCGTATCTGCTCACCGACGAGCGTGTCGTGGTCGCCGTACGCCGCCACGTCCTGGTCCTGGGTGCCGCGTTCCTGGAGACGATTGGATTCGTGCTCGCCGCAGCGATGATCAGCGCGCTGGTCAACACCGTGCAGTGGGTGCAGACCATCTGCCTGCTGATCTGCCTCGCCGCGCTCGTGCGACTGGCGTACCTGATTCTTGAATGGCGGCTCGAACGATTCGTGATCACCGACCAGCGGATGATGCTGGTTGGGGGTGTTATCACCCGTCAGGTAGCGGTCATGCCGATGCGGAAGGTCACCGACTTGACCTTCGAGAAGCCGCTGATCGGCCAGGTTTTCGGGTACGGCACCTTCATCGTTGAATCTGCCGGCCAGGACCAGGCACTGTCGCGGATCGACTACCTGCCGCAGGCGAACCGCCAGTACTTGAAGGTGTCGGACCTGCTGTTCGGCAGGTCGAACAAGGCTGCGGACCCGATGGATGACCTGCAACTGGCCACCGACGTACCGCCGAATCCCCCCAGCAGCGAACGCATACCGTCGCCGGGGTTCGCGGACGGGTACACCGGCGGCGAGCGCGCAGCGATGGGCACCGACGCCGACCTGCAGCGTACGGACCCGCATCTTGGTGCGAAACTGGCCGCTGTCGACTTCGACGAGCCATCGGCCCAATGGGACGAGCCATCGGCCCAATGGCTCTCCCGTTTCGGCGAATCCACCGCAGCCGTCGACCGCCAGGACTGGGTGCTCGCGAACGCTGATGAGCGGCCTGCGGCTCTGCAACTCGACGCGATCACCGACCGCGCCGGTACATCGCAGCGGATGCGTGAGCGACTCGGCGGTCTCAATGGCCGCGGGCGACGCCGGGGCTCGGACGAATCCGCCGGGCCGATCCAACAGCGCCCGTAGAATCGCCTCAGTCCCTGCCCGCCTGCCGACCGCCGCGGGCTCGGCGCGATAACGTGATCAGGTGACTCGTGAGTGCCCCCGCCCGAACCTGATTGGTCGACTCGTCCTAGCGCTCGCGCTGTGCGCCTCGGTAGTGTTCGTCGCCGCACCCGCATACGCGGATTCGGCAACTGAGGGCGCGGCCGCGCGGGAAGCGTTCGACTCCGGAGAGCACCTGTACGTGGCGCCAGAGGCAGGCCAGCAGGTTGATGCTGGAGCGTTAGCCGAGGCCGTCGGCGACGATCCGATCTATGTGGCCGTCGTGCCACCGAACACGCCGCCCGAGGACGTGCTGGTGGTGCTTCGAGAAGGCGTCGCCGAGCCCGCTACCTATGTCGTCGTATCCGGTACCGAGCAGGCCGCCCAATCTTCGGTGATCTGCTCGACACAAGCGCAACCGCTGCTGGATGACGCGTCGAGTGCACAGGCCGAATCCCGCTCCAGCGGCGATCTCACTGATTTCCTGGTGGCCTACGTCGACAGCCTGGCCGATGCCCCAGAACCTGGGGATGATGGCTGTTCGGACGAGGTCGACAGTTCAGGGAGTTTTGCCTCGGCAGTGCCCTGGATCCTGGGTGCGTTGGTGATCGGTGTCGGCGGTGGACTGTTGTGGCTGACCAATCGCCGCCGTCACCGCGCGGCACAACGGTCCCGCCGTGGCAAGGAAGTCACCGCCGCGCTGGACGCCCTCGCGCGTGATATCGACGAGGTTCCCGAACACGGCGACGCGCAGATCACTCGGGCGCTGCAGGATGCGCGCGATCGACACATCGCGGCCGCCGACATCCTGGCCGACGCCGAAGCATCCGCCGACTTCGACGAAGCGCTACGGGCGTGCCGAGAAGGCACTGTCGCTGTGCACTTCGCCCGTGAGCGCGCGGGATTGGCGGTCGGCCGGTTGCCTGAGGTCGAGCCGGTGCACGCACGACGAGTGGCCGACAGTGAAGTGATGCTGCTGGCAGACGGGCAAGTGACTGTGTACCGGTCCTACCGGCCGGGAGCGCCGTACTTCTTCGGCGGTAATGATGAACTACCCGCCGGCTGGTACACCTCGCCGGTCGGGCACGATCGTCTGTTCGGCGATATCGCGGGGGATGAATGAGCGGCGCTATGCAACTCGGGTTCGAGGGGATGCCCAAGCCGCTGCGCAGTGTCACACCCGCCAAACTGGATACGTTCGACTTGTGTCCGCGGCGATTCCGGTTCGTGTACGTCGACCGCCCGGCCCCTTCGCGCGGCGCGCCATGGGCACACACCGGTATCGGGTCAGCAGTACACGCCGTACTGCGCGGCATCTGGGACCTCGCACCGTCGAGCCGCAGCGTGGACGAAGTACTGCGTGATTTACGCGCAATGTGGCCCACGGTCGGCTTTCGGGACCTCGCACAGTCCCGTCGGGCGCTGGCGATCATGTCCGAACACCTCGCGGCCTACGTCACCGAGCATGTCGATTTCAACGCTGAGCCGCGCGGAATCGAACGCACCGTCGGTGCGCCGTATGGCGACCTGGCGATCTCCGGACGGATCGACCGGGTCGACGAACTGCCCGATGGATCGCTGGTGGTGATCGATTACAAGACCGGGCGCGCGGTGCCCACCGACGACGAGGCGCGCGCTTCGATGCAATTGGCGGTGTACGCCGTGGCCGTCGAGCGCACCTTCCGGGCGCGATGTGCGCGGGTCGAGCTGCACCACATCCCTAGTGGGGTGATCGCGTCGGCCGAAATCACCGAACAGACTCGCGAGCGTCAAATGCGCCGTGCGGCAGCCACCGCTGACGATATCGATCGCGCGAAGGAACGAATGGCCGACGGCGTCCACCCCGATGAGGCTTACCCCACGCGGGTCAGCCCTGCCTGCGGTCACTGTGATTTCTGGGCGCACTGCGCCGACGGTCGCCAGGTTGCGTTGAAGGATCCGTGGTTCGCGGTGCCGGGGGAGTCCATGCGCTGAGTCGTCGCTCGGCGAGCGATACGGTGACAGGATGCGTAGCCCACACCTCGCCAAGCGTCTGCACGGGTTCACCTCGACGATCTTCGCCGAAATGTCCGCGCTCGCGATCGAGACCAACTCGATCAACCTTGGGCAGGGGTTCCCGGATGTAGACGGTCCGAAGGTGGTGCGTGAGGCCGCCCGTCGGGCCATCGATGAAGGTGTGAATCAGTACCCGCCCGGTCCGGGTATTCCCGAGTTACGTACGGCTATCGCACACCACCAACGCCGCTTCTACGGACTGGATCCCAATCCCGACACCGAGGTGCTGGTCACGACCGGTGCTACCGAGGCGATCGCCGCGTCGATGCTCGCGCTGCTCGAACCCGGAGACGAAGTCGTCGTGCTCGAGCCGTACTACGATTCTTACGCCGCGACGATCGCGATGTCCGGCGGCATTCGAGTGCCGGTCACGTTGCGCACTCCGCATTTCGAGCT
The DNA here is from genome assembly GCF_004382795.1 of Cumulibacter soli. Classification (NCBI taxonomy): domain Bacteria; kingdom Bacillati; phylum Actinomycetota; class Actinomycetes; order Geodermatophilales; family Geodermatophilaceae; genus Cumulibacter; species Cumulibacter soli. The sequence goes on along the minus strand of NZ_SMSG01000002.1, from coordinate 302,774 downwards.
ACCCCACCAGGAGTTCGCGGCAGCGATCACCGAGCGAACCCGGCTGATCCTGCTGAACACCCCGCATAACCCGACAGGTGCAGTGCTGAGGCCCGAAGATATTAGGTATATCGCCGATCTGGCCATTGCACATGACCTACTCGTGGTGAGCGATGAGGTATACGAGCACATGACGTTCGATGGGACGGCGCATATCCCGATCGCCACTGCGCCTGGGATGGCTGAGCGAACAGTGACGATCTCCTCCGGTGGTAAGACGTTCTCGTTGACGGGGTGGAAGATCGGCTGGTGCAGCGGTCCGGCGGAGTTGGTGTCCGCTGTCCGCGCTGCGAAGCAGTTCCTCAGTTACGTGAGCGGCAGCCCATTCCAGCCGGCGATCGCCGAAGGACTGCGTATGCCGGATTCCTTTTATACGGCGATTGCCGTCGAGCTGCAGGCCAAGCGAGATCTGTTGGCCTCCGGACTACGCGAGGCCGGCTTCGCGGTGAATGACTGCCGCGGCACCTACTTCCTGTCCGTCGATGTGCGCAGTGTGGGGTATGACGACGGTGTGGAACTATGTCGCGATCTGCCGAGGCGGTGCGGCGTCGTGGCCGTGCCGATGTCGGTTTTCTATGACGATCAGGCCGAGGGGCGCCCGCTGGTGCGGTTCGCTTTCTGCAAACGCGACGACGTCCTGCGCGAAGCCGTCGACCGACTGGCGGCACTGCGCTAGTCAGCAATCGCCTCCGTCCCGATCGGTCAGATCGTCGTCCCGTCCGGGTCTTGCATCGGCCGGAGCCAGGCGCGAGCGTAGTGGCGATGCCGCAGGTCGCTGGTGTCCTGGAGTCGCTACGGGCTTGTGCGCTCTGCTGTGGCGTAGGTGTCCCAGAAATCGGCGAGCGCGGTCGCCGAATCGGTGGGGTTCTCAATCGCGGGGGAGTGCATCGCGCCGTCGATGATGACTTCGCGCGCACCAAGACGCAGCGCCATATCGGACTGGGACTCCGGCGACCAGGCGTTGTCGTCGCGCCCGTACATCACGAGCGTCGGGACGCCGGTGTCCTTGAGGTCAGCCACGCGATCGGGCTCGGTGAGCATCGTGCGCCCCATGAACTCCAGCGCATGCGCCGAACTGGTGATGAATCGCTCGCGCAGGAACCCGCGCAGCGGCTCGGGCGGCGCTTGCCAGTTCGGATCACCAGCGAGAGCTTGCTGGCCGGAGTCGTAGATCTTCTGTAGGCCGAGTGCATGCAGGTGCGGTTCGGCCGATTCGATCATCGTCCGGCGCGGTCCATGGGGCAGTTCCGATGGTCCCGACGACATGAGCGTCAGCGAACTGAACGCCGCCGGTTCACTGAGTACGGCGGCACGTGTGATGAGCCCGCCGAACGAGTGGCCGACCAGGTGCAGCGGGGTACCGAGTTCGTGCGCGATCGCGACGACGTCCGCGCCGAGTTCGTGCACCGAGTACGCGTCGGCCTCGGTGCTTCCCGGGCTCTGATACTGGCCGCGCTGATCGATCGCCACGATACGGAATCCGCGCGTTTGCAGCAGGTCGAAGATTGGCGCGAAGTCTTCCTTGCTCCCGGTGTAACCCGGCACCAGCAAAGCGGTAGCGACCGGTCGTGAGGCGGGGCGTACGTCGATCGCGGCGAACGTGCCACGTGGGGTTGTGACCGTCAGTGGCGATCCCGAATGCGCGGTCATTTGGCGGGTGATCTGGGGTGAGCTCACAGCCACCATCTTGCCGTATGTCCACAGCGTGAGGACGCCGCGGGGAACGAACCCCTCAGGCGTACACCCGCAGACCGTCGGCATCGCGCAGCCCGATGTACTCGCCAGTGATCACGAGGTCCGCAGGGCCGGTAGTCGTGGCCTCCCAGCTCAGCGTTTGCTGGACGGCGCCGCTGGCGGTGTCGAGTAGCTCGATTCCTTCGGTGGTAGGGATGTAGGCGGTCGTATCGACGACGTACGGCGTCGCGATGGTGGCCTGTGAATGCGCTATGGAGGTTGTGTCGGCGGACAGCGTGTACGTCGTCTCCGGCGTCGTTAGCAACACGGTGGCGCGAGAGGCAACGACCTCTAGCGGGGTATTGGGGTCGACCGACGGCATACCGTCGAGGGGAACCGCCTCGCTCTGGCGCTCCGGCAACACCCAGAGGGTGCCGTCGTCGGATCGAAGGAAGGTCGTCCCGTCCGAGGTGACGCCGTCGATGGTGGGATTACTGATGTCGCTGAGGTAACCACGGCCAACCTCGCTGGGCTCTCCGTCGGAGGCCTGATCGAGCACGACTTGGTACAACCACGGTTCAGTGTCGTTGGCGCGACACCGTTGCAGGGTGCCGACGGTCGACGATCCGGCAGCATCGAGGTTCTCGCAACTGGTGTGTTCACCTTCGATGTGGTCGGTCTCGGAGTTATCGACGGTAAACCGCTCGAACCCCTGGCCATCCTCGAACACTATTGTTTTCGCCGGATCGATCGAGAGGAATATGCCGTCGTCCCAGACGATCTGGTTGGGGCCGGTGGCTTCGATGGTACGTTGCCACTGCCGTACGCCGCTGGCGGGATCGAACGAGACAGCTTCATCGCAGCGCTCGCCGGAGGCGAAGATCAGCGTGACGTGCTGCGGGTTCACCCGATGTGCGCAGACCGTCGTATCGCTGCGCTGATAGCGCCACAGTTCGTCGCCGGTCGCCAGATCGGTCGCGATCACGCCGTGCTCGGTGACCTGCGCGATCACGGGGCCGGCAAGGTAATGATCCGGGTCCCACGTGCCCTGCTCGCTCAGCACCTGGGCCGGCTCGCCGGTCGGCGTCGCCGGCGGATCGGACGCGGTGGTGTGCTGCGTCGCGCTGTACGTACCGCTTCTCAGCGCGACGAGTGCGAGCGCGCAGCCCACCACCAACACGAGAACCCAGCCGCCGAGCCGAAACGACCATGGACGCGGCGTCGAGCGCACGTGCGGGGGCGTCGAATGCGACATGCTGCGGTTCGCGGGCGTTATTCGGCCGTACCGCTGGCCGTGGAGTCAGTTGCGCCGGATGCGTTCGACGACCCGGTCGCATCGCTTCGCTTCGCGCCGCCGCGGCGACCGCGAGAGCGACGGCGACGCGGCGCGCCGGAGGAGTTCTGTGCGTCCTTCGAGCCGTCGGTGGCCGGCTTGTGCTGGGCCTGCTGCTCGCCTTGTCCCTCACCGCTGGGGCGACGCGCACCACGGGTACGACGTCGCGGTGCGCCGGAGCGCGGTTTGCGCCGCGGTTCGCTTTCGGCTGCGCTGTTGCGGCCGCCGGCTCGACGCGAGTCTCGCTTACGCTCGCCGAGGTCCTCGACCTGTTCGGCGTCCAATCCCTCTCGGGTCCGTTTGCTACGCGGTAACCGGCCGGTGGCTTCAGTGGGGATGCCGAGCTCTTCGTAGAGGTGCGGGGAGGTCGAGTACGTCTCAACCGGTTCGGGGATGCCGAGCTCGAGGAGCTTGTCGATCAGCGCCCACCGGGGTAGATCGTCCCAGTCGACGAGCGTGATCGCGATGCCTTCCTTACCGGCGCGGCCGGTGCGGCCGATCCGGTGCACATAGGTCTTCTCATCCTCGGGGGTCTGGTAGTTGACCACGTGCGAGACGCCGCTGATGTCCAGACCGCGGGCGGCGACATCAGTCGCGACCAGGACGTCGACCTTGCCGGAGCGGAATGCGCGCAGCGCCTGCTCGCGGGCGCCCTGACCTAAGTCACCGTGCACCGCGGCAGCGGCGAAGCCGCGGTCTTCCAACTCGTTCGCTACGTTCTGCGCCGTCCGCTTGGTGCGGGTGAAGATCAGGGTGAGTTCGCGGTCAGGGACCTGGAGGACCCGCGCCAGCAGCTCGGGCTTGTCCAGCGCGTGCGCGCGGTAGACGATCTGCCGGATCGACGGCGCGGTCTGATTGTCGTCATGTGCCTCGGCGCGAATATGCGTCGGCTGCGTCATGAACTGACGCGCCAGGGTCACGATCGGACCGGGCATCGTCGCGGAAAACAACAGCGTCTGGCGCTCCTGGGGCACCATGCGCAAGATCTTCTCGATGTCGGGTAGGAAGCCGAGGTCGAGCATCTCGTCGGCCTCGTCCAGCACCAGGATCTTGACCTTGCCGAGGACGATCTTCGCCTGCTCGGCCAGATCGATCAGCCGACCGGGGGTGCCCACAACGATGTCGACGCCCTTTTCCAGCGCGGCGATCTGCGGCTCGTACGCGCGGCCGCCATAGATTGCCTCGACGCGGATCTTTCGTTTGCTGCCGGCCTGCTGCAGATCGCGGGTGACCTGTACGCACAATTCGCGGGTTGGTACGACGATCAGCGCCTGCGGGGTGCCGTCGGCGCCCTCAGCCTTGCTGGAGATCTGTTCCAGGATCGGAACGCCGAACCCGAGCGTTTTGCCGGTGCCGGTGCGGGCCTGCCCGATCAAGTCGTGCCCGCCCATGGCGATCTGCAAGGTCATCTGTTGGATGGGGAACGTGCGCACGATACCGATCTCGGCGAGCGCCTCGACAGTCTCGGTGCGGGTGCCCAACTCGGCGAACGTCGGTTGTAGTGCAGTCTCGCCGGGATCTTCTACGTCCTGCGCCGCGACATCCACTACCGGGGCGTCAAGTCCCTCGATATCGACATTGTCGGTGCTTGCGGCCGGTTCGGTAGTCACGGGTTCAGTAGCCTCGGCCTCGTGGCCTGAGGTTTGGGTGTCACTCAATTCTGGTGTCCTTCTGCGTCGTTGATCGCACGCACGGACACATCGAACGAGAAGTCTTGAGGAGCGCCCATCGTGGGTGTGCTCGACTCATCGGCTCGTGTCGCCGAACCCTCTGGTGAGTGTGATTCGGCGGTGCCCGCGCACATAAACATGGCTAGTCTAGCGCGCGGGCTCGCGTTCGCGGGGATTAGTCGCCTGCGGCGAAGCCCACTCGGCGTCCGTCGGCCTCACCGATCTCGACGTACGCGACCTTTGCCGAAGGCACGATGTACGCCCGACCGCGACGGTCAGCGAGTTCCAGCACGCCTTCCTGGTTGGCGAGGGCCTCGGTGACGGCCTGCTTGACCGCGTCGACTTCCTGCGCCGAGTCGATGACGAGTTCGCGGGGGGACTGGGTGATGCCGATCTTGATGTCCACGATGCTCCTTGTGCTTCGTCCGGTGCGCCGCGTGAGCGGCACGCGAACGAGGCTATGCCATGCGCGATGAGTTGGGCGTCGCAACGCGAACGCCCACAGCGAACGCCGTTGCTCAGTCCTCGTCCCGATGCGCGGCGGGGAAAGCGGAGAGCCCGCCCCACAGCAGTGCGGCGACCAATTCGATGGCGTCCTGGCGGGACATCGAATCGCGGTTTTGCTGCCAGGCGCTCGCGCTCGCGACGCTCACTCCGACGACGCCTACGCCGAGCACCCGAGCCCGGTCGGGATCGATCCCGGTGTCGCCCGCGATCGAGCGGGTGATCGCGGCAACGCAGGCTTCCTGGGCGGCGGCAACTTTCTCGCCGACCTGGGGGTCGTTACGCAGGTCCGATTCGAAGACCAGTCGGTAGCCCTCACTGCCGGAGTCGACGAAATCGAAGTACGCCGCGACGGCCGCGCGCACGCGCTCCTGGTTGTCGGCCGAACGCCCCATCGCCTCTTCGATGAGATCGGTGAGATCCCTGATGTGCGTGTCGAGTAGGCCCAGATACAGCTCGAGTTTGCCGGGGAAGTGTTGGTAGAGGACGGGCTTGCTGACGCCGGCGCGTTCGGCGATGTCGTCCATCGCGGCTTGGTGGTAGCCGGCGGTGACGAAGACTTGACGGGCGGCATCCAACAATTGTTCGCGTCGTTGCGCACGTGACATGCGGCCACGGGGAAGCGCGGGCGAGGACTGTGGCTCTGCGGTTCCGGGTGCATCGGGCTCAGCCACTGTGGCCTCCTAAGGTGACGGACGCCTCAGTGGAGCGCCATGTGCTGGAGTATCAGACTACTGATCGCCTCCGCGCAGCGCGCGGTGAGGAGGCGATCGAGATCGATTCGCAGCAAAAGGCCCCACGCGCCGCCTGGAGCGTTATCCTGGATGGCCGCGTCGAACACCTGGCGCGTCCGCGCCACACACCCGTTTTGCCATTCTAAGAGAGTCTGTTGTGTCCGCTGTGCCTGCAACCATCGTCGATCCGACCTCCCGTATCACGCCGTGGCCGGGACGGTTTGAGCGTGTCACCACCACGATCGGCGGCCAGGATCGGTCGGTGAACCTCTATGCGCGACATACTCCCGGACCGCCGAACACGACGCCGTTCTTCCACGTTCACGGGCTCGGTGGTTCGGCAACCAACTGGACGGACCTAGCAACCGCATTGCAGCGGGTCGGAGCGTCGATCGCTCTGGACCTACCGGGCTGGGGCGAGTCCGACCCAGCGCCGGACGGTAACTACTCGATCACCGCGGCGTCGCGCTGGACTATTGCGGCAATTGAGGCGGTCGCGGACCGACCGGTGCACCTCGTCGGAAACTCGATGGGCGGGCTGATCTCGATCAGGGTTGCTGCGATGCGCCCGGATCTAGTCGAGACGCTGACGCTGATTTCGCCGGCCGTACCCGGATTCGAGGCGCCGACGGACGCCGATCCTCGGTTGGCGCTGCTGGCCGTGCCGTTCCTGGGTGACCGTCTGCAGCAGCGGTACGGACCGGGCGACGACGCGATGGCCCGGGCAAAAATGTCCGCCGCGATCTGTTTCGCACACCCCGAGAACATCCCGTACGAGCGATTGCTGCAACAGCGCGACGAGGTCGCCGTACGCGCCGGCTATCCGTGGGCGAACGCCGCATTCTCCGGCAGTCTTCGAGGGCTAGTAGCCGCGCACCTGCACCGCCGCAAGGATCACCCGTGGCGGCTGGCCGCGACTCTGGACGTGCCGACCACGATCATCTGGGGTGCCGCTGATCGGTTGGTCCCGGTCAAGCGGGCACCGAAGCTCGGCACCACGATCTCCGGCTCGCAGGTGCACATCCTCGACGAGGTCGGTCATACGGCCCAACTCGAGGCTCCCGTCGAGACCGCGGAGTTCGTTGTTGACCTGGTGCGCCGGGCTTCCGCGGGCAGGGAGGCTGCGTAATCTCGATGAGTGATGACGGCGCTCTCAAGTCCGCGGTGAGCCGATATGGCTGGCGCGCCGTCGCGCTGCCGGCGCTCGCGGTGGTGATCATTGTGGCGTTGGTGATTTCGCTGCAGTCCGGTTCGGGCTCCGATGCCGCGGGCTCAGAGACGTCGGGCTCCGATGCGCAGGCGGCGGGCGGTTCCGCTGATACGTCGTCCCCGGCAGCCTCATCGTCGGCCGCTGGCTCGTCGTCTCCGAACGCGTCCTCGTCGGCGAAGTCGTCGTCGAAGTCTTCGAAGAAGTCTGGATCGTCGGGCGCTTCGGGTAGCAGTTCGTCGGCGGCGAGTCCGGCTGCGGATTCTGCGGCCCCCTCGCCGGACTATGTAGAAGCCGGCGATGGCACGTTGGCGGTGGTGCCGGGAACGAGTGAGAACCTCGGCGCAGGTGGTCCCCTCACGCAATTCGATGTGCAGATCGAGGGCGGACTCGGCGTGGACGGCGAGCAATTCGCCTCGTACGTCGAAGAGATCCTGGCGGACGAGCGCGGGTGGACCGCCGGTGGTCAGCGCAGTTTTCAGCGGACCAGCGATGGTTCTGCGGCGATGCATATCTTGCTGGTCAGCCCGCAACATGTCGAAGGCTATTGCCCCGGATACGGCACCGAGGGATACACCTCGTGTCGGTACGGCGACAACGTCGTAATCAACCTGGCGCGTTGGTCGGTGGGCGTGCCGGATTACGAGGGGCACTTGTGGGAGTACCGCCAGTACGTCATTAATCATGAGGTCGGGCACTACCTTGGGTACGGCCACGTGAACTGTCCGGGACCCGGGCAGAAGGCGCCGGTGATGCTGCAGCAGACGTTGCGACTTGAGGGATGCGTGCGTAACCCGTATCCGTACCCGAACAGTCCAGCGGACGACCCGAACGCGCCCGGCTGACGCGATTAGGCTGGATCGCGGAGGTGGTCCCCATCGAACCCATCGTTGAGCCATCGGCGCCGCTGACCAGTGACGACCGAGTGCGGTACTCGCGACACCTCGCGCTCTCGGCGGTAGGTGAAGACGGGCAACGGCGCCTGGCTGGCGCGCGAGTCCTCTCGATCGGTGCCGGCGGGCTGGGGTCCGCCGCGATGCAGTATCTTGCGGCTGCGGGTGTGGGCGTCATCGGCGTGATCGATGACGATCGCGTCGAGCGCTCGAATCTTCAGCGCCAGGTGATCCATACCGAGTCGGATATCGGTGCGATGAAGGTGGACTCGGCCGCAGCCGCGCTGGGTCGACTCAACACCGGGGTCGCGGTACGGCGGCACCCCGAACGGCTCACGACGCAGAATGCTGTCGAGATCGTCTCGGGGTATGACCTGGTGCTCGACGGCAGCGACAACTTTGACACGCGGTACCTGGTTAATGACGCATGCGCGATCGCCGGCATCCCGTATGTGTGGGGGTCGATCCTCGGATTCGAGGGGCAAGTGAGCGTGTTCTGGCAAAACGCGCCGGACGGGCTCGCGCGCACGTATCGCGATCTGCACCCCGTCGCGCCCGCTCCGGGCCTCGTACCGTCGTGCTCCGAGGCGGGCGTCATCGGGTCTATCTGTGGTGTCGTGGGATCGCTCATGGCGACTGAGGCAGCGAAACTCTTGATCGGTATCGGTCGGCCGTTACTCGGCTCAGTGCTGGTGTGCGATTTGTTGTCGATGTCGATGCGCACCGTCTCGTTCGCCTCGCGCGGGCTGCCGCCGATCACCGCCCTGAGCGAGCCCACTGATTCCGTTGAGGACCCGATCGCCGATCGCACGATTGATGCGCGTGAGGCGCAACGATGGATTACGCATCGCGATATTCAGTTGATCGACGTCCGCGAGGAGTACGAAGCCCAGATCTGCCGGATCGATGGCGCGATGCTGGTGCCGCGGGAGACGCTGACCGCGGACCCGGCGGCGTACTTGGCTACGGATCGTGACGTCCTGTTGTACTGCAAGTCCGGCGGGCGTTCTGGGCATGCGCTCAAAGAACTGCGGGCCGCCGGGTACGAGCGGGTATGGCACATGTCCGGTGGGATTCTGGGCTGGATCGCTGACGTCGATGAGAGTCTGACGAGCTACTGACCTAGCTTCGCGTGACGTAGTTTTCGCGTGTCGACCCAATCCGTTAGTTTCGCGCGTCAGGTTGGGTTGGCTGTGCGGGTTGGCTGTGCGGGCTGGCGTTGAGGCCATTCGGGTTTGCGTAACGGCAGTGATGGGAAGGTGTGGCGGTGAGCGCTGGGGCGTCGCTGGACGAGTACGCCGATGCCGTGCTGAGCGTGGTCGAGTCGATCCCGCGTGGCACGGTGATGTCTTACGGCCACATCGCTGCGCGTGTCGGCGCGGAACTCGGTATGGGTGGACCGCGGCAGGTGGCGCGGGTAATGCGCCAATACGGGGCGAGCGTGCCGTGGTGGCGGGTACTGCGCGCCGACGGTACGCCGGCGCCGGAGGTCGCGGCGCGCCAGATCGAGCACCTCAGCGCGGAGGGCGTCCTACTGCGGAACGGGCGCGTGGCCCGATCCGCCTTCGCGGAACGCTAGTCCCGGATCCGCCGACAGCGCGCCGACCAAGATGCGCGCTATGGCGATGGTGCCAGTGCGGTCGATCGCGGCGCTGGCGCGGATCTTCCGCCGGTCCGGTGTCGCGCGTGTCGAGCCAAATTAGGACCCGGTCGGCTTGGCGCCGGCTCGTCCATCCGGTGCCACACGCGTGCTGGCAGTTCGATGCGACAAGTTTGTCCTGAGTCATCACAGTTCGCGCGCGTGACCTATTGCCATATGGTTCGAACATATGTACGATAAGATGAGACGATGAGAACCAACAGATGGGAGGGCTGCGGCGTGTCGGTCGATGCGGATACTGGTGCTACGGCCCTCCGTCGTGATGGGGATCGTGCCGCGGGCACTACCGGGTGTGTTGCTGGTGCTGATCCGTTGCGGTTTGTGCCGGCGGACGCACGCGCGGCTGCCGACGCGGGGGTTGCTGGTCCGTGGGTGGTGGCCTCGGCGCTCTCGCGGGAGATCCACGATGCCCTCGCCCTGCTGGCGCAGGGCATGGATGCGTTGTGCGCGATTGGTGAGCGTGGTGCTTTTCAGGCGCTGGATCCGCAGTGTCTGCTGAGAATGGCTGGTGAGCTTGAGCGGCACCGCACCCGCGGCATCATGGTTGATGCGCGGCTCGTCGAGGCCGCGGAGGAGGACCCGTCGTTCGCGGTCGTGACTGGGGAGAAGCGCGTGGCGCATGCCCTTGTCCGGTCGTTGCGGATCAGTGTCGGCGAGGCGAATGCGCGAGTGCGCCGGGGTAGGCAATTGTTGCCGCGTAACGGGTTCAGTGCGGGTGAGCAGCCGCCGGAGTTGCCGCAGTTGAGTGCGGCTGTACGGGCTGGCAGTGTGACGAGCGGGCAGGTCGATGAGATCGGCGCGGCGATGCGCCGCATCCGCACGATCGATGGGCTGGACGCGTCGCTGCTGGAGCAGGCCGAACAGGCGCTCCTCGAGCAGGCGGGCGCGTTGGGCCCGACTGACTTGAAAGCGGTGGGCGAGCACCTGGATGAGGTGTTGCTGCCGGATGGGCGGGGCCCAGGTGCGGAAACTACCGCGGCGCGGCGTGGCCTGCGCATCGGTCGCCAGCGTCGGGATGGCACATATGCGATCACCGGCTTTCTGACTCCGGAAACTAAGGCGCGTGTGGATGCGGTCTTGTCACCGCTCGGTGCGCCTCGGCCGACGGTGGACGGCAGTCGGGATGCGCGCTCGGCCGATCAGCGCCGTCACGATGCGTTGTATGACGTAATGGGCCGCGTGCTCGACCTAAACGGTGTCCCCGCGTCGGGCGGGACGGCGGCGACGGTACATATCACCGTGGATATGGACGCGGTCATGTTGGCGCTTGGGGTGGTGCCGGATCCCTCGAGCGCCGAGTACGCCGACGACCAGTTCAGCACTCAGAGTGTCAGCAATGCAGGTGGTGATCGGGCCCGGGATAACCGGTCGCGGTACGTGGGCCGCCTCGCCGGTGGGGACCGTCTGACGTGCGCGGAGTTCCTACGGTTGGCTGATGAGGCGTTGGTGATTCCGACATGGATCAGCGCGGCCGACGGAATTGTGGCGTACGGGCGTTCACGGCGGATCGCCAGCGTGGGGCAGACGAACGCGTTGATCGCGCGCGATCGTGGCTGTTCGTACCCCGGGTGCGATGTGCCGCCGGATTGGTGTCAGCGGCACCATGTCATCGAGTGGTGGCGCGGCGGGCGTACTGATCTTGGCAATCTGACTCTGTTGTGCGGGCACCATCATCGCGAGTTCGAAAAGAACGGTTGGGTGGTGCGGATGGTCGGTGGGCTGCCGTGGTGGGTCCCGCCGCCCTGGATCGATCCGGACCAGCGGCCAGTGCTGAACACGCGGATCCGGATACCGGACCAGCAGGAGATCGACGACGCCGCCCGACACGCCAGCATCCGACGATCGGGTTGTGATGATGCGCGCGCGACCGGAATGGTGGTCGACGACGAAGAGTGCCGCGAAGAAGACCGTCTTGACCCTGCCGACGAATTGATAGCGCTGCTCGCGCTTCATGTCACGAACCCGCGCGAGCGCGACAATTTCCATCACGAACTCGCCGACCTGCTCGCGGCCTACACCGGCACACGGGGTGAGCGTGTGGCCGACCGCGCCGGTGCCGCGCCCGCACCGACCGCAGCGTGATCGGCGTGCGCGGCGGTTCTGTGCCCGCTGCCGAAGCCAAGGGCAATCCGGTCATGAGCGCGGCCACCGGATGCCGCGAAAACTTGTCGGGGCGCTTCGGCAGACTAGAACGCAACAGCCGGAAAGGAGAGCCCGTGGCAACAGTGACGCCAAGCGTACGGTTGGTGCGACCGTCGGGACGTCCCGCGATCGCGTGGCGCGCGGACCAGGACGCGGACGCCGTAGTCGCGCATACCAAAGGTCGGCTACGCGTGCTCGGTGGTCCGGGCTCGGGCAAGACTTCGGTGCTCGCGCGTGCGGCTGCGGCGCGGTTAAACGAGGGTGCCAGCGCCGACGAGGTTCTGCTGCTCACCTTCACCCGACGTGGCGCCGCCGCCCTACGCGACGCCGTGGTCGCCGAAACTCAGGTCGCGTTGCGGCAAGTCCCAGTGCGGAGCTTTGAGTCGTATGCCTGGGCGGTACTCGATCGAGCCTGGCGGCGCCGCGACGACTGGTCGGCCCCGCGCCTGATCACTGGACCCGAGCAAGACGCCATCGTCCGCGACTTGCTCGCCGGCGCCCTGGATGGCGAAGGGGCGACGACCTGGCCAGACGAGTTACGGGCAGCCCTACCGACCCGCGGGTTTGCCCAAGAGGTACGCGATGCGCTGATGCGCTGCGCCGAACGCGGCGTCTCCGCGACGCAGTTGCGTGCTTGGGCGGAGCAGTACGGTCGCCCGGTCTGGGAATCACTGGGTAGTTTCCTCACCGAGTACGCGGGTGTGACCGGGATGCGCCTGGAGGATTCCTATGACCCGGCAGAACTCGTCCGAGCCGTCGTTGACTTGTGGCGTCAAGACCCCGATGAGTTGCACCGAGAACGTCAGCGACTGAGCTACCTCTACGTCGACGAAGCGCAGGAGCTCGATCCCGCAAAGCGGGAGTTGCTAGAGCTGCTCGCCGGCGGTACGGCTGCCACGGTGCTTGCTGGGGATCCCGATCAATCGGTCTTTGGGTTCCGCGGTGCCGACCGCCGCTCGCTGCTGGACTTTACTGCAGATCAGGAGATCACGCTGAGCACCGGCTATCGGGCGACTCCCGCGTTGGCGGCCGCGATGCGGACTGCCGCCGGGTTACTGGGTGCCGCCTACCCTGAGCGCACCCCGCTCGAGCCGGACTCGCTTCGCCCAGTCGTGGTGCTGGCCTCGCCTAGCCAGTCACGCGAAGCGGCCGATGTCGCCGCCGTACTCCGTGAGCGACACTTGGTGGACGGCGTTCCGTGGTCGCAGATGTGCGTCGTCGTTCGGTCCGTGGCGGCCAGCATGCCCGTGATACGCCGCGCGTTCGCGGCCGCCGGGGTCCCCTTGGACGCGGGAGTGGACGAGCCCGCGGTCGGGCAAAGCACCGCCGTGCAGTCGTTGCTGGAAATCGTTCGGCTCAGCCAGGAGACTGAAGCCGACGCCGCCAGGATCGAAGAGGTGCTGCGCTCGCCCTACTTCCGGCTCGACGCGCTCATGATGCGACGACTACGTAAGAAACTGCGCACCGTCGAGTTCGAGACAGGAGGCGGTCGCACGTCGGCGCGTCTACTCGTAGAGGTCGTCGCGGGCAGACTCGCGGTGCCCTCTGGTCCCGAGGCGTCCGGACTACGCGAACTCGCGCGGATCCTCGGCGTACTACGCGAAATCGCGGCCGGCGGGGCCGATGGCGAGGAACTGCTCGCCACGGCGTGGCGCGAAACCGGCGCCGAAGACCGGTGGCGCTCAGAGGCGCTCCTGGGCGGCGTACGCGGTTCCGATGCGGACCAACGGCTCGACTCGGTGATCGCCGCGTTCGACATCGCATCGTCGCTGGCGAGCCGATTACGTGAGGCGTCATTCGACACCATCGCGTCCGAGATCGAACAACAAGAATTGCCTGCCGACCGCCTCTCACGTGGTGCGAGCGCCGCCGAAACCGTGCAGGTGCTCAGCGCCAACAACGCCAAGGGCCGCGAATGGGAGATCGTTGCCGTGATGGGAGTGCAGGAGGGCAGCTGGCCGAATCTCGTCGCCCGCAACACGCTGCTGCACACTGAAGACCTCGTCGACCTTGCCGTAGGCATCGATATATCCGTCATCGATCGCCGGTCACTGCTGATGGCCGACGAACGGCGATTGTTCTACGTGGCCCTCAGCCGCGCCCGTCGCCAAGTGATCGTGTCGTCGGTCGATGGTGTCGGTGAGCGTCCATCGCGGTTCTACGTCGAACTGTGCGAGCGCCTCGGTTACCAACCCAACGAACATCGCGTCGAACGGGTCGCGCAACGCACTCTGTCGATGGTCGACCATGTGGCCACGCTGCGTGCTTGCTTGCTCGACGAGGACGCCGCGGAAGTCGACAAACAAGCCGCGACGACAGCGTTGCAGATGCTGGCTGAGGCCGGAGTCCGTGGTGCCGCGCCCAGCGATTGGTACGCGCTGCGCGAGGTCTCGACGTCGGACCCAGTCATCGATCTCGACCAACTCGTATCGATCTCACCGTCGGCGGCAACCACGTTTGTTCAATGCGGGCTGCGGTGGTTCCTCGGTCGGCTCGGGTCCGTGCATCGGTCGATCAATGCAGAACTCGGGACCGCAGTTCATGCGGCGTTCGAAAAGATCGGTGACCCGTCAGGCGCGACTCAAGCGGAGTTGTTCAATCGCATGAATGAGGTGCTGCAGGAGCGGTGGCGCGGCCTAGAATTCGATTCTCCCTGGGAAGAGCGCAGTTGGCGCTCGAAAGCGCGCGCGATGCTGGAACGCCTTGCGCAGTGGCTTGAGAACCGCGAAATGACTTGGGTCGGGAACGAAGTCGGATTTGATGTCGTGATCGGTCGGGCGCGGGTGCGCGGCAAGGTGGATCGACTCGAACGCGATCCGGTGACGGGTCGGCTCTACACGATCGACCTGAAGACCGGCTCCGTCACGGTGGACGGCATCGAGCCCACGCGCAATCCGCAGCTCGGCATTTACCAGCTCGCTGCCGAGCACGGCGGGTATGAAATCGGTGCCGGATCCGCCGGGGCAGCATTGGTCGGAGTCAAGGACGGCAAGTCGGCAAAGGAACGGTCTCAGCCACCGGTCAGCGAGGACGCTGAACCGGGGTGGGCCGAGGACCTGCTCACCGACCTCGTCGCCGGAATGTCGGCGGCCACTTTCCCGGCTCGAGCCGGGGCCGGCTGCCGCACCTGCGACTTCGTGCCGGTGTGTCCCGCCGTGCGGGTTGCGGAGGACGACGAATGACCGCCCAATTCAGCCCTGCCGATATCGCCGCTCACACGGGCGCGCATACGCCCACCGAGGAGCAGGCCGCGGTTATCGGCGCCCCGCTCGGGCCGAGTGCGATCGTCGCCGGCGCGGGCTCGGGTAAGACCGAGACGATGGCGGCGCGCGTCGTCTGGCTGGTGTGCAACGGGGTGGTCGAGCCCGATCGCGTGCTCGGGCTGACTTTCACCCGTAAGGCAGCCAGTGAACTCGCCGAACGCGTGCGCAACCGGCTCCGCGAGGCCTCGGTCGCGATCGGTGACCTGGACCCTGCCCGGGCCACAGCGATGCGCTCGGCCGAGCCCACAGTTCTCACCTATGACTCGTATGCGCGTCGGATTGTGGCCGAGCACGGTCTGCGGCTCGGCATCGAACCAGGCGTACAGACCGCGGATGCCGCGGCCTTATGGCAGCTGGCACAACAGGTCGTCACGGCGTACGACGGTCCGTTGGAGGAGGTCGACCGCACCAGCAGCACGATCGTGCAAGCCGTGGTGGCGCTGAGCGACGAGATGGCGGCGCACCTGGTCGGGGTTGACGACGTCGTTGCAGCGTCCACCCGCGTGATCGCGCAGATCGAGCAACTCGAACGCGCGGGCGGCAAGGCCCTCGCGTCGACAGTGCGCCGTCAGCTGGATGGCGTGTACGGGAGGGTACTGCTCGCGCCCGTGCTCGCTGGATTCGCCGAACGCAAGCGTGACGGCGATTTGATGAGTTTCGGCGACATGTTGAGCGCTGCCTGTCGGCTCAGCAGCGAGCAGCCGGCGATAGGCGAACAAGAGCGCGACCGATACGACGTCGTCTTGCTGGATGAATACCAGGACACGTCCGGAGCACAGGCCGCTCTGTTGCGCAGTCTGTATGCCGGGCATCCGATCACCGCCGTCGGGGACCCCTGTCAAGCGATTTACGGCTTCCGCGGTGCGAGCGCCGACACGCTGACGGCCTTCCGGATGCAGTTTGGCGACGGCGTGGCCATTCCAATGCGCCAGCTGAGCACGACGTTTCGCAACGACCGCGCGATCCTGCAGATCGCTAATGAAGTCTCCGCGCCGCTGCGCGCCTGGGGCGCCGAGGTCGCCGTTCTCGATGCCGGACCGGCGGCCGGCCCTGGCGAATTAGCTGTCGGCCTGTTCGAGACCACCAAGGACGAAGCCGCTGCGGTGGCGGCCGACATCGCGTCCCGCTGGGAACCGGGCGCGAGCAGTGTCGCGGTCCTGTCGCGTGCTCGATCCGAAGAGTTCGGTGCGGTCATCGACGCGCTAGTGGAGCAGGGCCTACCGATCGAGGTCGTCGGCCTGTCCGGGCTGCTGTCGCTGCCCGAGATCCGAGAGATCGTGAACACCTTGTCGGTACTGACCCGGCCATCCTCGGACGCCGAACTCATTCAGCTGCTCGGCGGACGGCGGTGGCGGATCGCGCCGAGTGATCTCGTCGCGTTGAGCACGTACGCAAAGCGGCTAGCCGGGCGCGGCAGCGATGAGGCAGACGATGACGAGGTTGACGAATCAAGCCTGGTTGATGCGCTCGATCAGATCCGTAACGCCGATGAGGCCGCGTTCTCCGAGCGCGGTTGGCACAGGCTGAACGCGTACGCCGGCGAACTCGCCGAGTTACGCGCACTAATGGGCGAGCCACTGGCAGATCTCGTCGGGGCAATCGAGCGCGCTATCGGCGTTGATATCGAGTCCACGGTGCGCGATGTGCGGCGCGAATTGCCACCGCGCGCCGCGCTGGACCAGTTCACCGGCGTCGCCCATGCGTTCTCTGCCGGATCGGGGACGCAATCCACCGAGGGGTTCTTGCAGTATCTCGATGCCGCGGAGGAGGCCGATCGGGGGATTACCCGGGACGGCACGACGCCGCGACGCGACGCCGTGCAGGTACTCACCATGCACGCGTCGAAGGGCCTGGAATGGGATTCGGTCTACATCATCGGCGCAACCGACAAGGCGCTTCCCGGTGACCCCAAACCAGCGACCGCATGGCTCAAAGACCTCGGCACGCTGCCGTACGAGTTGCGTTCGGACGCGGCGGCGCTGCCGCGAGTCGATATCTCCGAGGTCCAGCAGACGAACAAGGTCAACACCGAGTTTGTGGGTCAAATGAAAGAGCAGGTGAAGGAGCATCATGGGCGTGAGCAACGCCGCCTGGTGTACGTCGCCCTCACCCGGGCGCGCCATCGGCTGTGGATGAGCGCGGCGCGGTGGAAGCCGACCGCGAAGAAATCCCGCGTGCCGTCGGAGTACCTCACCTTGATGCGCGAGCATGTCGAGCGCACCGGTGGTCAGTTGGTGGCCTGGGCGCCGCAACCTGAGGACGGTGCCGAGAACCCAGCGAGCGCTGATCTCGAACTCCACCTGTGGCCGGCGAGCGCGCTCAGCGCCGAGCAGACCGCGGCCCGCGCGGCTGCCGAGCAGTTTAATGCGGATGTAGCCGAAGCGATGGGACGAAGCGGGATTGCCGCTCTGCCGCAGCACTCGGAATCGGCCCACGAGTCAGCCTCGGGCCAACAGGCAGAGCCAGCGCAGCAGTCAACCTCCCTCGAGCAGTCAGCGTCCCTTCAGCAGTCAGCCTCACTCGCCGAGCAGCCGCGGCACCCGTGGCTGGAGGCGACCGAACTGTTGCTGGCCGAACGCGCCGCGCGACGCGCCGGCACAGTAGTTGATGTCGAGGCGCCTGACCGGCTCTCGGCGTCCCAACTCGTGGCGATCCGCCGTGACCCGGTGCAGTTCGCGCTCGACATTCGCCGCCCGGTACCGCGGTTATTGCGAGCCGCCGCGGACCGAGGGACCTTGTTTCACTCCTGGGTA
This sequence comes from Cumulibacter soli, assembly GCF_004382795.1. NCBI lineage: Bacteria > Bacillati > Actinomycetota > Actinomycetes > Geodermatophilales > Geodermatophilaceae > Cumulibacter > Cumulibacter soli. The sequence continues at coordinate 284,902 of NZ_SMSG01000002.1, read as the reverse complement.
GAGCATCGCTTTGGATCCGACTCGTTAATCGATATCGACGACTTACCGGGCGCCTCGGACGAAGGCCTGGAAGCTGACGCGAGCATCGATGACTTGATCGAACGGTTTGAGTCCAGCGAATGGGCCAGTCGCAGACCGCTGGAGACCGAAACTGGCTTCGATTTGATGGTCGACGGTATCCCGCTGCGTGGACGCCTTGATGCGGTGTTCGAGTGGCCCGGTTCCGATGCCGACTACGACGTGATCGACTGGAAGACCGGACGGCGCCCCACCGGGGAGGCGCTCGCGGCAGCGGAAGTCCAACTCGCCGTCTACCGGCTCGCCTGGTCGCGGATCGCTGGTGTGGATCCGCAGCGAGTACGAGCCGGGTTCTTCTACGTCGCCGATGGCATCACGCATCGACCTGATCGCGTACTCGACGAACGCGATTTGATTGACCTGGTGCGCACCCTTCCCGAGGCGTCCACGATCGAGGCGTCCTCGCTGAGCAGTTAGACGGAAGCGATTCGTTCGGCAATCGCCTCCGCCAACGGCTGTGGGGCGAGTTCTGGGATCCAATGGGTGATCCCGGCCAGCTCAACGAGTCGGAAATCCGCATCGACGTACTCGGCGCACAGTTCGGCGCTGCGTCGGCCTACGGCGCGGTCCTGATCACTCCACACCATCGTCGTCGGGACCTTCGCCGGACCTAGTCCCTGAGGATTCGTGCGCATCGCGCGGTACCAGTTCAGCGCGGCCGTCAACGCGCCGGGCTGCTGTAACCGCTGCACGTACTGCGACGCGTCAGCGTCGCTGAGATCCGAGAGCGTGTCGCGCAGACCGGCCGCGTCGTTCTCGAGCAACGCAGCCTCCGCGGCTCCGGGCTGCCAGAACAACTTCATATAGCCCGAGCGCGACTTCTGGTCGGGGTCCTCCTTGTAAGCACGGCCAAATGCCGTCGGGTGCGGGATCGAGACCGCCGTCAGCGTGCGCACCCGGTCGGGATTCTCGACTGCGGTCACCCATGCGATATGCGAACCCCAGTCATGCCCCGCCAAGTGGAACGTTGACAGACCCAATTGATCGGCGATCGCGAGCACGTCGCCGGACAGCGCACGGTCGCCGTAATGCTCCACTCCGTCGGGGCGCGCCCCGGGCGAGTAACCGCGCTGGTCAATTGCGTGTACCCCGATACCGCGCTCAGCGAGGACCGCGGCGGCACGTTGCCATGCGCGGGCGCCCTGCGGAAATCCGTGCAGGGCGATGAGCTGTGGCCCATCATCGACGCGTGACTGCAAAACGTCGAATGCCAGTGGACCGGAGGTGTGGGTATCAATCTGCACTGTGGTGTGCGTCATCGCGCTCATACGACCTACCGTATCGGCAACCAGTTCTCGGCAACCAGTTTGTCGCGACATCCGTCGTATTCAGCGGGTTCGTCGATAATGGACGTCAAATAATGGACTGACGTGCCCGTGCGTAGACAGATCGTCGCAGACTGTTGGAGTTGATGTGAGCCACCCACCGCCCCATGGAGCCGGTCACGGGGACCCACACCGGGCCTCGGACGAGGCCAGCACCACGAATAACCACGGCCCCACTGATAGCCACAACACCACTGAAAACCACAGCGCTGCCGGTAACCGCGGCGCGACCGACTACGACAGCGCACCTGATTACGACAGTGCCGCGACGCAAGAGACCTACGACCAGCAGTACGAGGTCTACGTCCCCGATGCCACGTCGCACTACTCGCAGTACGCCGACTACACCGCAGCGCCGTACGCCGATCAGGAGCAGCCACGGCTGTCCTACTTTGCGGACTCCTCGCAGTACTACCAGGAACAGCAAGGCGCGTATCACCAGCCGCCGCGCCATGCGGACGAGGCGCACTACCCGCCCGCGGAGCCCCCGGGGCGTACCGGCGCATTGTGGTGGGGGATTGGTGGCATCGGCGTCATCGCCGCGATCCTCAGCATTCTCGTGATGACGGGGGTTTTCGACGCCTCAGTCGACGAACCGGGTGCGAACCCGCAGGCAACCGGCGATTACAGCAACCCGAGCGACGACCCGAAAGCGTTGCGGGTGATCGATAAGGCCTCCGGAATCAGTTACGACTACCTGGGGGAGGGGTGGAAGGACTACTCCATGGGCGTGATGGAGGAGAACCAGGCAACCGTCGGTGAGTACGTCGTCACCCAGGAGAGCGTCCCGAGCGGTGGCCAGTTCATCGCCCAGGTGACCTCCGGCCTGCTGAGCACCTCATTCGGTTCGCCGTCCGCCGCAGAATTCCCGCAGGTGCTGGCAGAAGTCGAGGAATCGGTCTTCGGCAATTACTACCCGCTGCCGAACGAGCCCACGAACCAAAGCGAACGTGCACTGACCATCGACGGGCACGACGCGTACGAACGGATCACCGACCTCACCTGGGACGTCGACGGGTACGACTCCACCGGCGAACGCGTGCACCTGCTGATGATCGACACGGGTAAGTCCGCGCCGGTGTTCTTCTACTGCTCCTTCCCGAACACGCACGCCGAGTTATACCCGCTAATCGATCAGGTCATCGCGTCGATCAAGGTCGATCAGTAACGCGGGGCACGGAGCGTACCCGGCGCACAGGTACCCTCGGCCAGGTGAGATCCCCGAACTATGCCGTCCATCGATCGCGTCTGCCCAACGGGCTGCGCGTCGTACTCTCGCCCACGGAAGGCGCGGCGGCGGTGGGCATCGCCGTGCACTACGACGTGGGCATGCGATCAGAACCCGAGGGGCGCACCGGATTCGCGCATTTGTTCGAGCACCTCATGTTTGAGGGATCGCAGAATGTGCCGACCGGTGACCACGCGCAACTCGTGCAGGGGGTTGGCGGTTCGTTCAACGGATCGACGCACCCGGACTACACCGAGTATCACCAGGTCGTTCCGCCGCATGCGCTTGAGCGCACGTTGTTCCTGGAAGCCGATCGCATGCGCGCGCCGCTGCTGACCGCGCAGAACATGCAGAACCAGATCGACGTCGTCCAGGAAGAAATCAGGGTCAACGTGCTGAACCGCCCGTACGGCGGGTTCCCTTGGCTCGCGCTGCCGCCGGTGCTGTTCGAGACCTTCGCCAACACCCACAACGGGTATGGCGATTTCGTCGACCTACAAGCCTCGGATGTCGCCGTCGCCCGCGAGTTCTTCGCGACGTACTACGCGCCAGGTAACGCGGTGCTGACGATCGCCGGCGAGTTCGACCTCGCGCACGCGCGAGCGCTGGTGCGCAAGCACTTCGCCGATATCCCCGCCCGGGACGTACCGCAGCGTCCGGACTTTTCCGAGCCGGTGCGCACCAGCGCCGCTAGCGGCAGCGTGGTTGATCCGCACGCGCCGATGCCCGCGACGGCGATCGGCTGGCAGAGCCCTGATCCGATCCGTGGACTGCGTCGATACCTGGGCACCGTCGTACTCGCCGACGTGTTGTACGACGGCGACGCCTCACGGCTGCACCACGAACTCGTGCTGCAACGCGGGCTCGCCCTCAGCGCGTACGCGTACTGCGGGACGTTCGGCGATCCGTTCGACCAACGTGGGGCCAGCACGTTCACGATCCAGATGCACCATGCCGATGAGCAGCAGCGCGTCGAAGCTGTCCGCGTGGTCGACGAGATTCTCGCGGAGTTGGCCGAGCACGGCCCGAGTGAGGACGAGTTGCATCGGGTGACGACGAGGATGATTGCGCAACTCCTGCGCGAGTACGACTCGACGATTGAGCGAGCACTGCGTATGGGAACCCTGGAGTTGTTGTACGGCAAGGCAGAGCTGCTCAACGAGTTGCCGGAGATGATCGCCGCGGTGAGCGCCGCGGACGTCGCCCGCGCTGCGCGCCGACTGACACCCGAATCCCGCGCGATCGTGTCGTTGAACCCGGCGCGCGATAAGGACAACGCATGACTAGCCGAGAGATACCAGGACTGGCCGCGCCCAACGCCGCAGTGAAACCGCGGTTGTATCGCCGCACTCTGAGCAACGGGTTGCGCGTGATCGCGATCCGACGCCCGTCAGCGCCGATGGTGGAAGTCCGGCTACGGATCGAGGCTCCGACCGTGTCGCCGTCCGCCTTGGGGCGCACCGGGTTGTGGTCCGAGACCCTGCTGAAGGGCACCGAGCAGTACGACGACCGCGAGCTCGATCAGGCAATCGGCGGTATCGGCGCACAGATCAACACCGGGGCCGACCGCGACAAGTTGATGGTCGGCGGCAGCACGATGGCGGAGCATCTGAGCGAGTACCTCGGACTGCTGGCACACGTGCTGAGCGCGGCGACGTTCCCGAAACGCGCGGTCGAGGACGAACGCGGCCGGCTGGCCGAGCATCTGGTGATGGCCAAGTCGAACGCCGGAGTTACTGCAGCACAGGCGATCGCGGCAAAACTGTTCGGTGATCACCCGTATGCGCGCGTGATGCCCGAACCCGATGAGTTGACTGCGGTGAGCGCCGCGCAGGTGCGTTCACTGCACCGCGCGCTCGTGCGTCCCGACGGCGCGGTGCTCGTTCTCGTCGGCGATTTGCAGCCGCGACGGGCACTGGATCTCGTCGAGGCGTCGTTTGCGCAGTGGACCGGTACGCCGCGACGCGCGCGTGTGCCCGCGGTGCGGTTCGCTGATTCGTCGACGATCTCGGTAGTCGATCGCCCGGGCTCAGTGCAGTCGTCAATCCGTTTCGGGATGCCTGCCCTCTCTCGTGAGCACACCGACTACCCGGCGCAACGTGTAGCGAACATGCTGTTCGGTGGCTACTTCTCCTCGCGGCTGGTAGCGAACCTTCGCGAGGACAAGGGCTACACCTACACGCCGCGATCCGCCGTCGACCTAGGACGCGAAGCGTCGGTGCTGACCATCAGCGCGGATGTCTCTACCGAAGTCACAGCCGCCGCGATCAACGAGATCAATTACGAACTCGGCCGACTGGCGAACACCACACCCACCGACGATGAGGTCGAGAACGCGCGGCAGTATCTGATCGGGTCACAGCTGATCAGCATGTCCAGTCAGGCCGGTCTGGCCGGACAGACCGCGAATCTGGAGATCGGCGGGCTAGGGCTCGACTGGCTCCAGGAGCACCAGCGAGCGCTGGCGAAGGTCAGCGCCGCCGACGTACGCCGGGTAGCAGCGGCCGGGATCACGCCCGCCGCAGCGCGCATCGTGGTGGTCGGTGACGCGGCGCGGATCGACTCAGAAATGGGCACATTGGGACGTCTGGAACGGGCGTCTGCGGATCCCAGTAACGGCGAGTAGAGGAGCAGCGATGAGACGGGTCAACCCACTGTTCGGCGAGTTCGCGCACGAGCGTGATGCGGAGCACCGTAAGGACGACGCATGGTTGCGCGAGGCCTATCAGCGCGGCCAGATTCTGGTGCTCACCGAACGGTTCGAGGCGCCGATCGACGAGAGCTCGGGGACGCCGAGGCTCGCGTGGCGATCAGCCGCGGATGTGAAGGGCGACCCGCAGCCGGTGTACCTCGGCAGCTACGAGGACCGGCCGCACTTCATGGTGATGGGGCGGCGCGATCTGAAGGCCGACATGTGGATGGATCTGCGCGCGATTGGCGGCGATTTGAGCGTCGCCGACCGCGGGCTGTACGTCGAGGCCGTCGCGATCGCGCAGTGGCACGCCCGGCACACGCAATGTCCGCAGTGCGGTGGCCCGACGCGATGGCGCGATGGCGGCTGGTCGACCGAGTGCGAGAACGATGGCTCGCTGCACTTTCCCCGAACCGATCCCGCGGTCATCATGCTGGTGCACGATGGCGCCGACAAGATCGTGCTGGGTCGGCAGGCCGCGTGGCCCGAGGGCCGATTTTCGGTGCTCGCCGGGTTCGTCGAGCCAGGCGAAACGCTGGAGGCCGCGGTCTCCCGCGAGGTTAAGGAGGAGGTCGGTATCGATGCGACAGACGTCGAGTACGCCGGCAGCCAGCCCTGGCCATTCCCATGTTCGGTGATGTTGGGCTTCAGCGCGCTGGCCGACAGTACGCAACCGCTGCAGTTGATGGACGGCGAGATCGCCGAGGCATCCTGGTTCACCCGTGAGGAAGTGCGCTCGATGTACGGGTGGGACGACGAGGGCGCGCGGCGACCGGGAGCGCGTAGCATGCCCGGCTCGATCTCAATCGCGCACCACCTCATCAAAGCGTGGGTGGACGGCGACCTCGGCGCCCCGCAGTCGTAGAGACCGATGGACTGCCGCGACGGGCGGCAGTCCGCCATGGAAAACCCCTTAGGTGTACAGCGGTTCGCGGCCAAGTTTCGCGAGTACCTCGTTGATGGACGGGTTCGTCAATGATGAACCGTCTTCGAAGACCAGCGTGGGCACGATGCGATTGCCGTCGTTCAGCGACTTGACGAGTTCGCCGGCCGCGACGTCCTCGTCGACGTCGATGTTGTCGTAGGCGAGGTCTGTTTTCGCGAGATCGCTGACGAGCCGCTTGCAGAACGGGCACCAGGTGGTCGAATACAGGGTGAAAGCCTTCGCGTCGCTCATGGACTGCAGCCTAGTACCGCATTCATGAGGCGGCCGATCCGCGCTCACAACGCGGCTGACCCGCGCTCACAACGCGGCTGACCCGCGCTCGCAAAGCGGTCGATCCCGCATGCACTAGGCGGTCGACCCCGCATGCACTGGGTGGCCGATCCGGCACGCACAACGCGGCCGCGAGGGTGTCGGGCGCGAACGGCGCATGGGGCTCGATACGTGGGCTGTGTCATGATTCACCCCTGATCGCCGCGATGCGCGGGCCCCGTACAAGGAGCAACGATGACAGCACAGACCCAGAGCCCACCGGACGAGCGCTACACCCATTCGGAATCGATCACGATCAATGCCAGCCCACAGCAGGTGTGGGACGTCGTCAGCGACGTCACTCGTACCGGCGAGTGGAGCCCGATCTGCCGGGAATGCTGGTGGAAGGAACCGGCCACCGGGCCCGCGGAGGGCGCCTGGTTCCACGGCCGCAACCAGAGCGGGGACCGCGAGTGGGAAACACAGTCCCTGGTCACCGTTGCGCAGCCCGGTGCGGAGTTCACGTGGATCGTCGGCGGCGTCGCCGTGCGCTGGTCCTACGCCCTCGCGCCGAAAGGGGACGGAACTGTGTTGACCGAATCCTGGGCCGTTCTGCAGGGCGGGATCGACTTCTTCGAAAAGACCTATGGCGATGACGCGAAAGCAGAGTTGGAGATCCGTCGCGAAGCGGCGCTCTCCGGGATCCCCGCCACGCTGAAGGCGATCAAGGGCATCGTCGAAAGCGCCTGATCACGTCCGAGGGACGAACCGCGCGGCCGGTGTGGCCGCGCGGTTCGTGTCGGCACCTTTTGGGACACTGGAGCAGTGACTGAACCCCGAGACCTGAGCCCCGACGTACAACGCCTCGTAGCCGGGCTCGATGCCGAACAAACCGAAGCTGTCCTCGCCCCCCGCGGACCGCTGTGCATCCTCGCTGGCGCAGGCACCGGTAAGACCCGAACCATCACGCACCGCATCGCCTACCTCGTACAGACCGGTGAGTTCTCGCCGCAGCAGCTGCTTGCCGTGACATTCACCGCGCGCGCCGCGGGGGAAATGCGTGGGCGGTTGCGCTCCCTAGGCGTGCAGGGCGTACAAGCGCGCACCTTCCATGCCGCCGCATTGCGGCAGATGTCGTACTTCTGGCCGCGGCATTTCGGCGGCCACTTGCCCGAACTCGTCACCTCAAAATTCCGAATGGTGGGTCAGGCCGCCGCGCGCGAACGGGTGTCCACCACGAATGACATGGTGCGCGATCTAGCCTCCGAGGTCGAGTGGGCACGCTCCTGCCTGATCGCGCCGGAGGACTACCCGGCAGCGGTTCAGCGCTCCGCACGCGAGACACCATTGCCTGCTGAACAGGTGGCGAAGGTGATCGCGCGCTACGAGTCAGTCAAGAAGCGTGCCGAAGTCATCGACTTCGAAGACATCTTGATGTCGATGGCCTACATGATCGAATCCGTGCCGGATGTCGCCCGCGAGGTCCGGGGCCAGTATCGCGGGTTCGTGGTCGATGAGTACCAGGACGTCAACCCGCTGCAGCAGCGCTTACTCTCCGCGTGGTTGGGGGAGCGTGACGACCTATGCGTGGTCGGCGACGCGAGCCAAACCATCTATACGTTCACCGGCGCCCGCCCGGACTATCTACTTGATTTCGCTGACCGGCACAAAGGTGCCACCGTGGTGCAGTTGGAGCGTGACTACCGTTCGACGCCGCAAGTGGTGGCGCTGGCCAATCGAGTCATTTCCGGTAGCGCAGGGCGATTGGCGAAAGCCCGGCTGCGCCTGGTCGGTCAGCGTCAGGACGGGCCCTCACCGACGCTGCGCACCTTCGACGATGAACAGTCTGAGGCGGCGGCCATAGCGCGCCGATGCGCCGAGCTGATCGAGAACGGCACGGCGCCCGCAGAGATCGCCGTACTGTTCCGGATCAACGCCCAATCCGAGGTATATGAAAGCGCGCTCGCCGATGCCGACGTGCCGTACGTGGTGCGGGGTGCGGAGAAGTTCTTCGAGCGGGCAGAGATTCGCGAGGCGATAGTGTTCCTGCGGGCGGCGGTACGTACCGCCGATGAATCGGAGGATCCGCTGCCGGACCTGGTCCGTCGGGTCCTGGCATCCTCCGGCTGGGACCCGTCCGGTGCGCTAGGGCAGGGCGCGGCCCGTGAACGCTGGGAGTCGATCAATGCCCTCGTCGGGCTCGCCGAAGAACTGCATGCGGCCGACCCATACGTAACGATGGAGGCGCTCGTCGCCGAGCTCGATCACCGGTCTGCGGCCGCGCACGCGCCGACGATTCAGGGCGTGACGCTCGCCTCGTTGCACGCGGCAAAGGGTCTGGAGTGGGACGCCGTGTTCCTGGTCGGCCTGCATGACGGCATGCTGCCGATCAGCCGGGCCCGAACGCCCGAGCAAGTGGAGGAAGAGCGGCGCCTGATGTACGTCGGGATCACTCGTGCTCGAGAGCATCTGCAGTTGAGTTTCGCACTCGCCCGTAATGCCGGTGCCCGTGCTTCGCGCAAACAGAGCCGATTCCTCGATGTCTTTGGTGGCGGGCCAACTAGCTCCACCCCGCCGGCCGTACGCCGCAAGGCGAAGGTCACCCGATGCGCGGGGTGCGGGCAGGCGTTGACCCCACAACAGGCATCGCGCGGCAGCTGCGAGCGGTGCGCCACCTCGGGGAACACGTTATTCGAGCGGTTGCGGTCATGGCGGCTGGAGACGTCACGTTCACACGAGGTCCCGCCGTACGTGGTGTTCGACGACGAGACGCTCGCAGCGATCGCGGCTCGGCAGCCGTCGAGCCTGATGAACTTGTTGTCGGTGAAGGGTGTCGGCGAGACGAAGTTGGGCCGGTACGGATCGGCCGTCCTGGAGGTCGTCGCGGCAGGTTCGTCCGGTGCTGCGAAATAAGTTTTTGGAATCTTTCGAATATTCAGTTGCACCTCCTCGGGCATAAGGCATACCCTCGTACCCGTTCGATTCACGAGACCGGAAAGGAGCGCAGTCATGATCAACTCAACGTTGTACGCAGTGCGTACTCGATTCGCTGCGCTCGCGCTCGGCGGCGGCAATGACCGCACCGTCGCGCTGACCGCTGTGGCGGATCGCGGGCGCATTGATCTGGGACCGGCAGCCGTGCCGTCTGTTGTGACATAGAACCTCACTGACGCAGGCATCGAGCCGTGAATCCCAGATTCGGGATTCACGGCCTTTTTGTTTGGCCGGACATCCCGTGCAGCGGATCCTTGACATCAAGTGCGCTTGATGAAGGACAGTAAAACGGACAACGACCGAACAAGGTATAGAGAACATGACCGCAATGCTGAACCGTCCAGAAACCGACCTACCGGCCGAACCGGACCTTTTTGCGCCTGACTTCGGAGCGCGGGACGACCTCCCGTGCCGTCAGGAAGATGCCGATCTTTGGTTCGCAGAATCGCCAGCGAAACTCGAGATCGCAAAAGCCCACTGCCAGGAATGCCCGGTACTCGCCGATTGCTTGATGAGCGCGCTCGATCGGCGCGAGCCCTGGGGTGTGTGGGGAGGTCAGATATTCGAACAAGGAACTGTGATCGCTCGCAAGCGGGGACGTGGGCGGCCCCGTAAAAATGCAGCGTGACATGAGACAACTCGCGCTCGCGTGCGCGCACGTGTGTTCCCGGCAAACGGAAGCACGTGCGCGCACTGACGTGTAGTCACGTTTCCCCTGCCGCCGGCAGGTTCACTACTCCGGGAGTTCTGTGCAGTCAACAACGTTTCGACGGCGCTATAGATCTCTTGTATATAAGGAAAGTGTTAGGCGGTGAACCCGGGGAGCCACTCGGTGGCTATCGCGCGGAAACTCGATTCGGTACCCAACTGACACAAGATTCCGATCGACCCGAGCAGCACGCGGTGGATCATGACGTACTCGCTCGGCAGATTGAGTTGGCGCCCGAACTTCAACGCCGGCCCACGAGGGTTGGTCAGTCGCGCTGCCTCGGTCTGCATCCATTCGCGAGTGAACTGGAAGCGTTCGTAACGCACCGGGTCGAGCACCGAGCCGACGTAGTCCATGAGTTCGTATGGGTCGACCTCGATGTCCTCGCGTAGGAAGTTGTGCTCACGTAACCCCTGTAAGGCTGCCATCGGGTCGTTCTGTAGTACCAGGGTCATTATTTCGCCGATGAACGGTGGTAGTCCGTCCGGTAGCTCCTTGACCGCCCCGAAGTCGAGCACGCCGAGGCGACCGTCGTCCATCAGTCGGTAGTTGCCGGGGTGTGGGTCCGCGTGCAGGTAGCCGGCGCGTGCTGGGCCAGCGAATGTGAGCGTCGCCAGGAGGTGGCCGCTGCGATCTCGTTCGGTCTTCGTCCCGTCGCTGATTACCTTACGTAGCGGCGTTCCGTCGATCCATTCGCTGATCACGACGTACGGCGCGCTGGCTACGACGGACGGGACGAGGAAGTCCGGATCATCGGCAAAGGCGGTAGCGAACGCGCGTTGGGTGGTGGCCTCGAGCCGATAGTCCAGTTCGTCTTCGACCCGGCTGCGGATTTCGGCAAGCAACGGCTTGATGTCCAGTCCGGGCGTGACCATGCCGTACACCCGCGCCAGTCGGCTGAGCTGATTGAGGTCCGCCATCAGTGCCGGGCCCGCGCCGGGGTATTGGATCTTCACCGCGACATCTCGGCCGTCGTGCCAGGTACCGCGATGCACCTGACCGATGCTGGCAGCCGCGGCCGGCTGTTCGTCGAAGTGGTGGAAGCGCTCGCGCCAGCGCGTGCCGAACTGTTCATCGAGCACGCGGTACACGGTGCTGATCGGCATCGGCGGAGCTTCCTCCTGAAGCTTGACCAGCGCCTCGCGGTACGGCGCGGCAATGCCGTCAGGCAATGCGGCCTCGAACACCGACAGCGCTTGACCGAGCTTCATTGCGCCGCCTTTGAGGTTGCCCAGAACCTCGAAAAGTTGCGCGGCCGCGCGTTCTCGGTTCGCGGCGGCGACCTCCTCTGAACTGCGTCCGGCTAGTCGTCGACCCACACCGGTGGCGGCGCGGCCAGCGGCGCTCAGCGGGAGTGAGGCAAGCTTGGCCGTCCGGCGGGCAGATCGCTCAGGAGGCTCAGACACGCCCTCCATTGTCCACTAGTGGACTTCGAACTGGCAGGAGCATGCCTCATGTCGCGGCCAGTAGCGTCGTTCGAGCACGAGGTCGGGCAGTGATAGTTCCAATGTGGCGTTGATCGTTTCGGGTAGGCGTTCGTTGTCGATCCACTGCAGTATCTGCGCGGCAGCGAGTCCCGCACCGATCATCACCAACGGGGTCTCGCCGCCGTCCCCGGGTGACGTCGGAGTGTGGCGCAACTGTGCGTCGATCATCGCCCATCGTTGATCGAGATCGCGCCGGATCGCGTCCTGGCAGGCCAGACAGCTGGATTCGCCGGGAATCACGAACGGGCCGACGACTACGCGACGCTCACGTACGCCGACCGGTAGGAACGGTGTGCCAGTGCGCATCAGCATGCGCACGCGCGCGTCGCTCGAAGCGGCGCCGTCGGCGAGAATGACGAGGTCCGGCTGATCGCCGGCGCGCGGCGCGCCCGTCTCGACGTCGACCGCAGCGCGGGCCAGTGCGTCGTGCGTAGCGTGCGCGCGTGGACGTCCCAGGTCCTGCGGCCGGGGCCCGCCCGGCACCAGGTCGCTAGGGGTCACCACACCGGACTGCACTACGGCGATATGACGTACGCCGGACGCGGCGAGGATGGCCGCGATCGCCGGGGCGATGCGTCGATCGCCCACTATTACGGTGCGGGCGATAGCGCGTGCGCGCATCGTCGCCGCTGGGCTCGCGCGGAGATTGCCCAAGGCACGCCCGTGTACCTCAGGTGCGAGCGCGCCGAGTAACAGCGGGTGCTGCGCGAGTTCTCGACCCTCGAGTTCATCGGCTAGGTCGATCACCAGGCCCTTCTCGGTGAGCGTGCGCAGCACGGCGCGGTATCGATCGGCGATCGGTCCGTGTAGGCCGTGCGCGTCGGAGGCCTCGAGGACCTGACGCAGGGTACGTGTGCCGTCGAGTCCGGCGAGGAAGGCGGCGACGTCCGTGCTGACGTTGCGCAGGACGACGGCGCGCGACGCGTCCGCGCCGATTTGTAGTACGCCCGGCGCGCGCCACGCGCGGCGGAGAGTGGCCGGCAGCCAGGGGATTATTGGCAACCCGGCAGCGTTGGCCGCAGGTACGGCGTCTTCGGCCGGGGAGGGAAACAACGTCATCGTTCTCATCACTCTCGCGTGGATGAGCCCGAGCGTGTCACGGACTGGGCGGTGTCTCCGAGTTGTCCACAGGGGCAGACCATCCGACTTTGGTATCAACTCGCAGGTGCGGTGGTCAGTGAGTGCCACCCTCCGCAATGTCATCCGTACGCGGCCAGGCGTCGGCAATACCGGCGGCATTGGCGACGCCTTCCAGGAACCCTTGGGCGCGCTCGGATCGCGGATATCGATTGACCAGCGCCCAGAACCGCCGGCCGTGACTGGCTTCGAGTAGATGCGCCAACTCGTGCAGGATCACGTAGTCCACGACCCAGTCGGGCATCGCTTGCAGGCGATGCGAAAGCCGGATCGTTCTGCTCGCCGGGGTGCATGAGCCCCACCGAGAGTTCTGATTGCGCACCCACCGGATGCTCGCGGGTGTCGCGGCACCGTCGAGGTACTGCGCCGAGAGAGCCACGGCACGCGCGGCCAGCGCGTCGTCACTACGCGGCGTACGCGTACGCCGCTGCGTCTCTTTAGCCGCGACTCGCGCGATCATGCGAGCAGCCCAGGCATCAACTTCGGGCGCGCTCAACGCGGCGGGCACCTGCAGCACGATCAGTTCGCCGTCGCGGAACGCATGCACGCTTCGGCGGCGACGCGTGCTACGCCGGACCTCGACGACGGTGCCGTCGATCGTGCGGCGCTCGATGTGGACGTCGTTTCTAGGCACGGCGCTGAGCGTAGCCCGGGTGCACGACACCAGTGCGAACCAGCGCAGTTATCCACAGCCTGGTCGCTTGCGGCGCGGTGATCAGTAAAAGGCCCGTTCAACCCGCAGAAACCACGCAGCCATAACAGTTACTTGGCAGTAGCCCACAGGAGTTTCCCCAAGGTCTACGGCGTGTTCCCCCGTTTGTCCACAGCGTCGTCCACAGGCAAACTGGGTTTAGTCCACCGACGCTGAACAGCCTTCGGTCTTAGCCGACGGACGTCGGTCGCGCTCGGCTGCATCGCTCACTGCGTCAGCTGCCTGCGGCGGTTCGGCTTAGCCGTCTGCTTCGGTCGGCGGCTGGTTCAACCGTCTGCCGCACCCGCCGCCAGCCGACCTGTCCCAGTCGGCTGCCTCGGTCGCTCGCCGGGGTCGGATCTGCCTCGGTCGCCCGTCTGATGTCGCTGTCTGCCTTAGCGTGCGCCTGGCGCTCAGCGTGCGCCCGCGTCGTCCGGCCCGGAATCGGAGTCGTCCGAGCCTGGGTCGTAGCCGAGTAGCGCGTCGAAATCGGCCTCGGTCAACTTGGGTTCGTCATCATCGGCCGACGGGGCAGAGAAGTCCTCCGAGGTCGGCAACAGATCCGGGTGCTCCCAGAGCGCGTCGCGCCCCGCGATGCCCTTCTCGGACTCGATCCGCTCCCACATCGCAGCCGCGTCACGCAGTCGACGTGGCCGCAATTCGAGCCCGACCAGGGTTGCGAATGTCTGCTCCGCCGGACCACCGGTTGCGCGGCGGCGGCGCATCATCTCCGAGAGCACCTGCGCGCCTGGCAGCCGCTGTCCCGCAGCCGCGGCGACGACGCGGTCGACCCAGCCCTCGATCAGTGCCAGCAACGTCTCCAGCGCCGCGAGCTGCTGCTTTTGGGCCTCGGTCTGTTGCGGCTCGAACACCCCACTGGACATGACCTCTTGAATCTTTTCTGGATTGCTCTGCAGGTCCTCGGGGGAGATGTCCGACAGGGACCGTTCGATCGCATCTTTATCGATGCTGATCCCAGCGGCGTACGTCTCGATCGTGGCCAGCAGTCGCTTGCGCAGCCACGGCACGTGCACGAACAGACGGTGATACGCCGACTCCCGTAGCGCCAAATACAGCCGCACCTCAGCGACATCGTGCTCCAGCGCATCGGCGAGTTCGTCAACGTTCTGTGCGACGAGTACGGCGGTGCCCTCCGGGCCGAGGGGGAGGCCGATATCGGTCGAAGTCAGTACCTCGCCGGAGAGCTGTGCCAGCGCCTGCCCGACCTGCCCGCCGAACATCATTCCGCCCATCGCCTGCATCATCGACTCGAGCCCAGGCATCTGGCCCAGTCCCGGAATCGACTGAACTCCGTCCTCAGGCAGCAGCGAGGTCATCGCCGTCACCATTTTGGCGGCGACTGGGTCGCACAATTGCGCCCATACGCTGAGGGTGCGAGAGACCCACTCGCTGCGGGTCCACACGTCTGTCTTGCGTACGCCGCTAGGGAAGGTGCTCGCGTCGGTCAGCCACAGATCCGCGATCTGGATCGCCTGCTGTACGTCGGCGAGGTTGGTGCGCGCAGACTTCTCGTTCTGGCGCGCTGCGTTCACGGCGGTCTGCTTGGCGAGATCCCAGTTCACCGGCCCTGAGCCAGAGGTGCCCGACAGCATGCTCTGTAGTTGCTGAATCATCGGCATCAACGCGTTCAGATCCGTCGGCATCTGGCCGCCGGGCATCCCCGGAAACGAGAAACCAAACGGGTTTGACGGCTGCGGCGTTTGGTCGTTGTTCTCCTCGGACGGGTCATCGTCCGCACCGGAAGCGTTGAAACCGAACGGCGGCTTCGTCATGAGTGCTGCCTCCTCAGATGGGCATTCTCTATCGTCAACGTTCCACGCAGTCGGTGTTGTTCCCGCCAACGCGGTCACTGAGGGTACCTGCGCGTTCCCGCATGTCCTATCGTGCGCTGCTGCCGCGACCGAGGTCGCCGGGTTGGGGATTTCTCTCGACCGACGCTCCTCATTGGCTCGGCCGCTGCGCGCTCGAATAGGCTAGAGGAATGACCCGACGCGTGCAGACCCTGCTCACCGGCGTCGCCGTCCTCATCGTATTAGTGCTCGCCCTGGCATTTATTCGGTTGCCCTACATCGCGTTGGTGCCCGGTCCCACGGTCAACACGCTGGGGAAGTACAACGACACGCCGATCATCGAGATCGAAGGTAAGACGCCGAACAAGACGTCCGGCAACTTGAACCTGACCACGATCGGCATCGTTGATGAGATCTCGATCATCCAGGCCATCAGCGGCTGGTTCTCCGGTGACAGTGCAATCGTGCCGCGCGAGGTGTACTACCCGCCGACGCAAACCCGCGAGGAGACCACCGAACAGAATCGGCAGGCCTTCGTGCAAAGCGAGAGTGCCGCGATCGTCGCGTCGATGGATTACCTGGGTTACCCGAAGATGGTCGTCGTCGTCACGCCGCCGGAAGACTCGGACATCGCCGCCGGCGATGCGCTCCAGGCCATCGACGGAACGCCCGTGGCCACCACAGACGCACTTTCGGGCGCACTGCAGAAGATTGAACCGGGTACGACCGTCACCGTCGACTACTTACATAACGGTGCGGAACAGAGCACCGACATCGTCACCACCGAACCGCCCGAGGACGCCGGCGTCGACGGATCGCTGCTGGGCGCCACAGTTACTGAGCGCGGGTACGGCGGATTCAGCGTGAACTTTCCGGAGAATGACATCGGCGGACCGTCGGCCGGCCTCATGCTCACGCTCGGGATTATCGATCTCGTCGGTGACGAGCCGTTGATCGATGGCGAGTTCATCGCCGGCACCGGTGAAATCAGCCCCGACGGCAAGGTCGGACCAATCGGCGGCATCCGGTTCAAGATCATCGCCGCGACCGAGGCCGGAGCCGAACTATTTCTGACGCCGGCGGAAAATTGCGCCGAAGCGCTGGACGATCCACCGGACGACGCGCCGCCGTTGGCCAAGGTGAGCACTTTGCAGGACGCCGTCGATGCGATCGAGGCGTACCGCGCAGGGCAGGACTTCCCGGTCTGCTCATAGGGTAGGTGGGCACTGGGCTCAATCGGGCCGTTGGGAACCGGGCGCGCGTGTAGAACGTTGTGCTCACGATGCGCAAACCGTCGACCGGCGGTTGGACTGTGAACGGGAGCGTGTGAGGTGGCTGTTCGACCGCCGACAGTGTCGTTAGGGCTCAGTAAGCGAGCTCGAATACTGCTGATTGTCGGCGTGGTGATCGTGGTATTGGTCATAGCGGCGTCACTGATCTCCCAGCTGCTCGTGCACTACTGGTGGTTCCAAGAAACCGGCTACACCTCGGTGTTCTGGACCACCTGGCGCACCCGCGGAATCTTGTTCGCCATCTTCGGCGTCATCGCTGCCTTGATCGTGGGCTTCAATGTCTTCCTGGCGTACCGGTTACGACCGGCCTTCCGGCCGATGACCGCCGAGCAGCAGAACTTGGACCAGTACCGTCGCATACTGGAACCGCGCAGCAAACTTTCGTTGATCGTGATCACCCTCGCGGCATTCCTGTTCGGCGGATACGCGGGCCAGGCCGAGTACAAGTCTTATCTGTTGTGGGCGAACTCGACACCGTTTGGGGTCACCGACCCTGAGTTCGGCATGGACGTGTCTTTCTACACGTTCGAATTACCGTTCTGGCGATTCGTGCTGAGCTTCCTGTTCGTAGTGATCGCCGTATCGCTCGTACTCGCCGCCGTCGTGCACTACTTGTACGGTGGGATCCGGCTGAACACGCCGGGGCAGCGATTCGCCACGGGCGCGCTAGGACACCTCGCCGTGCTGCTGGGCGTGTTCGTGCTGATGAAAGCCGTCGGCTACTGGTTTGACCGATATGACCTGTTGTTCTCCACCAGGGGTAAGAACTTCGACGGTGCGTCTGCGGCCGATGTGAACGCGATGCTGCCGGCCAAGACGATCCTGGCGATCGTGGCCATCATCTGTGCGATTGCCTTCTTCGCGACGTTGATCATGAAGAACTTCGCGATCCCGGCGATGTCGCTGGCCCTGATGGTGGTAGCCAGCCTCGCTATCGGGGCGGCATACCCGGCGATTTACAACCGGTTCGTGGTCGAGCCGAACGCCGACGTCGAGGAGGCGCAATATATCGAACGCGCCATGGACGCGACATTGGCGGCGTACGGCCTCGAAGACGTCAAGTACGAGGACTATCCGGCTGAAGCGACCGCGGAACCCGCCGCGATCCGGGCCGACACCGGGACGATCCCGCACCTGCGACTGCTCGATCCGAACGTGATCTCGGACGTCGTCCAGCAGCAACAGCAGGTCCGTAATATCTACTCGTTCCCGGACAAGCTCGATATCGACCGCTACACCATCGACGGCGAGACGACCGAATACATCGTTGCGGTGCGCGAACTCGATCCGTCGAACTTCACCGAACGTCAGTCGAACTGGATCAACCAGCACACCGTCTACACGCACGGGTACGGGCTGGTGGCCGCACCGGCGAACGAGATGGACGCCTCGGGCCTGCCGAACTTCGTGAATTCCGAGTTCGAAGGCGGCCTGATCGAGGTCGACCAACCTCGGATCTATTACGGCGAACTGAATAACGAGTACGCGATCGTCGGTAACGACGGCGGTCCGGATCGAGAATTCGATCGTCCGGTGGGCGAAGACGGTGACTCCGAGGTGAAGACGACCTACGACGGCGAAGGCGGCGTACCGGTCAACAACATCTTCTCGAAAATGGTCTTCGCGATTAACTATGCCGAGACGAACTTCGTGCTCAACGACAGCATCGGCAGCAACTCGAAGGTCATCTACAACCGCACTCCGCGCGAGCGCGTCGAGGCCGTCGCGCCGTTCATCACCGCGGACGGCGACCCGTACCCCGCCGTGATCGACGGCCGGATCAAGTGGATCGTCGACGGCTACACGACCAGTGACAAGTACCCGTATTCCGCGCAGATGAGTCTGCAAGAGACCACCACCGATGCCCAGACCGGCACCGGCACCGCGGCATTGCCGGACGAGACAGTCAACTACGTCCGTAATTCGGTCAAGGCGACGGTGGACGCGTACGACGGCACGGTCACGGTGTACGAGTGGGACGAGGAAGATCCGGTCTTGCAGACCTGGGAAAAGGTCTACCCGGGAGTGATCACGCCGAAGTCCGACATCCCCGAGGAGTTGTCCGCGCACTTCCGGTACCCGGAAGACATCTTCAAGATTCAGCGTCAGCTGATCACCCAGTACCACGTCACTGACGCCGGCCAGTTCTACAGCGAAGACGGCTTCTGGAAGGTCGCCAGTGATCCGAACGGGGCTCAGGGAGACCAGCCTGCGTACTACGTTCGTTCGCAACTTCCGGGTGAGAAGAAGTCGACGTTCAAGTTGACCTCTGCGTTGACCGCGCAGAACAAGGACAACCTCACGGCGTACGTCTCTGCTGCCAGCGATCCCGGTTCGTACGGCGAGATCACCGTCTTGACGATGCCGCCGTCCTCGAACGTCTTCGGGCCGGGGCAGGTGCAGTCGCAGTTCAAGTCGGACGAGACGGTGAAGACCTCGATTCGTAACCTGGGCAGCGACGGATCGCACATCATCTGGGGCAACCTGCTGACCGTGCCGCTGGCCGGTGGATTGCTGTACGTCGAGCCGATGTACGTACAGGGCTCGTCGAATGCCGCGTACCCGACGATGCAGAACATCCTGATGCAGTACGGCCAGGAAGTCGCGATCGTCAAGACGATCCAGGAGGGACTGGACCAACTGTTCGGGCCTGGCGCCGGTGACAACGCGCAAGATATGCCTGGCGGGACGGGGGATACCGGCTCCTCTGGCGACCCTGATGATTCGGGTGACGGCTCCGACAATGGGGATACGAACGCGGGCTCAACTCCGCCGCCGGGCGGTGGTTCCGCGGGAGGGTCGTCGTCCCCGGCGGTGATCGCGGCGAACACCGAGTTGCAGGATGCGATCGCGGCGTACGACGAGGCCGCGAAGGCGGGAGATTACGCTGCGATGGGCGAGGCGCAGGCGAAGGTGCATGAGGCTGCCAAGGCGCTGGACGAGGCGCTTGTCGCTGACGCTCCCGCCGACGGGGACTAGCTCAAATCCGTCGTCTGGTGTGCTTTGGCATTCCAGACGACGGTTAGCTTAACGAGACTCTTGAATATCGACGAATGGCGCTATGCTCGCCGTGGGTGACCCTGAACCGGGGTCAGAGACCATAAGGGGCGCCATGTCCACTGAGACCACTTCTGCCGCAGAACCGCGTGATGCATCGTTCACCGATTCGGCTGTTTCTGTGTTACGCACCGCGCTGGGACTCTACGGAGTCTTGGCACTTGTTATCGGCATCATGATTCTGGTGTGGCCCGGCAAGACCGCCGTGGTTGTCACGGCGATCATCGCGATCTACGCGATTATCGGCGGTGCGGTGTACGCGGGCCTGGGAGTCTTCTCGAAGATCGAATCGGGATGGTCGCGCGTAGGGCATATCGCGCTCGGCGCGCTGTACGTAATCGCCGGAGTCATCGCCCTGCTCAATCTGGGCGCGACGACCGTATGGCTCGCGGCGTTCATCGGAATCCTGGTCGGAATCATGTGGATCATCGAGGGCATTGTGTCGCTGTCGACGCTAGGCGGCGCCAAATCCAAGGGCTGGACCGTCTTCTTCGCGATCGTCAGCATCATCGCCGGACTGGTCCTGCTGTTCTCGCCGCTCTACGCGATCGCGACGCTGTGGTGGCTGATCGGCATCATGCTTGTCGTGATCGGTGTGATGCAGATCGTGCGTGCCTTCACCTTCGGTAAAGGTGATGTCGTCCTGTAGGACTGTCGTCGTGCAAGACCACGGCAAAGGCGACAACGCCCTGAACCTCGCACGAGCACGGCGCTGTGGTGCAGGAAGACCTTCGGCGATGGCGATGTTGTCTGGTAAGACGTTCGGTGAGGCCACATCGCCTTGTAGGACTGTCCATTAGGGCGAAGCCGGACTATCAGCAGAACACGATGCGTTGGGCGCCCTGGCGAGTTGATCTCGCTGGGGCGCTTCGCTGTCCGAGCGCTTCGCCATCCCAGGACAATTTCGACGCTCAGTTATCGACCGGAACCTGCGTGCCTCGTCCCGGGTCGGTGATCGACTGGAGTGAGGTGCGCGCGGAAGTGGAGGTGCAGCGGGCTGGACATGTCCGTGACCACGGCGGATGCGGTGCGGTCGTCGCGAGCGACAGCGTCGTCTGCAGACGCGCACTGACAGGTCCGTCCAGCGCCGTCTACAGCTGCCCGCCCCGGGCGGCTCCCTCCCCGAATGTGTGCCTAATATCGGCCTGCCTCCTGGCCATCACTCTTAACGTTCCGCGCCACTGTTGGCGAGATCAGCCGCAAAATACGCAGCCCAGGCGGGCAGGCATCGGCCATACGTGGATGCCTGCCCGACTTCACTGCGTATTTGGAAAGCCGCCCAAAGATGAGGTGCTGGTAGCACTGCAAAATCTCGACGCGTTAGTATTCGAGCGTGGACGACAGAATTTCAGCGAGGCGTATCGAGCGAGGTTGGACTCAGGCCGATCTTGCCGAGCGCGCTGGGGTGACCCGGCAACTCGTGAGCGCGCTCGAAGCTGGTCGCCACGTGCCGAACGTCGTTGCCGCAATGGGCATCGCGAGTGCCCTGCAGGTGACGGTAGAGGACCTGTTCGGCGATGAACCGGAACCGGTTGACGCGCTGGACGTCGCGGCGCCAGCCGGGTCGCCGGTTTCCGTAGCCCGCGTCGGCGGCCGCCTGGTCACGGCCGCCGGCGCGCACGGTTTGCTCGGCGCGGAAGCGTGGGGCGTCGCCGACGCCGTTGTCGCAGACACCCTGACCTGGCTGCCAGGGCGCTCGCCGGCGAGCTTGCTGATCGCCGGATGCGATCCCGCGATTGGCCTGCTGAGCGGAGTCCTGGATCGCTCGGGTCATCGCATGCTAGGTCTGCATGCGTCGACTGGCCGGTCTGTCGATGCCCTCGCTGCCGGGCGAGTACACGGGGTCTTGGTGCACGGCAGAGCATCAGAGCTGCCCGAACCCCCGGTGCCGGTACGACGCTGGCGAGTCGCCCGATGGCAGGTGGGGTTATGCGCGCCGTCGGGACGGCGTACGGCACCCAGCATCGACGAACTCGCGAGTCGTCGGCTCAAAGTGGTGCAGCGAGATGCGGGCGCGGGTAGCCAGCGTGCTTTTGAACGCGCCCTGCGTGCGGCGGGAGCCCCCGAACTGCCTGGCCCGATAGGCGAGGGACACCTAGACGTCGCCAGACGGGTGTCGTACGGCGGTGCAGATGCCGGTGTGCTCATGGAAGCGGCGGCCGCGGTGTTCGGACTGCGATTCAGTGCCCTTGAAGAGCACGGCGTCGAGTTGTGGCTCGCCGAAGAATGGCGCGATCTACCGGCCGTGACGGCACTCGTCGAGGCGTTGCTGGGGCGCGAGTTCCAGGCGCAATTGGGATTGCTGCCTGGCTATGACATCACCGAATGCGGCACAGAGTTGCGCGTGAGTTAGTTGATTCCGCCTGAGGAGGCGATATGAAAAGTACCGTCACCACCCTCATTCCACATCGTCGCGCTCGCGCGTTGGGCATCGTGCTCGCAGCGGCGCTGGCGGTCGCGGGATGCAGCTCGGACGATCCTGATTCTGACGGCGGTTCGGGCTCAGGCTCCAATGGCGGTTCCGAGGCGGGCACGATAACGGTGCTCGCCGCGGCGTCGTTGACCGACACCTTTACTGAACTCGGCGAAATGTTCGAGGAAGAGAATGATGGGGTGACGGTCCAGTTGAGCTTCGGCGGATCCTCGACGTTGGTTGAGCAGATCCAATCGGGTGCCCCGGCGGATGTCTTCGCTTCGGCGGACGAGAAGAACATGGAGAAGCTGGGCGATGAGGCTATAGAGCCCGCGCCGTTCGCGAGCAACACTCTCGAAATCGCCGTACCGCCCGGGAATCCCGCGGGCGTGGAATCGTTCCAGGACTTGGCCGAACCCGACCTGAAGTTGGTCATATGCGCGGCCGAGGTGCCGTGTGGAACTGCCACCGAGAAGGTCGCCGAGGCTACTGGGGTCGAATTGTCGCCAGTGAGCGAAGAGCAGTCGGTGACCGACGTGTTGGGCAAGGTGAGTTCGGGCGAGGCCGACGCGGGCGTGGTCTACAAGACCGATGTCGTAGGTGCGGGCGACTCGGTGGAGGGCGTTGAATTCAATGAATCGACCGAAGCGGTCAACACGTACCCGATCGCGCAACTTGCGGAGGCGGAGAATTCCGAGTTGGCGCAGAAGTTCATCGAGTTCGTGCTGAGCGATGCAGGACAACAGGTGCTTGCCGACGCCGGCTTTGGCAAGCCGTAGTACGGACGGTGTAGCAGTTGGCTAATTCGAGCACACAACGGGGGCGTGGCATCGGGCGCCCCCGTTGGCTCTACCTGCCCGCAGCCGTCGGCGCGGCGTTCGTCCTGCTGCCACTGCTGGCGATGATCGCCCGCGTTGACTGGACGAACTTTTTCTCGCTAATCACCTCGGAGTCAGCGCTGGATGCGTTGTTGCTGAGTTTGCGGACCAGTTCAGTCAGCACGTTGTTATGCATCGTGCTGGGTGTACCCATGGCCACGGTGTTGGCGCGGACTCAGTTCCGCGGGCAGGGGCTGCTGCGATCGTTGGTGCTGTTGCCGTTGGTGATTCCGCCGGTCGTGAGCGGGATCGCCTTGCTGTATACGTTCGGGCGCAAGGGAATGCTCGGCTCGACGATGGAGTTCCTGGGAATCGAGGTCGCGTTCTCTACCGCTGCGGTGGTGATGGCCCAGACGTTTGTTGCGTTGCCGTTCCTGGTGATTTCCCTGGAGGGAGCCATGCGTACGGCCGGCGAACGGTACGAAGTCGTGGCGGCTACTTTGGGCGCCGGGCCGACGACGGTGTTTCGACGGGTCACTCTGCCGCTGGTCATGCCCGGGCTGCTGAGTGGAGCGGTGCTGGCGTTTGCGCGTTCACTTGGGGAATTCGGCGCGACGATTACGTTCGCCGGCTCGTTGCAGGGTGTCACCGCCACGCTGCCGATCCAGATCTATCTGGAGCGAGTCAGTGATCCGGACGCGGCGGTTGCCCTGTCTCTGGTACTGGTGGTGGTTGCGGTGCTGGTGATCGGCATCGCCGGACAGCGGCGAGGTGCGCGATGAGTGAGCGCGTGACCAGCCCGTTGGCAACTGATGCAGCAGGTGTGCTGGGAACCGACGCGGCCTGCCCGCTGGCACGTGACTCGGCCCGCTTGCTGGGAACCGCCGCAGCCCGCCCGTCGGCGCGGTGCGCACCGAACGCGCTGGCCAGTGCAGGTGTCGACAGGGTCCCGGACCTGTTGCTGAAAACGCAGCCTGAGCGGGCAGATAACTCTGATGGAGGGCTAACTCCCCGCCGGGACTGCGTTTTCCGCGGGACTCGACTGATCAGCCGCTGCGCGGGCGGTTCGTTGCGGCGAGGTGCGTTATGAGGGCGGTCGAGTACGACGCGGTGGTCGACGACCGCGACGTGCAGGTGCGGTTGAGTATCGGCGTGGGCGAGACCGTTGCATTGCTCGGGCCGAACGGCGCTGGCAAGTCAACGGTGTTGAACGTTCTCGCCGGTCTGCTCGAGCCATCATCGGGAGACGTACTGGTGGACGGTCGTTCGCTGGCTGGAATTCCGCCACATAAGCGATCGGTGGCGATGCTGGCGCAGGAACCGCTGTTGTTTCCGCATATGAGCGCGCTGGAGAATGTCGCTTTTGGACCGCGGTCCGCCGGCGTTGACAAACGCGCCGCACGCGATGCCGCGCATCAGATGCTGGCCGATGTCGGGGTGGGCGAGTTGGCCGCGCGTCGGCCCCGCCAACTCAGCGGCGGGCAGGCTCAACGCGTGGCGATCGCCCGGGCCCTTGCGGCGAAGCCGAGTTTGCTGTTGTTGGACGAGCCGATGGCGGCCCTCGACGTTGAGGTGACACCGGCGCTGCGGCAGACATTGCGTACGGTACTTGAGGATCGGACGGCGTTGATCGTGACGCATGATGCGCTGGATGCGTTGCTGCTGGCCGATCGCGTGGTTGTCATTGAGCGCGGACGTGTCGTCGAGGAGGGGCCGACCCGCGTGGTGTTGAGCCAGCCGCGTAGCGCATTCGCAGCGCGGATCGCGGGGCTGAACCTGGTAGCAGGATCGTGGGATGGTCATGCCGTCGTTCATCCATCGGCAGCGGTGACCGGTCTGGCCGCAGACTCGCCGCCTTCGTCGGGTGGTGAGGCAGTAGCGGTGTTCTCGCCCACGGCGGTCGCGGTGTACGACGTGGAACCGCACGGCAGCCCACGGAATACGCTCGCTGCGGTGATCGCCAGCATCGAACCACTAGGCGACCGCGTGCGGATTCGCTGCGAGGTAGGGGATCTACGGATCTCTGCCGAAGTCACTCCGGCGTCGGCCGCCGAATTGGATCTGACGCCGGGGACGTCGGTGTATCTCTCGGTCAAGGCGACGGAAGTTACTGTGCACTCTGCATGAACGCTGTGGCCTGTCGATGGATCGATACGACGAGTCCAGATGACGCTGCGCCACGGATCTCGTCACGTGGCGCAGCGTATGTTGTCGGCAGTGTGCGTTAGCGGGCAACGCGACGTGGAAACAGGTAGGCCGTCAATGCGATGGCCACGGCGATGATCCCTACGCACCAGGCAATCGCGACGACGGCGTCCGTGCCGGGGGCGGTGCCGTTCAGTAACGATCGCGCGGATTCGATCACCGGGGTGATCGGCTGGTGCTCGGCGAAGCCCTGAAGCCAGCTCGGCATCGTGCTTACGGGCACGAATGCGCTGGAGACGTACGGCAGGAACAGCAGCACGAAACCGTATCCGTTGGCGGCCTCGGGCGAGTGTGCCACGAGGCCGAGCATCGCGAAGATCGAGGTAATGGCCAGAATGTAGAGGCCGAGGACGGCGAGCACGCCGAGCCACTCCAGCGGGCTCGCTACGGGTCGATAGCCGATGGCGACGGCGACGATGATGACGACAGCGGTGGCGATGAGATTGCGTACGACGCTGGCGATGGTATGGCCGACGAGCACGGTCGCGCTCGGGAGTGGCATGGTGCGCAACCGGTTAATGGTTCCTGTGGTCATGTCCTGACTCACTCCGACTGCTGTCGACGCGGCGCCGAATCCGGCACACGTCAGCACAATGCCGGGGACGACGTAATTCAGGTAGTCGCCGCCGGGCGCGAGGGCGCCGCCGAAGACGTAGGTGAACATCAGCATGAGCATGACGGGTAGCAAGACCGCCATCAGGATCGATTCGACATCCCGCAGACTGTGCTTCATCGCGCGACCGATAAACACGCGTGAGGCGGTGAGTACGCCGCTTCCGGGCGCAGGTTCCGGGCGCGGTCGTGAGCGCGACTGCTCAGCGGGGGTGGTGGTTGTCGTGGCGCTCATCAGGCCACCTCTTTCTGGGGTTCGGGGGAGTCGTGGTGCTCTGGGGACTGCGCGTGGTGACCGGTCAGTTTGAGGAATGCGTCGTCGAGGGTCGGGCGGTGTAGTTCGACGCGTAGCGACGGGTCAGCGGCCGACGCCTCAGCGGCGATGGCGGCCAGCGCTCGGGCTGAGCCGTCGGTCGGAACGTCGCGTAGCGTCGAGCCGTCGGGACGAACGAGCCGAACGACTTCGCCGCCGACGAGACTCTTGAGGTGGGCGGCGCTACCCTGCGCGACGATGTGTCCGCCGTCCAAGACCGCGATTTGATCGGCAAGTTGGTCTGCTTCTTCAAGGTACTGAGTGGTCAGGAAGACGTTGGTGCCTTCCGCGGCTAGATCGCGGATTTGCGCCCATAGCGCCAATCGACTGCGCGTATCGAGCCCGGTGGTGGGTTCGTCGAGGAAGAGGATCTCGGGTGGCCAGATCAGGCTGATGGCAAGATCGAGGCGCCGCCGCATGCCGCCCGAGTACGTCTTCAGCGCACGCGGCCCGGCTTCGGCCAGATCAAAGCGTTCCAGAAGTTCCGCGGAGCGCCGTTGAGCGGACTTGGTAGATAGGCCGACGAGTCGGCCCATCATGACCAAGTTCTCCGCGCCGGTGAGTACCTCGTCGACGGCGGCGAACTGCCCGGTCACGCTGATCCGCCGTCGAATGCGTTCGGCTTCGACGCGAGGATCGAGCCCGAGGATACGAATATCACCGCTGTCGTTGGGAACTAGGGTCGTGAGGATGTTGATCAGGGTGGTCTTACCCGCGCCGTTCGGACCAAGAAGCGCGTGTACGCCGGCGGGCAAGGAAAGGTCGAGGTCGCTGAGCACGGTGCGGTCGCCGTACCGCTTCGTCACGCCGTTGACGGCGATGACTGGCGTGTCTGTGTATGTCATATACTGAGTATGACATACACAGTCTACGACGTACACAGTTAATTTTGGGTCGTGTGTCTCCGGGAGACGTTGCCGCTTAGGGTTGAGGGATGGCCGAAATGACAGAGAGTGGATTGCCGCGCGCGGTGGCGATTGGGTGGGGGA
Organism: Cumulibacter soli; assembly: GCF_004382795.1. NCBI lineage: Bacteria > Bacillati > Actinomycetota > Actinomycetes > Geodermatophilales > Geodermatophilaceae > Cumulibacter > Cumulibacter soli. Next base: position 257,856 of record NZ_SMSG01000002.1, on the reverse strand, counting down.
TGCTTGCGGATCCCCAGAATGGTCCGCGGCGTGGGCTGAGTCATGAGGTGATCGTGGCGAAGGCGATCGAGATCGCCGACGAGCACGGTATTGCGGCTCTCACGATGGGTAGGTTGGCCAAGGAGCTCGGATTCACCACGATGTCGCTGTATCGATATGTGGCGAACAAGGATGAGCTCCTGTTACTGATGATTGGCTCCGAGTCGGTGTTGCCGCAGAAGTGGCCAAAGATCAGCAGCGACTGGCGGGAAAGCCTGCGGGATTGGGCGCACGTAATGCGCGATGTGTGCCGAGCGCACCCTTGGTGGCTCGATGTGCCTCGCGGGCCGACGTCGGTGTTGATGCCGGCGAGTGCGCGGATCGCCGATCACGGATTGCAGGTCTTGGAGTCGCTCGGTGCGGATGACAGCGATAAGATTTCGCTCATCTTGGTGCTCTCGTCGTATGTCACGGCATTCGTGGAACTCGAGCGCGACCTCGCGGGCCAGGAGGACCTGTCGTTCGGGCCTGAGGCAATGGCCGAGCTGGCGGAGGTGGTTACCGTCAAGAAGTACCCGGCGCTCGCGCCGTTGCTACTTGCCGGCGGGTATGTCGGCGGACCTGAAACCTCGGACGTAGGTGCCGGCGTCGATGCCGAGTTCGAGCACGGCCTCGATATCTTGATCGCTGGGCTCGCGGCGAAGTACGACGCTTAGGTCCGGACGCGCAGGCGCGTCGCCCGCGCGGGCGATAAGCCAATCGCCCGCGCGGAAGACGACTGCCGCTCGACTCGCGAAAGATGACCCCGCATCGTTGTGGCGTTGCGCCGAACCCCGGCGAAAGTTGCCTGCGCGTGGCCGGGTGTCCGTGGGCGGCCGGCGGATGACTCAGCGCCGGACTCGACAGTTCAGCTCGTCGAGGCCGGAGACTCAGCGCGCGAGTCGGGTTGCGCGCAGCACGACGTCGTCGACATGGTGGGTGCTCGCTGCGCCTGGAGGGCGTGGTCGAGTTTCCTGTGTCTCGATGTGCCAGGTATCTGGGTCCTCGCTCAGCGCGGCGGCGATCTCCTCGACGCCCACGAACGCCTCCGGGTCGTACATTCGGGTTTGGCTCGCGACGTCCACCGGCGCTCGCATCGGGGCGAGGTCGTGATGCACGACCAGCAGGGTGCCGCCGGGTGCGACGGCGGCGAACAGACTGCGCAGTCCGCGTTGATCGGGAGTGCGCTTGAATGAGCCGTACTGCAGCGAAACCAAGTCGTAGGATCCGGTGCCGAAGGGAGCGGGGTCGTTCGCGTCGCTTCGGAGAAGTTCGACGTTGAGTTTGCGATGGTCGGCCTCGGCGCGCACTCGCGCGAGTGCGTTTCCGGAAATGTCGGTGGCCGTCACTGCCCAACCCTGTTCGGCTAGCCAGAGGGCATCGGCGCCTTCGCCGGCGCCGACTTCTAATGCCCGGCCCGGCGTCATGGCGCTGACCTCGTGAACGAGCGTGCCGTTCGGATTGGCGCTCCAGGTTCGGTCGGAGCCGCCGTAGCGGTGGTTCCAGTCGGTCTCCTCACCGGAGGGTCGGGCGGCGTTACGTAGATCTTCGTCGGCGAGGCTGAAGGCGATCATTGCGCCAACCTGGCCGCCGTGGGCGGCCGAGGGGAGCACCTGCAGGCTCGGATCGGTGACGTTACCGGCCGCGTAGACGCCGGGTACCGCGGTCTCGCCGCGCGGGTCGACGACCAGGACATCGCCCGCACCACTGGGATGCGCGGTGGCCTTCACTCCGAGGCCAGCCAGTACATCGGCTCGGGCGCGGAACTGTGAGCCCACCACAACAGCGTCCGCGTCGAGGATGCGATCGTCGCTGAGCTCGACACCGCAGACCTCACCGTCGGATCCGGTGCGGACTCGGCGTACTGCGGTGCGTTCAATGACGACGCCCGATGCGGCCAGGGTGGCCACGACGTCCTCGTCCACTCCGCGTGCATCGTGCAGGACGACGGTGAGTTGATCGGTGAGGTGGCGGAACAGAGTGGTGGGGTGCAGGTTCATTGGGTGTGTGACGATCTGAACCAGGCGTTGGTCGCGGACCTCGAACCCGTGGCAGAACGGGCAGTGGATCACACCGCGTCCCCACTGCTCTGCGACGCCGTCGATCGAGGGGAGTTCATCACTAATGCCGGTTGCCGCGAGGACCCGGCGGGCGATCAGCGTGTGGCCGCCGGTGAGGTCGATCTCGAATGTTGCGTCCTCGCGACGGCGTACGCCGGTAACTCGTCCGGCGAGCACTTCGCCGCCGTGGCTGCGAACCTCCTCGCGCCCGATGCGAATCAGGTCGCTGGGAGCGGCGCCGTCGCGACCCAAGTAGCCGTGCATATGTGCGGCTGGGGCGTTACGCGGGGTTCCATCGTCGATCACGATGACGCTGCGCCGCTGCCGGGCGAGTTGTAGTGCGGCAGTCAAGCCTGCAGCCGAGCCGCCGATGATCGCGACGTCGCAATAGCGCTGCACGGCGGGGCCTTGCTGGGCGCCGCCGTCTCCTGGGTGGTGATGGGAATGGTGTGGGTGCTGGCCTTGCTCGAGGTTCTCGCTCATATTTTCGACTGTACGACTCCAAGCGATTAACGCAAGTAATCTTGCGGAATTCGCAAAACATGGCAAACTCAAGGAATGAGCGAAATCTCCGATGTCGAAGTCTTAGCGCGATCGCGGCTACGTAGCTTGCGCAGCACCCTGGGCTACTCGCTGGACGAATTGGCCGAACGCACCAACCTCAGCCCGTCGACCATCAGCCGGGTGGAGACGGGCAAGCGCACGTTGAGCCTGGATGTGGTGGTGCCCTTGGCGAACGCGCTCCAGGTGAGCCTCGACGTGCTGTTTGAGGCGCCGAGCGATGATGACGTCGTCATACGCCCAGTTGCGCACAGTAGCGGTGCGCGGACGACGTGGATGCTGAGTCGACCGGACGGGCGGACCGTCGCGATGAAGATGCGTCTAGAGCCGTCTGAAGCCCCGCCTAGCCAACGGGTGCACCCTGGTCACGACTGGCTCTTGGTCTTGGAGGGCCGCGTCCGGTTGTGGTTGGGGGAGCGGCAGATCGATGTCGACGAGGGGGAGGCCGCGGAGTTTGCGACCATGGTTCCGCACGCGGTCAGTGCGGTGGGTGGCGCAGCAGAGTTGATCATGATCTTCGATCGTGAGGGGCAGCGCGCACACGTGCACCAGTGAGCCCTGGTGGCTGATACCGCACGTCACGAGCCAGAAATCAGCGGTCCCATACACACTTTCTGGCGCTTAAGCCACAATCTGGCCATTCACCCAAAACCCGCCAACACGCCGACAGCCATATATGCACTTTGGCCTTTAACCCCACGATCGGACTATTGAAGATCGCACGGGAATGCGAAGACCCTCGAACGTTCAACTCACATTCGAGGGTCTTTCCGTAGTAGCGGGGACAGGATTTGAACCTGCGACCTCTGGGTTATGAGCCCAGCGAGCTACCGAACTGCTCCACCCCGCGGCGACTTGTTCTAAGTTACGCGGTTTCATCGCGCCGTGCAAGCGGAAATCGTGTGCCTCCAGTCACGAAGTATCTGGGCGAGGGTGTGCAGGCCTCGGTCGGTGTCGGCGGCGTCCGCATGACTGAAGTTCAGCCGCATCGTGCCGAGTTCAGGCTGGCCCGGATAGAAATCCTCTCCAGGCATGAAGGCGACGTTTCGGTCGATTGCGGTGGTGAGCAGATCCCGAGTATCTAAAGGATCTCGCAACCGTAGCCAGTAGAATAGCCCTCCGGTGGGCTTGTGCCATGTGGTGAGATCGCCGATATTGCTACAGAGAGCGTCTTCGAACGCGTCGCGGCTCGAGCGGTAGAAGTCGGCGAGGCGGCCTAATTGTTCCGGCCAGGCCGGCGATGTGATCGCCTGATAGACGATGTGTTGCGAGAGTCGAGAACTATGTAGGTCGGTGGCTTGCTTGACGATGGCAAGCTGGGTGAATAGGTCTTCGGATGCTGCGAGGAAGCCGAGCCGCAGTCCGGGTGCGAAGGTTTTTGAGAATGATCCCTGATATATCCAGGGTCCGTCGGTCATGCGCGAGGTGATCGGCGTACGGTCGCAGGGGTCGTAGGTGAGTTCGCGGTACGGGTCATCCTCGAATAGCACTGTCCGATTGCGTAGGCAGTTCAGTGCAATCGTGTCCCGTTCGGCCTCCGTTGCACATGCGCCGGTCGGGTTTGCGAATGTCGGCACCAGGTACGCCAGGCGGGCTTGGTTCGCGAGCGTCCCGCCGGCGCCTCGCGGAGTCGTTCCCGGGTGCATCCGGGGTGACCTGCCTGGATCTGTAGCGAGGGAGGCGATATCGGTGAACTCCGCGCCATAGAAGCGCAGCACTTGTAGGGCGGCGAGGTACGTCGGGTGCTCGACTGCGACGGGGGTGCCGCGGTCGATGAATAGTTTCGCTGCGAGATCGATGCCTTGCTGACTGCCGCTGAGGATCATTACGCGTTCCGGTGGCGCGTCAATGCCCAGGTCGGTGAGGTTCGCCGAGATGGCTGCGCGTAGGTCGGCGTCCCCCTCGGTGGGTCCGTATTGCAAAGTCGCTGGCGGGACGGAACCTTCCCAGTAGGGCAGCGGGTCGTTCGCGGGCAGCCCACCTGCGAACGACACCATTCCCGGGCGATCGATCACGTTGAGGATCGCGCGAATCGGGGACGGACGAAGTCCGTCGACACGCTGAGAGAACACGGCGTCACCCCTGAGGTAGGTCAATAGTATTGACTAAGGATGCAGCGAAAAGGAAAATAGGTCAATATGATTGACGAAGATCGAGAGTCGGATCTGCGTGGGTGTATCGAGGCGTTGTACTTCGGGTATCGCGCATTCACTGCGCTCCCGGACCGCATTCTCGCCGCGCACGGGCTTAATCGTGCGCATCACCGGATCCTCTATTTCGTGCACCGCCAGCCCGACATCTCGGTGAGCGAACTGTTGGCTGTGCTGGCCATCTCAAAACAAGCAGTCCACCGTCCGTTGAGGGATCTCGAGGTGCGCGGCTTGGTGGAGATAAAGCCCGACGCGCAGGACAAGCGCGTGAGGCGGATCGTGACGACCAACGAGGGCGCTGCACTGGAGGGTCGCCTCACGGGCGAGCAGATGCAGTTGCTGGAGCGGGCATTCGAAGGGGCTGACGACGCTGCGGTGCGGAACTGGGGCGACATCCTCAGGCGACTGGCCGAGGTGGACGACGAGGCGACGGACGAGTAGGCGTCTGCGATGCGCTCCCGAGTTGGTAAGTGCGTAAGTCGGCGACGTCGTCCCGAGTGGGGCGGTCGGGCGTGACTGCAGAATCGGTGAACCCTCCGCTCAACTGACCGCTCGTGCTCGTGACGCGAGTCACTATGAGTCTCATGTGATCTGGGATACGTTCGTCAAAAGTGGTTAGCAGAACGAAGCGTTGGTTCTGCTTCCGTCGGGTGGGGTGGCGACGCGTGCGCGATCGACAACCTTGGTCTTCGTCCCTACGTGGCGGCTTCGGCTCGCGGGATCGGCCCGCAACGACATAAGGGGAATGACGTGGCTGAGTTCGATCTGGTAATTCGCGGGGGCCGGGTATACGACGGGTCCGGCTCGGATCCCTTCACCGCCGATGTCGCGGTGACCGACGGCAAGGTCGCCGAAGTGGGCAAAGTGTCGGGCTCAGGCCGGCAGGAGTACGACGCGGACGGCGCAATCGTCGCCCCTGGCTTCGTTGACCTCCACACCCACTACGACGGGCAGGCCACGTGGGACAGCTACCTGCAGCCGACGTCCTGGCACGGGGTGACGACTGCGGTGATGGGTAACTGCGGCGTCGGGTTCGCGCCGGCTTTACCGACCGATCACGACCGGCTGATCAAGTTGATGGAGGGCGTGGAGGACATTCCTGGCGTGGCGCTCGCTGAGGGATTGTCGTGGGACTGGCAGACCTTCCCAGAATTCCTGGACGCATTGGAACGACTGCCGCACGACGTCGACTTCGCGACGCAGGTGCCGCACGCCGCACTGCGGGTGCGCACGATGGGGCTGCGGGCAGCGTCGCATGAGATCGCTACCGACGAAGAGATGTCGATGATGGCGAAGCTGGCCGCGGAGGCGATCGAAGCCGGCGCGCTCGGCTTCTCGTCGTCGCGCAGTTTGAACCACCGCAGCAGTACCGGCGAACTGACTCCGTCGTACCGTGCTGGTGTCGCCGAACTTGTCGCGATCTCGAAGGCGATCGGGGAGACCGGCAAGGGTGTGCTGCAGTTGGTCTCTGATCTGGCGGAGAACGATGAGGCGGAATTCGACCTGATCACGAAGATGGTCGAGGCGTCGAATCGGCCGATGTCGGTGTCGCTGACTCAAGGTGGCTACGCGGATCGCCACACCAAGATCCTCGATCTCGTCACCACGCTGAATGAGCGCGGATTCGCGGTGCGCGGTCAGGTCGCGGCCCGCGCCATCGGCGTCATCCTCGGCCTGGAATGCACGCTGAACTCGTTCATGATGAACCCGGTCTTCAAGGCGGAGATCGCTGGGCTCCCGATCCCCGAACAGGCCCGGAAGATGGCCGACCCGGAGATGAGGCGCCGGATTCTCGCGGCGCAGACCGACGAGAAGGACAAGACCATCATCGGTGGCGGGCTGATCGACCTCTACCCGTACATGGTCTACCTGGCGGACCCGCCGAACTACGAACCCGACCTGGCCACCGAGTCGATTGCTAACCGGGCGATCGCCGAGGGACGCACCCCCGAGGAGATCGTCTATGACCACATGGTCGAGGCCGAAGGCAAGGGCAAGCTGTACGTGACACTGACCAATTACCAAGACGGAAACCTTGACGCCGTGCGCGAGATGCTGGTGCATCCGTACACCGTGCCGGGCCTGTCGGACGGCGGCGCGCACGTCGGCACGATCTGTGATGGCAGTTTCCCCACGACCCTGCTGCAGTACTGGGCGCGCGACCGTGCGTACGACCGGATTCCGCTGGAGTTCGTCATCCACCGCCAGGCCCGTGCCACCGCCGAGGCAGTGGGCCTGCTCGACCGAGGCCTGCTGAAGCCAGGTTACAAGGCCGATATCAACATCATCGATTTCGACAAGTTGCACCTGTACCGGCCGACCGTCAGTTTCGACCTGCCGGGCAACGGCCGTCGCCTACTGCAGCGGGTGGACGGCTACAAGCACACCTTCTTGAACGGGACCGAGATCTACCGCGATGGGGAGTCGACCGGAGAGTTGCTCGGCAAACTCGTCCGCGGCCCGCAGGGTGTGGCGTAGTTCGAGCTTCCGTAAGGTCTTGCGCAGCCCAAATGGCTTGGCGAGTGGGAGTCCGCGAGCGCAATCGATAGCGTTCCAGCGCGGAAAAGTTGTCGTGCGGGCCGGGAACAACAGCGCGTGGAACTCCGGGGACGGCGGCGTCGTGGAGTGGCGCCCCGACGCGGGTGCTCGTCGTGCGACGGCGGGGTTACGATCTCTGAGTTAAAGGGGAGAGATGGATAGCGAATCGACGCGAGACGCGGCCGCCGGGTTCGCTCGGATTTATGCAGTGCTCGGCGCGATCCTTGCACTGATGTGCTTCCAGCCGCTTTACCACCGATTCGAGGAGATCGGCGGGCATTCGGTCGCCAGGACCTTTCCAGGCCTATGGGATGAGCTCACCGTCAAGGGCTCACCGATCGCTACCGCGGTCCTGCTGCTCGCGTTCGTTCTGGGACTACTGTTGCTCGTCGCGGCCTTCGGCGTAAGCGCGATTGCAGTGCCGATCATGATCGGCGCCGGCTGGCTTGCCGTTCTCGTCTTGTTGACGGCGCGACCCACGTATCCCGACCGGACCTATCTGAGTCCATGGGGTGAAAGCGCGGTCGCGGTGAGCATCTTCGGCGTCCTGATCGCCGCGGCGCACGTATGGGGGCTGGTGAAGTCCCGCCAGCGAAAGTAGGTGGCTGTGCTCAACGGTGCGCGTATCGCTGTTGCTTGCCGTTGCCGTGGAACTCGCGGATGACGGCGGCGCGACGATGACGGCGACATCGGACTCTGACATCGTGGATGGATGGACCCAAATCAATGGCGAGGCCAGACGTGCACCGTCGTGACGCATGGGCGATACACCGGAGCCGAACACCTCGTGCGCGTCTGGTTTGTCGTCGTACACGACCGGTTCTATGCCGCCGCCCGAGGCGGCCTCACCAGCGATTGGCTACGAAACGCGTTGCACGCTGGCGAGCTTGAAATGCGTGCAGGCAAGGTGTCGTGTACCGGGAATGCCTCCCTGGCCCCGGAGTCGGATATTCCGGAGATCCTTGACGCGTACGCCGAGAAGTACCGTGGCCATGGGGCAGTCATCGCCGCGTGGCGGGCGAATCCGCCCACCTTCGTACGCGCCGAAGCCACCGACCGCACATAGGCACTCGCAGCCCGGATCTAGCCGATCCGAATGATCGTTGCGAACCACGGTATCGATCCGGTCGACCAAGTCTCATGCGTGGCGGTGGTCGGCACCAGCGCCACGAGCGTGGGCCTCAGCGACTGGGCCTGGCTGGGCCTGTCCCTATGCGCCGGCCGCGCGATTCTTGACTCGCCCGCTCACCGCCCGCGAGCGACCCGTCCAGTTCGCGAGTTGCTCTGTGGGTCCGGCATCCGCGGCCGGCTCGACGGGCGCGTCGAAGGGAATATCTCCGCCACGCGGCTCGGCGGGCAAAGCATTCGTCATCGCCTGTAGCGCGATTGTCGCGATGTCCTCGTCGGTCTCCGACGGTTGTCCGGTTGCTACGGCGAGATCCCAGCCGTGGACGATGTGCTCGCTCAGGTAGGCGCCGAGCGCGGCGGCTCCCGGCAGTGTTCCGAATGGCACCGTCACAATCGAGGTGAGTCTGTCGTCGTCCCAGGGCGCGATCGCCGCTGCAGCCGCAATCCGGAATCCGGCGCCAAGATCGCCCGAAGGAAGCGGCAATGAGGTAGGTACATCCGCGATAGTGCCGATCAAGCCGACGGACTCGACGCGCTTCTCGACAGCGAACAGATGCTGCAGAAGATCACGCACGTTGAAGTCCGCACACGGCGTGGGCAAGTCGAGATCTGCGGGCGTGACGCCGTCGATCAGGGTAGCGATCCACTCCTGGGCGCGCGTGACGTGTGGGCGAAGGTCCGGTGCGTTCATGATTCCTCCTCGTGGCGTGTGACGACGTTCGCCGTCGTGATGCCAGAATCGCAGCTCATATACGACATCCTCTGTCGTATATGAATGGCAGAGTATGAGTTATGCGCGCGGACCGCTTGTTGTCGATCGTCGACTTACTGCGCCGACATGTCCGCCTGAGTGCGGCCGACCTCGCTGCGCGACTCGAGGTCACCAGCCGCACGATCCAGCGTGATATTGATGCGCTCTCGTTGATGGGCGTCCCGGTGTACGCCGAACGCGGCCGCGAAGGCGGCTACGCGCTACTTCCCGGATATCGGCCCGATAGCGCCGACCTGACAGTCGATGAATCCAAGGCGTTGCTGATCGGGGGAGCGGGCGTGGCCGACGCCCTCGGTCTAAATCAGGCGTTCAGCCGCGCCGTCCGCTCTATGGCCAGCGGCCTGCCCGAAGATCACGCGCAGCAGGTGGGCAGATTGCTCGATCGGGTGATCGTGGATCCTGGCGGCTGGGGTGGGACGGCGCACAATCCCGACGCGCTAGCGCCCGTGTTTGAGGCTGTACAGCGCGACTGCCGAGCGCGGATTCTCTATGAGGCGCTGTCGTCCGACAATGGCGGACGCCGAACCGTCGACCCATGGGGCTTGGTTTTGGCGGGGTCCACCTGGTACCTGGTCGCGGCGCACCGCGGTAAACCCCACACCTACCGGATAAGTCGGATCACCGACATCCGATTGCTCGACGAACCGACCAGGCGGCCCGAAAGGCTGGATGTGCGGCAGGTCTGGCGAGGCATCCGGGCCGGATGGAACGCGCGCGACAGCGTGTTGATTCGGCTGCGGACTCGTCGCGATCGAGTCGATCTTGCCTTGCGATCGCTTCAGATCACGCTGCTGGGCGAACCCGCAGTGAGCGAATTGGACGAGGAGTGGTCGCTGATCGAGGCGCGCGTGCATGCCTTACGTGGGGTGGTCGGTGTGCTGCTTGGTTTTGGGAACTGGGTGCAGGCCCTCGATCCGCCGGAGTTGCGGGCGATGATGGCGGACACTGCAGCCGAGGCTTTGGCGCAGTACCGCGAGTCGGGCTGGCCTGCCTCGTCCTAGCCGCATCGCCCGCCCTGTGTCCTTGTGCGCGCACCTCATCAGGCGTACCGCCGAGCAGTTCCCCGGCGATAGTCGACGACCGCAACGGCCTCAGCCGCGAGGGCGGGACACCGTGCGCACGGTGTCCCGCTGTGCTGGATGTGGATCTCCTGAGCCGCCCCTACTGTCTGGGGTTGTGCGCCGATGACAGCACCTGTCATCTATCAAGACATCGGTGACAGTTCTGTATCAGCTCATCGGTGACGGTTCGGGCTGTGTTGGTGGTGACACTTCGCGCCTAAGGCTCGGGTGGTGGCAGTCAATGAACCTATCGATCCTCGTGTCCGTCTGGCGATCTCGCAGTGGCCTGATGATGCGCCGCGCGGCGCGGTCTCGACGTTCTGCGCCGAGCACGGTATCTCCCGTAAGTCCTTCTACGAGCTGCGTAGGCGCGCGAAGGACGACGGGCCGGCCGCGGCGCTCGAGCCGCGGACCCGGCGCCCGAAGACCAGCCCGTCCCGGTCGAGTGATCAGACGAAGAGTGAAGCGATCGCTGTCCGCGCGGCGCTGGAGGCCTCCGGTCTGGACCACGGTCCGATCAGCGTGCACGAGAAGATGCGCTCGATAGGTCTCGAGCACGTGCCCTCGACAGCGTCGCTGGCGCGGATCTTCCGCGAGGCCGGCGTCGCGCGGTTGGAGCCGAAGAAGAAGCCGCGCTCGGCATGGCGACGCTTCGTCTACCCAGCGCCGAACGCGTGCTGGCAGCTCGACGCCACCGAATACGTCCTGACCGGCGGACGCAAATGCGTGATCTTCCAGCTCCTCGACGACCACTCCCGCTACGCCCTTGCCTCACACGTCGCGTGGGGCGAGACCGCGAAGGACGCGATCACCATCGTCGACAAGGCCATCGCCGCGCACGGAGTGCCCCAGCGACTGCTTAGCGACAACGGGATCGCGCTGAACCCGTCACGGCTCGGGCGCACCGGCCAACTCGTCGCGCACCTGGCCGCCCTCGGCGTCGAAGCGATCACCGGCAAACCGTACAAGCCGACCACGCAAGGAAAGAACGAACGATTCCATCAGACCCTGTTCCGCTACCTCGACAAGCAGCCCCTCGCCGAGACCCTCACCGAGCTCCAGACACAGGTCGACGCGTTCGATGCCATCTACAACACCCAGCGCCCACACCAAGGCCTACCCGGCCGCGTCACACCGCTGGTCGCGTGGCAAGCGACCCCGAAAGCCGATGCGCCCCGACCGCAACCAGACCGGCCCATCTACCGAGCACCCGCGCCGGTGCGTCGTCCCAGACCGACGCCACCGGCCGATCTGCCCGCAGACACCCGGATCAGAACCGTCACTACCTCAGGCACCATCTGTCTGGAGGGAGTCGTCTACAAGATCGACGTCACACACGCCTTCCAACAGGTCGTGGCCATCACAGCCGCAGACACGATCATCGTCACCGACCTCGACGGCGAGATCCTCGCCGAGCACACCCGACCTGCACCCGGCATCCGCTACGTCGGCAACGGCCGGCCACCCGGACCACGACCCAAGAACCCCGAACCGCCACCGATGTCCTGACACACGAAGTGTCACCGATGTCCTGATGCAGAACTGTCACCCCTGTCCTGAGACATCACACCCATGTTCGCGACCTATTGACGCATTCATCGAACATATGTACGATGAATGACAAGCAATTCGAGAGGAGGTCTGCGATGGACGTCGATCGTGACGAGTTTGTGCAGACCGATCCCGACCCCTACCGGTTCGTCCCCAATGAGGCCAAGGCGGGTGCGGATTCGTCGGCGCAGGGCGCGAGGTGTCTTGCCGTCGCGGAGGAATTCTCTGCAGAGATCGCGGCAGCCTTGCAGCGGTTGCACGATGGGCTGGACGCGCTGATCGATATTGGTCAGCGTGGCGATTTTGGTGCGCTTGATCCGAGATGCCTGTTGCGGCTGGCTAGCGAGTTCGAGGCGTTTCGGTCGCGAAGCATCCTTGTCGATAGTCACGTCGTTGAGGCCGCCGGGGAGGATCCGTCATTCTCGACCTTCACCGGTGAGAAGCGTGTTGCTCGTGGTCTTGCCCGGAGTCTGCGGATCGGAATCGCCGAAGCAAACGCTCGGGAGCGTCGCGCGAAGCAACTGCTTACTCGCAACGGGTTCAGTGCCGGTGAGAAACCGCCCGCGCTACCAAGCCTGGCGAGTGCGGTCGTCGCCGGCGCAGTGACCACCGGCCAAGTAGACGAGATCCTTTCCGCGATGCGACGGATCACCGCGATTCCCGCCATAGATCCTTCGTTGAGCGAACAGGCGGAGGAGGTCCTGGTCCGGCATGCCGACGCGCTCGGGCCCGCCGAACTGAAGGTGGCGAGCGAGAAGCTCGATCAGATCTTGCTTCCCGACGGCACGGGCCCGGAGCCGGCGATTTGCGCGGCGCGGCGCGGCGTGCGGATTGGCCCACGGCGGTACGACGGTCTGTATCAGATCAACGGGCTTCTGGATCCCACTGTTAAGGCGCAGCTGGAGGCGGTTCTGTCGCCGTTGAGCGCCCCGCGACCGAGCGAGGCTGGTGCGGCCGACGATCGCAGCGCAGACCAGCGTCGGCATGACGCTCTCGGGGATGCTGCCCGGCGTCTGCTGGAGCTTGCCGGCGTGCCAGCGAGTGGCGGAACTGCCGCCACAGTTCACATCAACGTCGACCTAGACGCGATTCTCGATGCGCTGGGTATCGCGCGCGGCGACTCGGACTCAGAGGCCGCGATCGATTTCATGTCGCGTCATGACCCCCGATCGGCCGTGCGGCGGTACGTCGGCCGGGTGGCTGGCGGCGACCGGATCACGCTGCACGACTTCGTGCGCCTGGCCGATGAGGCGATGCTGGTCCCGACGTGGACGACCAATATCGGTGGTGTTGTTGCCTTTGGCCGCTCGCGGCGAGTCGCGACGGAAAACCAGACGCACGCGTTGATCGCGAGAGATGGTGGGTGTTCGTTTCCCGGATGTGACGTGCCGCCAGACTGGTGCCAGCGGCACCACGTTTTTGAGTGGTGGCGCGGGGGCGGCACGGATGTCGACAACCTGACGCTGGTTTGCGGACATCATCATCGCGAGTTTGAACGGTCCGGCTGGCGGGTTGACATGATTGATGGTCTGCCGTGGTGGACGCCGCCGCAATGGGTCGATCCAGATCAAAGACCGAAGTTGAACATGCGGATCAAGATCCCTGATCAACGCCAGATCGAGGACGTTGCTCGGAAGGCCAGGAGCCTACGCAGTGAAGAGCAGAGGTGTGCGGATTCCTTCGGTAGAACGGAACTAGACGACGGCGAGGGGCTTGACCCACTGGATGACTTGGTGAGTTTGCTGATTGCGCATGTCGCCAACCCGCATCGCCGAGAGCAGTTCCACCATGAACTCGTCGACCTGTTGAACAGTTATCTTGCTGACGACCGGCGAGTTCCTGGCCACGCCGCCGATGATCGCCGCAGCCCACTGCCGATATCTGTCGCATGATGCCTTGGCCATCGACCCGTTTGCGCCTCGCTCATGGCGCCGCCCAGTAATCGGAAGCGCCGCCAAGTCATCCGTAGGGTCGACTGCCCAGATCCCTTGCCTGTGTCCTCAACCAGAACCCCAGATCTCCTGTCTTCGTCGTGAACCGGGGCGTTGACGCGAGAGCACTACCGCGCCGGCGCCGGCACGAGCGGACTCTTGCTTCGTCGTGAACCGGCACGAGCGGAACTCTTACTTCATCGTGAACCAGCCCGAGCGGATCCCTTACCTCGTCCGGAACCAGCGCATGCGCGTCCTCGCCCCTAGTCGCGGGCCGTGGCTTCGGTGGCGCAGAGTCGCTGATTGGTGAGCGATACCGAGGCCAGACCGCGCCGTAGAGTGCTGGCATGAATATCGTTGCTGGTGTCTCGCGTGCGATCGCGGGCACAGGGCTCGCATCTGTCGGCGCGATGCATATTGCGTGGGCGCCCGGCTCCTCCTGGCCAGCGTCGGACCGCAGGAGTCTTGCTGTGGCGACCGCGGGATCGACGGAGTTCCCGCCAGCTGTCCCGACCGCCGCAGTCGGAGCAATGTTGGCCGTCGGAGGTGTGGCCGCCGCAGGCCTGATGGGGGATGGCCGTGTCGTCACTCTCGGCCGCCGCGCCCTGGGAGTGGGCCTGCTGGGGCGCGCCGTCCTAGGCGGAAACCGGGCACTGACGGTATTGGGATGCCGTCGGCCGATGCGCGGTTCCGACGACCCGACGACACCTACTATCGCCCACTGTGCGGGCTTCTAGGCGTTGCCGTGCTCGCAGCCAGTTCCACATCGCGGACCGGTTCGGCCAGCTCCGCAGGGAGGACAGGGGCAGTCAGTTCTGCAGGGCGGACCGGGGCGGGCGGTTGCACAGGGCGGACAGGGGCAGTCAGTTCTGCAGGGCGGACGGGGGCGGCCAGTTCCATAGGGCGGACCGGGTTGGTCGGCTGAGTCGCCACCCGACGCGGTCCAGGACGACATTTGCCTATGCTGATGGCATGTCGCGATTCGCCGAAGAACTCACCCCAACGCTGCCCGCAGGCCTCTCGATCCCCGAACCACTGGAACGTGCCTTTACCTGGATGGAGGACCAGGGGTGGGGGCTGCAGAACGAACACGGCTATTACATGACGCCGTACGCCGGTGAAGCGCAACTCGGCGTGGTATTTACGCCGTCGGCGTCACTCATGGGTTGGTTCGAACCGGACGAGGCTGGCTATGACCGGCTGGCGCCTTTTGTCGAACTCGACGGATCCGGTGGTCTGGGTGTGTTGTGGCTCGACGATGCCGGCGACATCCGCATCGGTGCGCTCGGGTCGGACGGCGCGGTAAGTCTGCTCGCTGATAACGCTGTGGATTTCTTGCGGCTCGTAGCCATTGGGTACGACGAGGTCGGCGAGTTCATCGAAGGCGAGCCCTTTGAGGAAGAATCGGTTGAGGCGCACGCGGAATTTCGCGCATGGGTTGAGGCCGAATTCGGCGTGGAGATCCCGGAACACTGGAGTTTCCCAGAGCCAGATCCCTTTAATGCCTGGGTCAATCAGGTGAAGGGTTTGGAGTATCGGACGTACGCCTTCTAGCTGGTGGACTTCCTCGGTGTGCCTGCCAGGCACGGGCGCGTCGTGTCGGACGTGCGCCTTCTGGCCGGTGGACTTCCGGCGTGAACATGTCGGGCAAGGGTATGAAGGATCGGTCGCCCGCCTTCTGGCCGGTGGACTTCCTCGGCGGTCCCGCCGGCAAGGGTATGGAAGACCGGACGTACGCCTTCTAACCGGTGGACCTCCTCGGTGGACTTCTAGGTGTGAACCTGCCGACAAGGGCGGCGGGCCTCCTAGCGCGCGGAGGCCGCCACCCGGCGTCGAGCGCCGAGCACTGCCAGGCCGAGTCCGAGGGCGATCCAGCACGCGAGCACGATCCACGCCTGCGTCGCTCCGGCACCGTCGAAATAGACACCTGACCGGATCGCGGTGCCTGCGGCGCCGACCGGGAGGAATTGGCCGAAATCACCCCAGAACGCTGGCAACCAGTCTGGTCCGGCGGCCAACCCCGACAACGGGTTGGACACAAACATCATCAACACCGCCACGATGCCTAGGCCGGCGTAACCGATGATCGAGGAGAGTCCGAGGATGAGGTATGAGATCGCCATGATCCCGGCACTAACGGCGAGGCTGGTAAGCCAGTAATTCCCATCGAACGTCCCGAAGCCGAACTGCAGTATCGCGGTAGCGGTGAGCCCGCCGGTGATCGCGAACACCGTTGCACCGAGCAGTCGGTTCCGTAGGGATCCCTTGTAGACAAGGAAGAATACGGCGCCTCCAGCCATTCCGCCGAAGATCAGAGGCATGCCGAGGCTGACGAGCGCGTTCCCACCCGGGTCCTCTGCCGTAGTGGGCGCCAACTCTACGTAGGTGACCTGCTGTCCGGCTGCCTCCAGTTGGGCGCCGATGCTCGTCAGCACCGTCTTGTAGGACGCCCCTGCGCCGGCTGCGGTCTGGATTGTCACACCGTCACCGGTGAGGGCAATTCCACCGATCGCGTCGCGATTCTTGATCGCCTCGGCGCCCTCGTCGGCCGTGGCATAGGTGGTGATGTCGAAGGTATCCGCCGCTCCTTGCTCCAATTGCGCAGTGACCTGCTCCAAGGCTTGAGGGCTGCCGCTGACGGCCAACGGAAGGTCGCGCGCCCCGGAGTTGAGTTGGGGAGTCGCAAAGGCGAGCAACATCGCGCCGATCATCACTGTGAGCCCCAGGATGATCCCGATGAGCTTGCCGAGTTTGTCGTTCTCGGCCGTTGGCGACTGGCGGTCGGTGTCCACGGTGGTGGATCCAGCCGACGTTTCGGTAGTCGTGAGCTGTTCGCTCATCGTTCCTCCCTGGATGACTCCACAGCGTAAGTGGAGAAGATTGCTCCGGATGTATTATGGAGCATAATCCTCCACATAGACTGCGGTCAACGAATGTGACCGGGTAGAAGGGCGGTGAGCGCAGTGCGAGCCGATGCGCAAGCGAACCGTGCAAAGATCATTGACGCCGCACTCCAGCTCTATGCCGAGCGCGGCGACCGTCCGCCATTGAGCGCCGTTGCACATCGTGCCGGCGTCGGCATCGCGACGCTGTATCGAAACTTCGCCGATCCGCGCGCGCTTGAACTCGCCCTGCTGGAGTCCACTGCCGCAGGGATTATCGCCATCTGCGAACGCGGCGCGATCGCGATCGACGCGTCGCCAGAGCAGGGGTGGAAGCGATTCGCATCCGAGGTGGTCGAATTGCGTCTCGGGTCTGTCTTCCCGGTGATCGCCGACTTGCGTCGGGATGACGACGAGTTCATGGCCGGCGTTGCAGTCACCCGTAGTGGGGTCATCGCGGCGATCACCCAGGTGGTTGACCGCGCCAAGTCGCACGGGCTGGTCGATAAGTCTGTGGACCCATTCACATTGCAGGTCGGCCTCGGTCTGTTGTCCAGGCCGATCCCCGCACTGGTTCTCCAAGAGATCCCGGATCTCGAATCGTGGCTCGTGCGGGTATATCTCGCCGGCATCCGACCGCGTTGAGCGCCGAGCCTGGCGGAACCCGCAGTCGCGCGCCCGCGGGCCCTCGGCTATGCGGCGCGCCGCCGTAGTGGCTGGCGAATCGCAGATTTCTTCTGCCGTTCAGTCTCTGGGCAGGTAGTCGCGACGATCGATTCTTCCGCGGCGGCAACGATGGAAGCTCCCTGGTTAGGCGAGGCCGATACGGTCTGACTGTCGTCGAGGTCTGCGTGACACGAACGGAGCAGTGCTGGTGAGTCAGATCTTGCGACCCTTTGAGGGCATCGACGACGTCCGCTTCGGAATGACTTACGAGGAAGTCGCCGCCGTGGCTGGAGCCGCGGATGACACCCGGCACGACGATATTCTCGACCTCACTGCGGAGCGTCGTGGGGCAACAGAGTACGAATTCGACGGCTTAACTGGTCGCCTTAGCGCCATGTACGTTTTCAAGCCTGGTCGTGGCGCGAGGATCCGAGCCCAACTCAACGGTGCTGCGTATGTCCCCGTGTTTTACAACGGCCTTGACCTGCTCGACCCGGACGGCTTCGCCCAGATGTGTGAGCGTGAACCGCATCGTCAAGGGCGCACGAGAGCGGGCGTCATCTTTGCGGAGATCGGTCTAGTGATCGCTGGATTCGGCAAGCGCCTGCCCGAGGGGAAGTACGTCATCGCGTTCGGCGCCAACTATGTCGACGACTATCAAAGTTGGGTCGACGCATAACCTGGGTGGATGAGTCCAGCAGCTGCTGGAGTCCCTTCACCAACGGAGGCAACTCGCGGGAAGCAGCCCGTAGCGGCGAAACCGATCACGGGCTGAAGAGCTTCTTGCCGTACCAATCGCCGGGCTCCGATAGGCCTGGGGGAACGGCCCACACGCCGGAAGATACGTGCGCGATGTACTCGTTCAACAGGTCGGACTTGCCCAACTTCTCTTGCAGGACGGCGAACTGAGTGTGCGGGTCCTGCTGGAAGCAGATGAAGAACAACCCCGCGTCAAGCTTTCCGTTGCCGGCGTGCTGACCGTCGGTGTAGTTGTATCCACGGCGCAGGATCCGCACCCCGTCGTTGAGTTGCGGAGCCGCTAAGGCAACGTGTGAGTTCGGATCGATCACCGGTTCGCCGCCGGAGGTCGCGCCAAAATCGACCGGGTCGAACTCGGCCGACCCGGTCAACGGTGCGCCGGTGGACTTCAGCCGGGCGAAGATGCGCTCCTGGTCTGCCAGGAAGTCAGCGTCCCAGGATTCGATCTCCATGCGGATCTTGCGCGTCACCAGATACGTTCCACCGGTCATCCACGGTTGATCCGTGTCGTCGCCAACCCATACATAATCGGAAAGCGCTGCCGTATCGTCCGCCTTGATGTTGTTGGTCCCGTCTTTGAAACCGAACAGGTTCCGCGGAGTCGACTGACCGGAACCGGTAGCCGAAGCGCGTCCGAAACCAAGCTGCGACCAGCGCAGCACGGCCACACCACGGGCCGCACGCACCATATTGCGCACCGCGTGAAACACCACCTGCGGATCGTTCGCGCACGCTTGAATGCACAGGTCTCCGCCGCTGATCGCCGGATCCAGCACCTGATCGCCGGGCAAGGGATCCAGCGGCTTCAGCGCCGCGGGCATCCGTGATGCCAACCCGAACCGATCATCGAATAGGCCGGGCCCGAACCCGACCGTGATGGTCAACTGCTCCGGCGGCATGTCCAGAGTTTCGCCGGTGTCCTTCGGCGGTACGTCGGCCCGCTCCGGTGCTGCCGACACCTGCTCGCCCTGGGTGAACCTGCTCGCCATTGCCGCCCAGCGGCCGAGCAAGTGCGTCAGGTCCTCGGTGCTGGTCGTGGTGACATCGAGCGCCGCGAACATCAGCCGGTCCTGCGCAGCGGTGCTCACACCCCCTTGATGATCGCCGAAGAACGGAACGGTCGAATCGGCCGCGGATCCGGCAGGCGAACCGGTCGACGCGCCCGGTGTGAGACCCTGGGCTGCTATCCCGCCTGCGAGAGCGCCGCCGAAGACCAACCCCGCGCCGCCCAGGAACGAGCGGCGCGAGGACTGGAACGAGTCAGATGTAGTCATGTCTTACGCGTTGGCGACCTTCGACGAGATCGTCGACAGCGGCTCGATGACGGCCAGCAGGCTGTCAGTGAGCGTCTTCTTCTGCGCGTCGGTGACCTTGTCGTAGGCGACGTATCCGCCCAGCGACTGCGGATCCTTCAGCTTCTGTACCTCGGCGACCAGCAGGTCAAACTTGTCCGAAATCGTCGGCACCAGCGTTTCGTCGATCTGGTCCAGCGCCGGCTTCAGCGTTGCGAATGCCTGAAGCGAACCTTCCACGTTTGCCTGGAAGTCCACGATGTCCAGGTGTGAGTACGCCTCCTCCTCGCCGGTGATCTTGGACTGCTGTACCTCGTCGAGCAGCGCCACCGCGCCGTTGGCGATCTCATCCGGCAGGTACCGGTCGCCGTCCGCGCTGTCGGCCTTCGTGTTCTTCGACAACTCCCCGGTGCGGCCCTTCAGGTCGTCGACGTCCGCGGTCAGCTGGGTGGTCAGTTCCTCGAGACCGTCGGTGGAGCCATCGATCCACAGCGCCTTCTCGATCGGATGGAAGCCGGTCAAGTCCTCGCCCGCGGCAACGTCGCCCTCGCGCAGGTCGATCGCCGGGTCGAGGTCGCCGAACGACTCAGCGACCGGCTCGATCTTCTCGTAGAACACCCGCGAGTTCGCGTACGCGATTTTCGCCGCCTCCAGGTCGCCGTCGGCGATCGCATCGACCAGCGCCGGCAGAGACTCCTGCAGCGCACCGACCTGCGTGTCGATATACTCGGCGTAATCCACCGTCGCCTGCTGTAGCAGCACGCTCAGATCATCGCTGGTCTGCGGAGCTTCACCGGTGACGGTGAAGGGTACCTTCTCGGTGGTTGCGCCGGGGCAGTAGATCTCGTACTGGCCGCCGTCGAGCTTCGCCGAGAACGTCGCGTCGAAACCGGGCGCCAGGTTCTCCTTTTCGCCGCGGATGCGCTGGTCGGAGACGACCTCGACCTCGGTGACGCCGGCGGCGTCGACATTCGTTACGTGGAAGGTCAGCGCACCGGCTGGTGCCGTGTCGGGTTCGGCAACACAGCCGTCGGCTTCACTGACCGTGATCTCGATGGTGCCGGACGATGGACCGTCGGACTTCTTGTCGGAGGAACTATCAGAGTCGGATCCACATCCGCTCAACAGCAGCGATGCGGCCACGGTCAGTGGCAGCAGGGATCGGGTCGTGCGGTTCATACGGCTTCTTTCTCTCGCGTTGGTGATGCGGATTCCCCGAATGGGGTGTTGTCGGTGGCGGTGCGCGCCGAGCGCCGAGCGATCGTGAACGCTGCCGCGCCGGTCGCCAGTGCCATCAGCGCGCTCAATAGCGGTACGAGGGCGCCGAAAATCTCGCCCTGTTGCTCGTCGGAGGCGTACCCGTCAGCGGCCGCGACCCCGGCAGCGCGTGACGCGTCATCCATCCGGGTCGTATTGGTCGCGATCGCGCCGACGCTCACGCTGTTACCGGTCGGCAGGGTTACCGAGGCCTGCAGCGACTCGACCCGCTGGAGATCGAGCACGGCTAGCGAGTCGGTGTCGATCACTACGCGGGTCGCGATCGTGGTCGTATACGTCGCCGGGAAGTCGGTGTTGCGGTCGGCTTCGGTAATGCCGACCGGATACCGGCCGCGGACCGCCGCGATCTGCTCACCGCTGAGCGTTGCCGGAGCCTCAGTCAGATCCGTAACCGCGGCCGATTCGGGCGGTACCGACTCGCTCAGCAGGTACTCATCGCCGTCCGCAGCATGTCCATTGAACGGTAGGGTCATCGACTCCTCGCCGAGTGTCAACGTCGCCTCGTCGAGGTCGGCCGAGACGACGTCGACCCTCAGTTGCTCGTCCTGACCGGAAGAGTCGTCGCCGCTCAACGTGTCCGCGTGTACCGCGGAGAGCGTGATCGACGTCGCGTCGACAAGGTGTGGCGACGGAGCCAGCAGGAGCCCGGCGACACCGATACAGACGAATACGCCCGCGGTAATGCCCAGCGCGCGCGCCAGAGTGCGGGCCGTCGGTTGGTGATTCTTCGGCCACAGCACGACGGCCAGCATCGGCACCGCGTACAGCAGGTACGCCGCGACCTCGATCAGCACCAGATTCGATTGGATGCCGAAGACGCCGCCAGCAATCGCATCGGCAATAGATCCTTTCGCGACCACGTTCTGTAGACCCGGAACCGGAATTTGGCCGATGGTTAGCCAGCTCGCCTCGTACGCCGCTCGGAACGTCTTCAACACGAGTCCGGCGGCAACCAGCACCAGGAAGACGCCGGTGATGGTGAAGAACTTGGCCATGTTGAAGTGCATGGCGCCGCGGTAAATCAGCCAGCCGATCCCAAGCGCGATGACGATTCCGAGCAATGCGCCCAGCAGCGGCGTCACCCCATTCGCGGCATTCTGCACAGCGGCCAATAAGAACACCGACGTTTCGAATCCTTCGCGCAGCACCGCCAGAAACGCCATCGCGACCAACGCGTACGTCGACCCGCGGGCCAGCGCGCCAGAGGCCGCGCCCTCAAGGTCGCCGCGCAGGTCGCGTGAATGCGTGCGCATCCAAAAGATCATGGCCGTGACCATGCTCACCGCGACGATGGCGATCACGCATTCGAGCATTTCCTGTTGCCGCTGCGGTAGACCTTCGGTCAGCGCCTCCAGCCCGATCCCGACGGCAATGCACAGCAGGATGGCGAGTCCGACTCCTACCCACATGCGGCGTAGGTCTGCGCGGGTGCCGTTGCGTTTCAGGAATGCCGCGATAATGCCGACGATCAATGCCGCCTCGAGTCCTTCGCGCAGACCGATGACGAAGGTGGCTAGCACGGTGCAGCTCTGGTGCAGGCGTCGACGAGGTTCGACAGCATGGTGCGTGGGGTTTCCTATCTCGTCCTGAAGGGGCGGACCAGCCCGGTCGAGACTAAGGTTCGCCTCACCTAAATCGCTACCCCTAAGATTGGGTAGTACCCGAAGAGACGAGGTGGTCGATGGCGGCAACGGAACAACTGTCGGTATTGGTTGTGGACGATCACCAGGTGTTCACGGACCTCATGGTGTTTACGCTGCGCGGTATGACATTCCTCCGCACGGTCCGCAGCGCGTCATCGATCGCGCAGGCCCGTGAAGCGCTGCTCGACGAGCATGTCGATGTCGCCGTCGTGGACGTGCGACTCCCGGACGGCACCGGGGTAGATCTCGTGCCGTTCGCGGCTACGCACTCCACCCGCGTCATCCTGCTTACCGGGCACCCCAGGCGCGCCGAGGCCGCCCGAGCGATCGACCTCGGCGCCAGCGGCTACCTGGCCAAAGATGGGTCATTGTCAACGTTGACCGCCGCTCTCAGCTACGCCAGCCCGAGCCAGCCGCACGTAGCTGACCGCTTTCCCGAAGACTCTCTCGCCGGCGGCTCGCTCACTGACCGTGAACGTCAGGTGCTGATCCGGATCGTTGACGGTCAGGACGCGACCCGGATCGCCGCGGATCTCGAACTGTCCGTGCTCACGGTGCGCGGTCATATCAAAGCGGTGCTGGCGAAGCTTGGTGTCCGATCTCAGCTGGAGGCTGTCGCGCTGGCCTCGCGAGCGGGCGTGAGCGCGCGGCCACGTGGCTAGATCGACCGGCCGGGAAACGACCGAACGTCACCGAACTGCCGAGTCCACCGGCCAGCCCCGGTCCTCGGGCCGGGGGTTCACCGGACCAACAGGCCGGGCGATCCGCAACCACCTGCTGATCACCGTCGGGATCACGGCGGTGATGATCGCGTTGGTCTTCGCCCTCGACGCTTATTTGGTCAAGGTTCAGGCGGATCGTTACTCCCAGGCGGCGATCGAGCGCGTCTCGGCGGTCAAAGACGTCCTCGCCGAGGAGAACCTCAGCGGGGCGGCATTGCCTTCGTCCTCCCTCGAAGCGGCGTTAGATCCGTTGTTGTCGGCGGGTGTGATCGATCGAGTCAAGATCTGGCGGGTCGAAGGCGACGAGGTACTTCTCATATATGCAGATGATCCACGTCTTGTTGGTCAAACCGAGAAGCTCGATCAGTCGCTCGCAGCGGCGTTGGCGGACGACGAGATAGTTGTCCGAGACGTGCCTGACGACTACGCGCATCGGTTCGATCAGGATATGCCGATGCGAGAGGTGTTCGTTGGCTTCACCGATTCGCAGGGATCCCACCTATGGGCTGAGTTGTATGTAGCGACGTACGAGGACGACACGCTCATCGGTGCGCTGCGAGTGCAGATCCCGATCGTCGCCGTCGGGCTGATCGTGCTCAGCGGCTTGCTGATTCCGTTAAGCGTGCGCACCGTCCGCCGGCTTGATCGACTGGCCCGGGAGCGGCATGACGCGCTTGCGTACGGGCTTGCAGCATCCGAACGCTCGCGCCAAGAGATTGCCGCGCAGCTGCATGACGGTGTCATACAGGACCTAGCGGCGTCCGGGCTCGCGCTCAGTTCGTTGGCTGAGCGCGAGGACGATCCGGAGCGCGCATCGATGTTGCGGCGGGTTGCCGCCCTGTTGGGACAGGACACTGATGAACTTCGGGGTATCGCACAGGATTTCGCGCCGCTGCGCGATCGGTCGTTGTCCGATTACCTGCAACGGCTGCCATTGCGGGCCTCATCGTCGGCTCAGGTGAGCATCTCTGAACCCGAGCCGCCGGTACCTGACGCGGTCGCTGGACTCTTATGGCCGGCCGCGGCCGAGTTGGTCACGAACGCGCTCAAGCACGCCGACGCGCGCCACATCGACGTCGGTGTCACCGTCGCGGATGGCGCCGCTGCGCTGGTCGTCGCCGATGACGGCATCGGGTATGCACCAGGGGCGACCGAACCGGGCCACATCGGGCTACTACTTGTGGAAACCTCCGTACGGGCAGGCGGCGGCGATTTCACAATTTCTGGATTGACATCGGGCACCACGGCGCGCGTCGTCGTGCCGATAGACGCCGCCGACGCTGATCGCGGCGTCCAGTCGCCAGCGGATCGTCGTCTATAGCGCGTACGGCGGTGCCGACGTCGAAGGATAGCCAGCGCAGCCTTCGAGCGAAGCCAGTTGCGCACCGAAAGCGGGCGGTTATGCCCAGTTCCCGCGCACGTATTGCGGTTGCCACAACCAGTCGCGATCGGTCACGTCCAATTCATGCGCTGCCCGTAGTGGCCACATCGGGTCGCGTAGTGCAGCGCGACCGAGAAATACTGCGTCTGCAGAACCGGAATCGATCACTTTCTGCGCCTGCTGCGGGCCGTCGATCTCGCCCACCACGGCGACCGGCAACTGCCCGGCATCGCGGATCGAATCGGCCAGCGGCACGTGATAGCCCGGACTGGTGGGAGGTTGCGCGGGGAGCAGACCGCCACTGGACACGTCGATCAGGTCAACACCGTGCTGCCGCAACTGCTGCGTCAACGCGGTGATGTCGGCGGGCACCAGGCCGTCGGCCAGCCAGTCCGTGACCGAGAATCGGACGAACAACGGCTTGTCCGACGGCCACACGCCGCGAGCAGAATCGATCACCTCGAACAACAGGCGCGCTCGATTCTGTGGTGACCCGCCGTACCGCCCCTCGCGTTGGTTGCTCAGTGGCGATAAGAAACTATGCAGTAGGAAGCCATGTCCAGCCTGAATCTCAAGCACATCAAACCCGGCGGCGTCGGCGCGGCGAGCTGCGGCTGCGAAGTCGTCAACGATAACCGCGATGTCGTCGAGGTTCAGCCGTCTCGGCGCATCGAGGCCCGGAAACGGGACATCGTCCACACTCGCCGTACGCCAGCCGCCGTTAGCGGAGGGTAGCGATCCTTGATCGTCATCCCACGGCCGGCGGATCGAGGCCTTTCGTCCTGCATGTGACAGCTGGATCCCGATCTTCGCGCCGCGCGTGTGCACGAAGCTCACGATTCTCTGCCATGCCTGTCGCTGGGCGTCGTTCCACAGTCCGGTGTCATACAGACTGATCCGGCTCTCTGGCGAGACGGCCGTAGATTCGGCCATCACGAGTCCGAATCCCCCGGAGGCGCGGGCACCGAGATGCGCTAGATGCCAATCGCCCGGTAGCCCGCCTTCGGCCGAATACTGGCACATTGGCGAAAGCCACGCACGATTTGCGAACGTCACCCCGCGGATCGTGAGCGGGTCGAATAGCCCGCTGCGCTGGCCGGCCACCACCGGCCGGAACTGCTGTTGGGTGCTCACGCGCTCACTCCGTCCGCTACGCGGCGACGCGATACGGGGGCCGAGAGGCCGAGGTTCTCGCGCAGCGTCGTTCCCGCATACTCGCGCGGGTACACGCCACGTTCCTGTAGTTCGGGCACTAGGCGATCGACTACATCGCCCAAGCCATGGGGAAAGGCGTCCGCGGTGAGGTTCAGCCCATCGATGGCGCCGGCCCGCACGTACCGCGTGAGCTCGTCGGCAACCTTCGAGGGCGTACCCACGAAAGAGCGAGAAGCCGTCAGATGATGCACCAGTTCTCTGATGGAGTATCCGTGTTCCGTAGAGAGGTCACGCCAGCTGGCGGCGATGCGTTGTGGCTCATCCCTGGAGTTCATCACCCCATGGCTACGGCTTTGCTTGATGATCGTCGGACCCTGCTCGGGCAACGGTCCGTCGACGTCGGTGCCGGACAGATCCCGACCCCACACCGCCTCGATGACCTCCAGGATGCGGCGGTCGGTCCAGATCTGATCGCGCAACCACACAGACTTCTCGTGGGCCTCCTTGTCGGTATCACCGAGCACGACACCCGCGCTCGGAAAGATCCGCACGTCATCGGCCGGGCGCCCTGCGGCGACTAACCGCCGGCCGAGGTCGTGGGCAAATGCGAGAGCAGGTTCGAAATCGATATAGCGCGAGAAGATGCCTTCGGCATACTTCGCGGCGAAGTCTCGTCCTTCGTCGGATTCGCCGGCCTGAAAGAACACCGGCTGTGCCTGCGGGCTTGGGGGCACAGTGGAACGGGTTGCCAGATCGTAGAACTCGCCGGAGTAGTCGGCCGTCCCGGCATCCCAGCCGTCCCAGATGGCCTGTATCGCGTCGATGTGCTCAGCGGCATGCCGGTACCGGTCGCGGTGTGGTAGGTAGCCGCCTTTACGGAAGTTCGCGCCGGTCCAGGCATTGTCAGTCGTAACGACGTTCCATCCGGCGCGCCCTTCGGTGAGTACGTCGACCGTCGCGATTCGGCGGGCGAGGTCGATCGGATCGGCGTAGGTGGTGTTCAGGGTGGCTACAAAGCCGATGTTCGAGGTGTGTGCGGCGAGGTAGGCGAACAGCACCAGCGCGTCCGGACGACCGGTGATCGCCGAGACGTTCACCTTGCCCAGATGCTCACGCAACCGCAGACTCTCCCCGAAGAACACGGTGCTGAACAGACCGCGTTCGGCGGTCTTGATCAATTGCACGTGCGCATCGAAGTCGTAGTAAATATCGTTCCGTTCGGTCTCGTTCCACAAATAGTTGGGTGCGAACGGAAAGAACAATGCGAGGTGCAGTTGGTGACCGCGCTGGGAAATTTTCGGAATGCTCATCGGGACACTCCCGCCGGTACCGGCTGTGCCGAATGGTCGGGGTGCCGTGAGTTGCTCAACGAGTTGCTCGCGGCACCTAGTCCGAAAGTTGCCCGCAGGTTCCGCGACGGTAGCGCGAGAAGGCCGCGATCGCGAAGTCGGGGCAGCACGCTGCGGACCAATGCCCACAGGTCCACGTCCGTCACCGCGCCGAAGAGCCTGACACCATCTGCGTCGGGGCTGATGTCCCGCAGCAGCGAAACGAGTCCGTTGGCGTCGCCAACGTAGCGTAGGCGGCTCGAATCCCAGGTATGCTCGCGGTCCAACACTTGCAGACGTTCCGTAGCCGAGCTGCTGTCGCTGTCCAGCAGAACCTCGAGCTCGACGATCACCCGGACGGGTTGTGCGAATTGTGACCGTTGCGCGCGGATGCGCTCGCGAAGCTGCGACAGATCTGACGCGCTCGCCAGGATGACATCGACGATCGGGGCGTCCGCGGTGGCGGGCGCGAGGATCGGAAGGTGGCCCTGCGGAGGCCGCGGTGTGATCGCTGGACCTTTGACACTGAAGAACTCGCCGTCGAAGTCTGCGTAGTGCAGCCGGTCCGGGTCGAGGAAGTGCCCGGACTCCACGTCTGCGATTAGTACGCCGTCCTCCCACGTGTCCCATAGTCGTCGTACGGCCGCCACGACCTCGCTGGCCTCAGCACGCCGCCGGTGAGCATCGGTGATCTGGGGTACGCCGTAGGAACGCGCGCGTTCGGCGCTGTCATAGGGATCTACGATCCATCCGGCTCGGCCGGTCGCCGCGAAGTCGAGGCTCGCGAGCTGATTGGCGAGGTGAAACGGCTCGGCGTGAATTACTCCGGCGACTGCCAGCAGGCCGATGTCGCGAGTCGAAGCTGCCACGAACGCAGCAAGCTCGATCGAATCGAGACGGCCTATCGGACCAGTGGGCGGATCGAGAGCATCGCGCTCGCCGAACGTGACGAACGTGAAGCCGGCATTCTCGGCTCCGCGCGCGAGTTCACGGAATCGCCGAGGTTCGGTGAACGACCGAGCAGGTCGCGTAGTCCAGGCCGCAGGATGTACGCCCGCGCCATTGAGTTCTATGCCGATCGCCAACGGCGTACGAGAGAGATCGGTGGGTATGTGCGACATGTTGGGTCAACTTCCCGGAATAGAAGGGTTATCGCGGTCGGTGACTACGCGCTGACATAGGTGTCGAACAACTGGATGCGTGAGGACGCGTCGTAAGTGATGTCGTGAATATGTGGTCCGTGCGCCAGCACGGTCGTGAGTTCGACGACCGGGACCGAGACGTAGTCCTGAACGAACGTCTCCTGAAGTTCCGCGAGCACATCGGCACGTATCGCCGGATCGATTTCGGCCGACTGTGCGACCAGGAGGTCATCCAGTTCAGACGCGGGCAACTGGTAGCGGTTCGCGCCGCCGCTCCAATAACTGGATCGCAGAATGTCCGGATCTGCCCGGGTGATGTTGCCCCAGAAAATGTCGAAATCGCCTTCGGCAAGTACTGCCGTTGTCTCGCTGATCTGCACTTCCTGGAGCTGCAGGTCGATGCCGGCGGCCGCCGCCTGTTGTTGGATGAGTTCGAGTGCGGGTTTGTTGGTGCCGATGACCGCACTCCAGGAGATTGTCAGGCTGAGTTTCTTTCCGTTCTTGGCGTAGATTCCGTCCTCGCCGGCCGACCAACCGTCGTCCTCGAGTAGTTGCTGGGCGCCGTCGATATCGGTGCCCAGAAGTTCTTCCTGGGAGGCGTAGTAGGGCGTCGTGGAAGCCAGGATGCTGGTGGCCGGCAGCGTTTGCGAGGTGTAGACGGTGTCCACGATCTGCTGGCGGTCGATCACCTTCGAGATCGCCTCTCGCACGACGGGGTCGGCGCCAAGCGGTCGCCCGTAGTTGAACCCGAGGTTGAACACCACGCCGGGGTTGGAGCGGTCCTGAAGTTGAACATCGGTGCCGGTGAATGCTGCTTCGTCTTGGGGGCCGATGCTGCTGATCGCATCGACCTCACCCGATTGCAAGCTGCCGGCACGGACTCCGGACTCGGGCACGATCTGGAACGTGATCTGATCGAGGTAGGCCTCGCCATCGTGGGTGAACAGGGATGATCCCCAGTCGTAGCCGTCACGCTTCGCCAGAATGATGGACTGATCCGGCGTGTAGTCCTCGAGCACGAAGGGGCCCGATCCCACGACGCCTTCGCAGCGCTCGTCGTCGCTGAGTTTCGCGCTTTGCGGCGAGAGCAGTCCGAGGCTGTGCGTAGAGGTTGCCTGCAGGAACTGCGCATTCGGTTCGTCGAAGGAGATCGTGACCGTCTGCGGATCGACGACGGTCGCTCCGGTATAGCCGGTCAGGTACCCCTGGGCCAATGTCCCGCGTGCGCCGAGGTCACCGATCGCATCGAAATTGGCCTTGACCGATTCAGCGTCGACCGGTTCCCCGTCGCTGAATGTCGCGCCGTCATGCAGGTGGAACGTGAACTCGGTCGCGTCGTCGTTGATGTCCCACGATTCGGCGAGCCACGGCACGATTTCCCCGGACTCGGGATCCTGATCAGTGAGGGAATCAACGACCTGGCGCGCGGACCATATCGCGTCGTTGCTGCCGACTTGCTGCGGATCAACGCAGCCGGCATCGGAACTGACGGCGAACGTCGCGTTACCGCCCGGGCTGGGAGAGCGCGCGTCGCTGGAATCAGCAGAGGCACCACCGCACGCGGTGAGTGCCAGCGAGGCGAGTGGGAGGAAGGACAGAGAGATGCGCAGATGAGTGCGTTGCAGACGCATGAGAGTTTTGACCTTTGTCAGGAGATGTGGCGTCACGCGCCAACGGGTGGCGATTACGGTGATACGCGTAGTGGCCAAACCATCGCGGCCGGAGTGCCGATGGGTGACGAGAGGGAATGCGGGCTGGGGTGGCGCGACTAGCGCGGACAGCGCATTCCGGCAGCGAGTGCCAGGTCAAGGTAGAGCCGCCATGCGGCGTCGTATCCCTGCAGGTGCGTGGTGGCGATACGGAAGGTGCCAGCAGTACGCATGGGGCCGTCCTTTTCTTCGCCGATATCGTTGGGGTGTGGCCGAATTGCCTGGTTGAAGAATAAACGACTGCCCTAGGTTGCACAAGTGGCAACGAGGCGGTGTGGCGTGCCTCATAATCGCGCATGCCTGATATATCTAGGGTCTGCAAGAACGCACAGGGCGGGCCTTCGGGGGAACCCCAAAGACCCGCCATGTTTGGGAAGCGGCTAGATCGGCTGTGCTATCGGTACAACTCCGGAGCGGTGATGCCCGATTCGGTAACGGTGCCGACGAGTCGACTCGTCGGCGTCTTCTCTCCTGCCTCGACGGCTATCGTCAGGCGGTTCTCGGCCGGCGGCAGCGGGCAGGTAGCGAAGTCGGTGTGTGCGCATGGCAGGTTCGTCGCGCGATTGAAGTCGATGACCGTATTCCCGGCGTCATCCGGAGCGGGGATCGATAGGCTCCGGTTTGCGCTATAGGTAGTGACGCCGCTCGTTTGATCGGTAAATAGCGCGAACAGCGAATCTGGCGTGTGACCGGGGAACACAGTGAGTCGGATCCGCTGACCGTCGAGGTCGAACTCGACTTGTCCAGGGGAGTCGTAGACGTGCTGCAGGTCGTCCACGGCGGCACCGACGGTGACGGCGCGGGGCTCATCCCATGGCAGGAAGCGTGCCTTCACACGCCAGGTTGCAGATGGATCAAAGGTCGGATTTCCCTTGTATTCGGCGAGGAACGGGTTATCTGCTCGTCGCGGTCGTAGCAGGTCCCGCCCACCTCGGCGCGCTACTTCGATCACCCCACCGTCGAATGCGACATCGACGCCACCGCGCTCGGGTATCGGTCCGAATTGGTGTCGGCCGGTGATCGCAACACCGTTGAGGGTAAGTGATTCGGCGCCATCGAGCTCGACGACTGGGCCGTTGTCGCCGGTGCTCCAGGTGCCCGGCGCGTCGGGCAGCGTGATGGGCTGATCGCCGAGCCAATGCAGGCCGGTTATGGCCAGGAATCCGTGCTCGTGTGCACGTAACTTTTCGTGGTCGGCATGCCACCGCGCCCATTCTTCGGCGAACTGGTGGGCGTCGATACCGGTAGCGGTCATGAGTTTCTCCTATGTCAGGCAGCGGCGGCGAGGCCGGTCGCTGATGCTGCGTGTTCGGTTCCTAACGGGCGAGCTGATGATGGGGACTTAGCCGAGCCACTCGGTTGCTAGTAATTCGTGTGAGCGCACTCGGTCAGAGTGATCGTGAGTGACCGAGGTGATGAGTAACTCGTCAGCGCCGGTGGCGTCCTGTAGGACGCGCAGGCGCTCGGCGACACGCGCGGGTGAACCCACGAACTGAGTGCGAACGCGATCCTCGACGAGCGCCCAGTCTTCGCTCGAGAACTCGTTGAGCGCAACCTGGTTGGGCGAGGGGTAGGGAATCGCGCCCGCGCCGCTGCGGATGCTGTGTACCCAGGTGGGATAGGGCGCAGCGAGCGCTTTCGCTCGTTCGTCGCTCTCGGCGACCACGACATCGGCCGAGACCACCACGTAGGGTTCGGCTAGCGTCGCTGAGGGGACGAATGCGGCGCGGTATGCCTCAACTGCGTCGAGGACAGCCGACGGCGCGACGTGATAGTTGGCGGCGAACGGTAAACCGCGCGCACCGGCGAGCTGCGCGCTCTCACCACCGCTGCTGCCCAAAAGCCAGACCTGTAGCTGCGCGCCCTCGCCCGGCACCACGTGCACGGGATCGCCTGAAGGGCCGATGAAGGAGCCGTTCAGCAGTGCCTCGACGTCTGAGACCTGTTCGGCAAACGGCGGTGGTACGGCACCTTCCTGACGCAGCAGCACATCCTGATTCCGCAGCCGATCTGAGGTCAAGAGCTTGGTGATGTCAACCGGCGCCGGTAGTAACAGCCCGTTCACCGTTCGTTCCTGACGCCGGGGGTTGGTGGGGGCGGTCGCCGGCGCTGCGGCGACCGTGGCGAATGCTTCCTGGCGGCGCTGGCCTGTCCTGCCGAGCCCGAGATCGAGACGCCCCGGGTGTAACGCATCGATGGTGCCCCACTGCTCGACGAGCGCGGTCGCGGTCGTGTTCCCGGCGAGTACGGCGCCCGACCCTACCCGGATTCGTTTTGTCGCTGCGGCAATCAGTGCGATCAGGACGGTCGGTGAGGAGCTCGCAACGCCCGGATTGAAATGATGTTCGGCGACCCAATAGCGGTTGTACCCGAACTGCTCGGCCTGCTTCGCGAGATCGATGGTGTTGCGCAGCGCATCCGCGGCACTCGAGCCGTCGGGGATCGGTGCGAGATCAAGGATGGACATGGGGATAGTGCTCATTCTCAGATCGCCACCTTCTCCGACGCGGAGTGATTGTGCTGAATTTCCGAAGCCGGATTGACTGGGGCGGCCAGGGGTCTGCTCGGCAGGTCGCGACGAAGTTCCGGCGCGACCTCGCTCTGAAACAGTTCCAGAGAAGCGCGGTGTTCGGCCGTGCTCTGGCCCTCACCGTCGGCGTGCAGGTGCAGTACCTCGTTGCCTAGGTATTGATGGATGCGACGAATCTTCTCGCCGACTTGCTGGGGACTGCCGATCAACGCCGAACTGCGGTCGACGAAATCCTCATACGAGGCGAATACCGGCTGAACTCCGCTAGCGGCCAGTGCCTTCTCGCGCGCCACGTAGAGCGGACGGAATGCCTCGATCGCGTCCTGAGACCGTCTGGCGATCGAGAACCCGGCCGTGCCTGCTCCGACCAGCGCATCACGCGGGTCCCGCCCGGCCTCGGCCCACCGGCGCCGGTAATAGGCGACGAGGTCGGCGTACGGCTCGATCGGGTTGGTGACGTTCGCGGAGAACAGAGGTTCGCCATATTGAACCGCCAGATCGACGGACCGTTCGCTGGTGGCGCTGCCGTGCCACACCCGGATCGGGCGCTGGAACGGCTTCGGCCAGACTTCCGCGGTATCAATTGGTGGTCGATACCTTCCCTGGAAGGACACTGTCGGCGTACGCCATAGCTGTCGGAACAGCTCGTAAGATTCCTTGTTGCGGTCCCATTGGTCCTCTGGCGTGACCGCGAAAAGTTCGCGCTGCGCGGAGCCGTTTCCTTTGCCGATGATGAGTTCCAGGCGTCCGTCGGCGAGGTTGTCGAGCGTTGCGTAGTCCTCGTACGCGCGGACCGGATCCAGCAGTGCCAGTGTCGTGACACCGGTGAATAGCCGGATGGTGCGGGTACGGGCAGCGATGTGGCTCAGGACCACCGGTGGCGATGAGGAAATAAATGGCCGTTCGTGCCGCTCGCCAACGGCATAACCGTCGTAGCCGAGTTCCTCGGCCAGTTCGGCGTGCTCGATCACGCGGCGCAGCCGTTCGTGCGTCGACGTTTGGACTCCGGTGACCGGATCCGGAGTATGAGTGATCAGGGTCAGGACGAGGAATTTCATTTCGATACTGCTCCGATCGGTACGCGATCTGCGCTGCTGCGTTGCCCGGCGATTGCCGCCAGCAGGTCGCGGGTGTAGTCATGTCGGGGATTGGTGAACAAGTCGTTGGTGGCGCCGGCCTCGACGATCTCGCCGCGGCGCATGACCGCCGCGCTGTGGGCGATCTGCCGAACTACCGCTAGGTCGTGGGTGATGAACAGGTAGGTCAGTTGCTGTTGCGACTGCAGTTCGACGAGTAGTTCCAGAACCTGGGCCTGTACGGACACATCCAGCGCGGAGACCGGTTCATCGAGTACGACGAGTTCGGGAGAAAGAGCTAGTGCGCGTGCGATCGCGACCCGTTGCCGTTGCCCACCAGATAGTTCGGTTGCCTTGCGTTTGAGCGTCGCGTAGGGCAATGCGACACGGCCGATCAACTCCGCGGCACGTCGATGTCGATCCTCTTTGCTGCCCACGTCGAAGACCCGCAGCGGTTCGGTGACGATATCCGCGACGCTCCAACGTGGGTCCAACGACGCATAGGGATTCTGATAGACCAGTTGCGCGCTCCGGCGCGCGTCGCGCCAGGCGGACCCGCGTAGGCCGTTCATCTGCCGGCCGGCGACCGTCACCGTGCCCGACGTCGGCTGCTCCAGGCCGAGCACCAGACGCGCTGTGGTGGATTTCCCGGATCCGGATTCGCCCACCAGCGCGAGGGTGTGCCCGATCCGAATCTGGAAACTTACGTCGTTGACCGCGCGCAGCGTGCCGCCGCCCGGAAGGTCGAACTCCTTGACGAGATTGACGCTCTGCACCAGTGGCGGCGCTGCAGCGTTGGCTGTTGCGATCCGAGCGGGATCCGGGGAGCTGACATCAATGCTCTCGGCCGTGTCGCCGAGGCGTAGCCCGGGCGCGGCTTGCAGCAGCCGCTTGGTGTAGTCGTGCCGCGGTGCGTGTAAGACCTGCTCGGTCGGTCCCTCCTCGACGATTTGCCCGTTCGACATCACCACGATGCGCTGCGCGCGATCGGCGGCGACACCCAGATCGTGCGTGACCAGCAGCACTGCCATGTCCTGTTCGTCGCGCATCGTCTCGATCGCATCGAGGATGCGTGCCTGGACGGTCACGTCAAGTGCGCTGGTGGGTTCGTCAGCGATGAGCAGGCTGGGTTCGGCGGCGGTGCCGATCGCGATCAGTGCGCGCTGGCGCATACCGCCGGAGAGTTGGTGTGGGTACTGTTTGGCGCGCACCCCGGGATCGGGTAGCCCAGCCCGATCCAACGCCTCGATTGCAGCGTTGGTTGAGGTGCGGCGATCGGCTAGCCCATGCGCACGCAACACTTCGGCGACCTGCGGACCGATTCGTTGAACCGGATTGAGCGAAATGGTCGGGTCTTGTGGCACCAGTCCGATCTCACGCCCCCGGAGCCGTCGGTAGGTACGGTTCGAGGCGCCGGCGATTTCTTGGTCACGCCAGCGGATCGAGCCACCGTCGATGCTCGCGTTGGCTGGTAGGAGGCCGATGATCGCGTGGGCGAGCGTTGACTTACCGGAACCGGACTCGCCGACTAACGCGACGACTTCGCCGCGCGATACTCGTAGGTCGACCCCGCGCAGCGCAGCAGCCGAGCCCGAGCGGGTGCGGTAACTCGCGTGTAGGTCCGTCACCTGCAGCAGTGGATTGGTTGCGGTCATTTATGCTCGGCTCCATTCGCCGTCCAGGGCGCGGGAAACGCGGTTGACCGCCAGCACGGTCGCCGCGACCGTCAGGCCTGGCAGAGTAGTGAGCCACCACGAGGTGGCCAGATAGTTTCGTCCTTCGGCGACCATCGATCCCCACTCCGGCGTGGGCGGGGGAGCGCCGTACCCGAGGAAGCTCAATGAACTGACCGCGAGGATCGCGACGCCAAACTCCAGCACCGCGAGCGCGATGATCGGGCCGGCTGCATTCGGCAGGATGTGCCGTCGCAACGTCGTCCACCCCCGCGAGCCCACCGATCGGGCGGCCTCGACATAGGTGGCTTGGGCGACCTTTAACGTTTGCGACCGCGCGACTCGCGAAAACGTAGCTATAGAACCGATCGCAACGGCGATCGCCACGTTCAGCGTGCCGTATCCGAGTGCGGTGATAAGCGCCAGTGATAGCAGAAGGGCGGGAATCGCCAGCAGGACGTCCACGACCCGCATGATCGCCTCGTCCACCCATCTACCGATCGTCCCGGCAACCAGACCTAGCAGGCCGCCGACGATGAGCGCGATCGAGACGGCAACGAGCGCTGATTGCAGCGATAAAGCGGTTCCGTGCACCACCCGGGTATAGATGTCGCGACCAAGTTGGTCGGTGCCGAAGAGGTGTTCGCCGCTAGGTCCTTGTAGATGATCGTCAGGATCTCCGGTGAGTGGGTCACCGTCGGCCAGGACATTCGGGGCGAAGCATGCCAGCAGAACCATGCCGAGGAACAGCACGCTGAGGATCAGCCCGGGTCGCGCCAGTGCGAATGTCAGCCATCGCGGCAATCCACGTCGGGCAGGCGGTGGAGCACTGTCCAACGCATCCTCACGGGAACCGAATTCCGGTGATACCGCAGGCGGCGTCTTACGTTCAAGGGTCGCTGCCTCGCTCATACCAGCACCTCCTTCGTGGCGGCCGGTCGTTCTTTAGGCACTTTGTTCCGGGCGATTGCGACGCGGGGATCCAACAGCGGATAGATCACGTCGACAATCAGGTTCACGGTGACGAACACGAGCGCGCCGAACACTACGATGCCTTGTACAAGTGGAATGTCTTGCGCGGTGACGCCCTGTACGGTCAACCGTCCGATGCCGGCTCTGGCGAACACGGTTTCGACGACCACCGCACCGGCCAGCAGGTTGCCGACGAGTACGCCGGCGATCGTGAGCGCGGGTAGTGCTGCGTTGCGTAGGGCGTGCCGCAGTAAGACGGCTGCTCGCCCTACGCCTTTGGCGCGTGCCGTCGTGACGTACGCGTCGTGCAGGGCAGCTCCCAGCGATTGCGAGAGCACCTGTGCGAACACCGCGCCGATCGGCAGTGCCAGCGTGATTGCCGGCAGTACGAGACCGGCGATGCCTTCACCGCCTACCGCGGGAAACCAGCCGAACTGGAAGCTGAAGATCTGCACCAGCACCAGGCCGACCCAGAACGTCGGCAGGGACACCGCCAGCGGTGGGAGCGCCAGCAACAGTTGACGCGCCCAGCGCGATTCGGTACCGCTTGCGACAAGTGCGAGCAGGCCGCCGCCGATCACGGCGAGCCCGAGCGCGAACCCCGCGAGGGCGGCAGTCGACGGCAGCGCACCCATGATTGAGTCGGTGACCGAGCGGCCATTCTGAATCGAATTGCCGAAGTCGCCTTGCAACGCGGCCCACAGTCGTTCGCCGTACTGCACGATCAGTGGCTCGTCGACGCCGTACTCTGCCCGTAGGTCGGCGATCTGCGCCGCCGACAGTGGGACGTCCGACGCCGAGGTCATCGCATCGACGACGTCACCGGGAACCAGGTAGAGCACCACGAAGGAGACCGTGAAGGCAGCCCATAGGACGCCGATCGCGAGGCCTAATCGGCGCAGCAGGTATCTGGCCACGTCGCCGTCACCCCTTGTCGTCGATGTAGGTGTCGAACAGTTGGATTCGCGAGGATGCGTCGAAGGCGATGTCATGGATGTTCGGCCCGTGGGCCAAGACAGTGGTGAGTTCGACGATCGGGATCGCGTAGTAGTTCTGCACGATCAGCTGCTGAGCGTCGGCGGCGTACTCGGCCCTTTGCTGCGGATCCGCGACTGCGCCCTGAGCGTCAAGCACCTCATCGAGCTCCGATGGCGGCAGCGAATACCGGTTTGACAGGCTCGTTGAGTACGTTGATCGCAAAATGTCCGGATCGGCGCGGGTCACGTTGTACCACCAGATGTCGAAGTCGCCTTCGGCGATCACGGTTGCCGAGTCGCTGACCTGCAGTTCCTTGAGTTGTAGGTCGATGCCGGCGGCTGCGGCCTGCTGTTGAATCAATTCCAAGGCGG
This sequence comes from Cumulibacter soli, assembly GCF_004382795.1. NCBI lineage: Bacteria > Bacillati > Actinomycetota > Actinomycetes > Geodermatophilales > Geodermatophilaceae > Cumulibacter > Cumulibacter soli. Next base: position 220,529 of record NZ_SMSG01000002.1, on the reverse strand, counting down.
GTTTGTTGGTGCCGATGACCGCACTCCACGAGATTGTCAGGCTGAGTTTCTTTCCGTTCTTGGCGTAGATTCCCTCCTCGCCGGTCGACCAACCGTCGTCCTCGAGTAGTTGCTGGGCGCCGTCGATATCGGTGCCCAGCAGGTCCTCTTGAGAGTCGTAATAGGGCGTGGTCTCGGCGAGGATGCTGGTGGCAGGCTTTGTCTGTGAGGTGTAGACGGTATCGACAATTTGCGGGCGGTCGATCACCTTCGAGATCGCCTCTCGCACGATGGGGTCGGCGCCAAGCGGTCGCCCGTGGTTGAACGCGAGATTGAATACGATGCCGGGGTTGGCGCGGTCCTGAAGCTGGACATCGGTGCCGGTGAATGCTGCTTCGTCTTGGGGGCCGATGCTGCTGATCGCATCGACCTCACCGGACTGCAAGCTGCCGGCACGGACTCCGGACTCGGGCACGATCTGGAATGTGACCTGATCGAGGTACGCCTCGCCGTCGTGCGCGAAGAGTGAGGAACCCCAGTCGTAACCGTCGCGCTTGGTCAACACGATGGACTGGTCCGGGGTGTAGTCCTCGATCACGAACGGGCCCGATCCCACTACACCGGCGCACCGTTCGTCTTCGCCGAGTTGCACGCTCGCTGGTGAGAGCAGCCCGAGGCTGTGCGTGGACGTTGCCTGCAGGAACTGCGCATTCGGTTCGTCGAAGGAGATCGTGACCGTCTGCGGATCGACGACGGTCGCTCCGGTATAGCCGGTCAGGTACCCCTGGGCCAATGTCCCGCGTGCGCCGAGGTCACCGATCGCGTCGAAGTTGGCCTTGACCGCTTCGGCGTCCACCGGCTCGCCATCGCTGAACGTGGCATCGGAGACCAGATGGAACGTGAACTCGGTCGCGTCATCATTGATCTCCCACGACTGCGCCAGCCACGGCACGATGTCACCGGATTCCGGATCCTGATCAGTCAGCGAGTCAACGATCTGTCGCATCGGCCAAATAGCGTCGTTGCTGCTGGCTTGCTGTGGATCGGCGCACCCTGCATCTGAACTCACCGCGAATGTCGCGCTTCCGCCTGAGCTCGGCGTGCTGTTGTCCGACCCTTCGGCACCGGCTCCGCTGCAGGAGGCTAGCGCCAATGTCGGGATCGCAGCGAGAGATGCAAAAAGGAAGCGGTGCCTCATGATGCTGCCGCTTCCAGATCACCGGCGCGCTCGGCCCAGACGGTCGCGGGCGTCGCGGGTGTGAGTCCGAGGTTCTCTCGCAGGGTTGAGCCGGAGTCGTATTCGGCGCGCAGGGCGCCGCGCTCCTGCAGCAACGGGACGACTTCATCGACGAAGCGGTCCATGCCATGCGGCACGATGTGCGGCACCAAGATGAAACCGTCGCTGGCCCCGGCGAGTACGAATTCGTCGAGCTTGTCAGCTATGGTCCTCGCGCTGCCGACGAATAGTCCGCGGCTGGTCACCTCGACAATGAGTTCGCGGATGCTGAGGTTCTTCGCCTCGGCCAGCGCGCGGTACCGCTGCGCGGTTTCCAGGACCCCGTCGACGATCCGGGCACGGCCTTGAATGATCGAGATCGACTCGACGTCGGGATCGACCTTCGGTAGCGGTCCATCAGCGTCGTACGACGATAGATCCCGATTCCAGACCTGCTCCAGCAACAGAATGGCAGTTTGCGGGCTCACCTGCTGTAGGCGCACTTCGCGGTTGATCTCCTCGGCGTCAGCATCCGTATCGCCGAGGATGAACCCGACTCCCGGAAGAACCTTCAGGTCGTCGGCACTACGGCCGTTTCGTACGGCGCGGGCCTTGACGTCCCGACTGAACGCGATGCCCTCATCCAGCGTGCCGTGCCTGGTGAAGATCGCGTCGGCGGTCTGCGCGGCGAACTCACGGCCTTGTGCAGAATCACCGGCCTGCAGAATTACCGGGTGCCCCTGCGGCGGCCGGGGTACGTTGAATCGCCCGCGGATCTCAAACTGATCCCCGGTGTGTGCGAACGCTCCCGCATTCTCCTCGTTGAGGAACCGGCCGGTCTGCTTGTCGGCGGCGATAGCGTTCGGCGCCCAGGAATCCCATAGTTCGCGAGCGGTCTGCACCAACTCTCGGGCGCGTTCGTAACGTAGTTCGCGATCTAGATAGCCGCCGCGGCGGAAGTTCGCGCCGGTGAACGCATCAGAACTGGTGACGACATTCCACGCGGCTCGGCCGGCAGAAAGGTGATCGAGCGTCGCGAATTGGCGAGCGACTTCGTACGGTTCGTTGAACGTCGCGTTGATGGTGCCGATCAGCCCGAGATTGCTGGTGACCGAGGACAGGGCGGCCAATACGGCGAAGGTGTCGGGTCGACCCACGACGTCGAGGTCGTGGATCTTGCCGCGCTGTTCGCGCAGTCGAAGTCCCTCGGCCAGGAACAGGAAATCGAACTTTCCGCGCTCGGCGGACTCGGCCATGTGCTTGAACGACTTAAATTCGATCTGGCTGCCGGAGTCGGGATCTTGCCACACGGTGGTGTTATTGACGCCCGGGAAGTGTGCGCCGAGGATGATCTGTTTGCGGGTACTCATGGTGGGAAGTCCTTGGTTGTTAGGCGATTGCGGCGTAGCGGTTGACGGCCTCTGGTAGGCCGAGTCGCTGGCGCAGGGTGTCTTGCTCATATCCCGCGCGGAACAGCCCCGCGCGCTGTAGTGCGGGAACAACGCCGCGGGTAATCGCCCGCAAATCGTCCGGGAGTACGGCGGGGCGCAGCCGGAAACCGTCCAGCCCCGCCGCAGACCACTCGACGAGCTGATCGGCGAGTTGCTGGGGTGTGGTGGCGACGATTGCGGCGTCGGAGCGGAGGTCGGTGCCGTCCGAGGCATTCAGCCGCGCTAGCCGCTCGGTCGCGCCCCGCTGAGTCTCATTCAGCAGTACGAGTAGGTCGGCGTGGATAAGCAGCGGGGTGCCGGTGCGGTTCACCAAACGTTCGGCGTCGCGTACTTGAGCGACCAGGTGCGGGATGTCGTCGATCGTCTGCGGCGTGATGAAGACCAGATCTGCGCCTCGCGCCGCCAGTTGGTAGGGGATTGGTGCGTGGGCTAGCGCCGTAACGACCGGCTGGCCCTGCGGTGGACGCGGTGTGATCGAGGGTCCCTTGACGCTGAAGTGGTCGCCTTCGAACTCGATGTAGTGCAACTTGTCGCGATCGATGAACCGGCCGGTTTCGGCGTCGCGGATTTCGGCGTCGCTCTCCCAACTGTCCCACAGTCTGCGAACCACCTCGATCGCATCGGCGGCTTCGTCAAACAACTCACCGATGACTCGGCGACCGTGTTCGGTTCGCGCCCACTTCCGGTCTATCTCTGGGATGTCTCGCCGCCCGAAATGCTCGGACTCGTGACGCCGGCTGGAAACCTGCACTCGCCATCCGGCTCGGCCGTTACTCGCGTAGTCCAGTGAGGCGATGGTCTTCGAGACGTGGAACGGTTCGGTGTGGGTGGTGGTGACCGTCGGAATGAGGCCGATCGAGGACGTGATTGGGCCAAGCGCCGAGGCGAGGAGGGCGGCGTCGAGCCGACCGCGCACCTGGTCGGTGCGGTGGTCCGCACCAGTGCCGAAGTGCTCGGACTGCAGACCCAGAGAGTCCTCGATGGTGATGAAGTCCAGCAGGCCCCGTTCTGCCTCAAAGGCGAGGTCGGCCCAGTACGCGCTGGTGAACAGGTCGGCCGGCCGAGCCCCGGGTTCGCGCCATGCGGCGGGATGCCAACCGGCGCCGTCGAGGGCGACGGAGAGCTGAATCGACTTAGGGGCCGGCTGATCGGAAAAGTTGGGTACGACGGATGAAGGAATTTGTGGCATGCGAAAAGACCCTTTGTCAGAAAAGGAGGGCACATCGACGGCGACCCGCGGCGCAGTCAGGTGGACTGCAGTGACTCAGAGTGGGGGACGCCTAGGACTCGCGGATTAGTGGATGCGAGCTGCGCATGACGGACGGAACGCCGTCACGGCGAAGATGTGTGAAATGACGTGGACTACGAGGAACCGCGTCTAAGGGCGACAGCGCATGCTGGCGACGAGACCGAGATCGACGTACAGCCGCCATGCGGCTTCGTGATCGGTCATGTTCTGCTGATTGTGCGTGGGGGCCGCGGAGATGACGCTGTGAACGGTACGCATGTCCAGCATCTCTCCTCACTGATCGCACAATAGGAACTGGTTGAAGACTAAACGACGGGCTGTGCAGGTGCAACCGATGTGCTCCAGATCACCATTGCTGTGGGAATCCGCAGCGCATTCCTCGGGATGAAGAGGAACAACCCGCACACTCTGCATGTGCGGGTTGTTGCCTCAGTGCGCGCTGAGGCGTTTAGAAAAAGGCGTAGCGGAAGGCGATCAGCACCATCGTGGTGACGGCTGCGTAGGAGATCAGCGTCAGCAGCCACCAGAACCGCCCCAGGAATCGGGAGATGCCGGCCGCTGCGACGTTCGGGCCGAAATGGCCGTCGGCGAGGGTGAAACCAAGCGTGCGCCAGAAGATTGGGATCACGCAGGCCCACACCACCATGCAGTACGGGCACAAAGCGCGGATTTCGTACAGGCTCTGGAAAATCAGCCAGCCAACCAGGACGATGCCGTACGTCGAGCCCACCAGTAGCCAGCGCCAGAACCAGCTCGGGACGCGCGCGGAGGAGAGGGCCAACGCTCCGGAGAGGATCACGATGGGGAAGGCGGCCAGACCGATGAACGGGTTGGGGAATCCGAACAACTCCCCCTGTGAGGAGCCCATCACTGTGCTGCACTTCAGTACGTCGTTGATACTGCACGTCGGCATGTAGTTCGGGTCTTTGAGCATTTCGACGCGTTCGGCGCTGAGGATGAACGATGCGATGAAACTCAGGACGCCGCCGACGACGAGGATCCAGCCCAGCGAGCGTGGCGGGGGCGCGTCGTACTCTTCGAGTTCCTCGTACTCGTCCGAGTCGTCGTTCACTTGCGCTTCGAGGGCTTCGGTCATGGCTACATTGTGCGCGCTGAGGGTGTGCGGTGCGCGTCTTGCCCTGCGGACGGTCGTTGACAGTGAACAGGCTCACTTCTACTTTGTGTAGTGATCAGTCAATCAGCCGATGGAAGGTCGCATCACCATGCCCGCTGCAAGTCAGCCCGACCCGATGCCGCAGGTGCGTGAGATCACGCGCGAGTTGGATTTCCCGGAGGGGCCGATCGCGATGAGCGACGGTTCGGTCATCCTCGTGGAGATCAAGCGCGGGACTCTGTCGCGAGTGAGCCCGGACGGTGACATCAGTGTGATCGCGGAGCTTGGCGGCGGTCCGAATGGTGCGGCGCTGGGACCGGACGGCGCGGTGTACGTATGCAACAACGGTGGCTTCGAGTGGCATCAGCGCGGCGAGTTGACCGCTCCCGGCGGCGAGCCGGACGACTACATCGGTGGACGGATTCAGCGCGTGGTGATTGACGGCCCGGACGCCGGCCAGGTCACCGACCTCTACACCGAGTGCGAGGGTCGCAAACTGCGCGGACCGAACGACATCGTCTTCGACACCACCGGCGGATTCTGGTTCACCGATCTCGGCAAACACAAGGATCGTAAGAGTGACACCTCCGTGCTCTACTACGCGGCCGCGGACGGTTCAAAGATCACCGAGGTCGTGCACCCATTGACCAGCGCAAACGGTGTCGGCCTCTCGCCGGACGGTTCGAGAGTGTACGTCGCCGAGACGCACACCGGCCGCGTATGGGCGTGGGATATCGATCAGCCGGGTTCGGTCCGTCGCGACGGCGTCGGCCCGGGCGGGGGCCACCTGATGCACGGATTCTCCGGTTACCAGCTACTGGACTCGCTGGCCGTCGACGGTGATGGCAACGTGTGCGTGGCGACCCTCGTTACCGGCGCAGTGAGCGCGATCTCGCCGAAAGGGGAACTTCTGTATCAGATTCCGGTTCCCGAGCATGACTTCTTCGTCACCAACATCTGCTTCGTCGGTGGAGATTCACACAAGGCGTTCGTGACGTCCTCCGGCCTCGGCCGGTTGTACGAGGTCCAATGGCCAAGCAGAGGCCTCGACCTCGCCTACTCGGCTTAATCGGAAAGGAGCACACACATGACTGATGCACCCACAATCACCCGTGCGGAGCTAATCGAGAAATTCACCGGCCCAGGCCAGGAATTCGAGATTGTCGAGCAGGAGATCAACGGCATCCCGTGGCGCGTGTACAAGAACGGGCCACAGACGCTGCGCGACATCGCGCTGACCGCAAAGCAGTTCGGTGATCGCTACATCACCGCGTACAACGGTGAACGAGTCACCTACGCCGATCATGCCCGACAGGTTTTGGGTCTGGCGAAGGCGCTGCAGGAGGACTACGGGCTCGTCAAGGGCGATCGCATTGCGGTAGCGATGCGGAACTACCCGGAATGGGCGGTGTGGACCCAGGTCACCCACATCCTCGGGCTCGTCATCGTGCCATTGAATGCCTGGTGGACGGCTCCGGAATTGCAGTACGCGATTGACGATTCCGGGGTGAAGTTGGTGGTTGCCGACGGTGAGCGCGCCGCGATGCTGGCGCCACAACTGGCCAAGGACGGCATTCCGCTGATCGAGGTACGACCGAGCGCGCCGACCGAGGGTGCGCGCCAATGGAGTGACCTGTTGGCGTCGTTGGACTTGGATGCTCCGGTACCGGATGTCGAGGTCCTACCCGAGGATGACGCAACGATTCTCTATACCTCCGGTACCACCGGGCGTCCGAAGGGTGCGGTGGGAACGCACCGTAACCACGTGACGAACCTGCGCAACACGCTGCTCGGTGCCATGGTGAGCGCCGCGATCGCCAACGGCGGCGAAATCCCGGAGCCGGATCCGGACGCGCCGCAACCGAGTGCTTTCTGTACGTTCGCGATGTTTCACATCGCCGGCGTGACCTCACTCGGCTTCGGCATGATGATCGGCGCTAAGACGGTCACTCAGTACAAGTGGGACCGCGCGGAGGCGAGCGAGCTCGTTGTGAGCGAGGACGTAACCAGCATCGGCGGCGTGCCTACCGTAGTGCGGGCCGTACTTGAGGACGTCGCGGCTAAACCAGAGCGGTACCAGAACCTCACCGGCATCAGCGCCGGTGGAGCGCCGGTGCCGCCAGACCTGATCGATCGGATCGGTTCGCTGTTCCAGCGTGCGGTGTCCCCAGGGAACGGATACGGACTGACCGAGACCACTTCCGCGGTCGTGTCCAACACCGGCGCTGACTACCTGGATAACCCGAACAGCGTCGGTCGGTGCCAGCCAGGTACAGACGTGCGAGTCGTTGAACCGGATACCGGTCGCGATGCACCGGAGGGCGGACTCGGCGAACTATGGTTCCGCGGGCCGAACATCGTGCGCGGCTACTGGAACAACCCAGAGGGTACGGCGGCGGCGTTCACCGACGGCTGGTTCCATACCGGCGATATCGGTCGAGTGGAGGACGGCTGGGTCTACGTGATGGACCGAATGAAGGACGTCGTCATTCGTGGCGGGGAGAATATCTACTGCGCCGAAGTCGAGGCCGTGCTGTACGAGCATCCCGGAATCGAAGACGTGGCGCTGATCGGCATTCCGCACGAGGAGTTGGGTGAGGAGGCCGTTGCGGTCGTCGTCCCGCGTGAGGGGGCAACCCCCAGCGAGCAGGACGTAAAGGACCATGTCGCGCAGCGCCTGGCGAAGTTCAAGGTGCCGTCCCAGGTCGTGTTCATGCCTGAGGGGCTGCCGCGAACCCCGACTGGCAAGGTGCTCAAGCGGGACTTGCGCACCACGATCGCCGCACCGCAGTAGCGACCCTGATCTCAGATATATCAGGAAGGGATGTCCACGAGTAGGCACGTGCCTACTCGTGGACATCCCTTCCTGGTTTGTACTTCGTTGCGCCGAAGGCGCGATTCGCTATCGAACGTGGTCGAACAGTTCGGTAGATAGGTACCGCTCGCCGGTGTCGGCGAGGATCCCCACGACGGTTTTGCCGGCGAACTCGGGACGCTCGCCAAGGCGACGCATTGCCTCCAGGACGGCTCCGGAGGAGATGCCGGGCATGACGCCTTCGGAGCGCATGATTTCACGCGCGGTCTCGATCGCGGTGTCTTGCGGGATCCGCACTACTTCGTCGATGAGTTCCATGTCCGTGGTCGGGGGTACGCCGTTGCCGCCGGTGATTCCCTGGATCTTGTGCGGCTGCCACTCACCACCATTGAGCACCGGTGCTTCGTCGGGCTCAACGCCGATCACCTTGACGTCGGGGTTCACCGAACGTAGGTAGCGACCGGTGCCGGACAGGCTTCCGCCGGTCCCGGTGGCGCCGACGATCACGTCGACCTTGCCCCCAGTATCGGACCAAATCTCCGGACCTGTGGTGCCCTCGTGAATTGCCGGGTTCGCGGGATTGCCGCCCTGACCGGAAAGAAAAGCGGTCGGGTCGGCTTCGATGATCTGACCGGCGCGCTGATTGGCGCCGGCCATACCCTCAGCGCCAGGGGTGAACTCGACCTCGGCGCCGAGCGCCTTGAGCAGCAACAGGCGTTCGTTCGAGACGTCGTCGGGCATGACGAGAACTACGCGGTACCCCAGGGACGCGCCGACCCAAGCGAGCGCGATTCCGGTGTTGCCCGAGGTCGCTTCGACGATGGTGCCGCCCGGGCCGAGTCGCCCGTCAGCTTCAGCCGCGCGCACGATCGACAGACCGGTGCGATCCTTGACGCTAGACAACGGGTTGAAGTACTCGAGTTTCGCCAGCAGCCGCGCCGCACTATCCGGGGCGAAGCGGTTGAGTGCGAGTAACGGCGTGCGGCCGACGACGTCGGTCAGGCTTTCATATACGGGCATGCGGAGATCCCATCGGCTGATTCGTTGACAATGCAACTGTATCGCCGTGGTCCGCGGCGGTTCACACTGTGGCTGCGGTGATCGGCGCCCCGGCTACGTCGACACGTCCGTGGAAGACGGCTCCCGGCCCACCGTCGCGCGCGATGGAGGTCGCGAACAGGTCTTTGCCGTCGGTGCCGCCGAAGCAGAGGCTGGCAACGAAGGTGGCGTCCATGGTGACCTGCAGGTCAAGTTTTCCGTCGGGAGCGAATCGTCCCACCGAACCCGATGGTCCGAGCGCGACCCAGATAGCGCCGTTCTCATCGACCGCCATCCCGTCGGCGACGCCGGTAGGTGACTCGATCACGACGCGTCGGTTTCGGTACGTGCCATCGGCCTGTCGATCGGCAGCGATGACGGTCCCGCGGTGTACGTCGCAGCCGTAGAACGTCGAGCCATCTGGTGAGAACTGACAGCCATTGACCCAGAGGACGTCGTCCACCACCGGCACGGTGGGCTGGTCGCCGCCCACGGCGACGTATTCGCCGGGGACTGGCTCCTCATCGGTAAATGGGCGAAACCGAAGCTGGCCGACGACGATGCGTCCGTCGGGATCGACGGTGAGGTCGTTGATACCTCTGACGTCCTCGGCGAGCTCGTGGATAATCCGAGTCGTGCCATCCGCGGCCAGGTGGGAGATATCGCGGCCAGAGATGACCAGTCCGCCGTCAGCATGTCGCGCCATGCCACCCACACCGCGTCGCTTAGCAAGCACGGTCGATGTCTCCGAGGTGTCCGGGGACCATTCGTAGATGCCGCCACCGAGAACGTCGGAGAAAACGACTCCTCCCGCTGGTGTCGCAACAGGAGCTTCGACGAGTTCGTATCCGCTGGCGATCAGTTCCATGAGTTCTCCCTGGCTTGACTCGACTGTTCTGCTCACTCTGGCATTGCGTGGCGCCGACGGCTAGAGACCGGCGGCGGAAACATGAGGCTGTGCCTCGTAGGGAGCGGCCGGACTGTGCGCGCGGTGCTCGGCTTCGTGTTGACGCAGCGCCGTGCACAATAGGGCGATGATCGCTCGTTCCGTGCTGTTGTTCGTGCTAGCTGCCATCGCCGAGATCGGCGGCGCCTGGCTTGTGTGGCAAGGGATTCGCGAACATCGCGGCTGGTTATGGGTCGGCGCGGGGATTATCGCTCTGGGCGCCTATGGGCTCGTCGCGACGCTGCAACCCGACGCGAACTTCGGACGCATCCTCGCGGCGTACGGCGGTGTGTTTGTCGCTGGATCATTGCTGTGGGGGATGATCGCGGACGGATTCAAACCAGATCGATACGACGTTATTGGCGCGATCATTTGCCTGGTCGGTGTCGGCATCATTATGTACGCGCCCCGCGGGTGAGCAGCCAGCGATAGGTGGCTCGCGCCGCCGTTCGTCACGTCGACGGCGGCGCGAGCACCCGCACTTAGAGCGCGTCGTAATTCAGCGGGCTCTCGATCGGTCCGGGATATTCGATCCCCGCGGTGACGGCGGATTCATCATCGACGCCGGCCGGTAGCTGAAGGCCGAGCTCAGCGAGGGAACTGATACCGCACTCATGGGCTAACGCGGCAAGTCCGCTCCAGATCGTCTCCGGCACCGCGAGGTCACCAAGCACCCCGCCGCGCAGATCATCGGCCAGTGAGTTCGTCCGCGCCGACCCGTCGACTTCGGCCCGCAACCGCAGGCAGGCGGCGTTCAATTCGTCCGGCGCTTCCTCAACCGACACCTGCACGGCCAGCTGCAGCCGCTCGAGCAGAGCAACGGTGGCGAGCACATCCGCGGACGCCGACCGTAGCCGCGGGACGACGACCAGCCCGGGAATTCTCAGCCGGATTATCGTTTGCGCAACGCCGAACATGCTCGCAGGAGTTGCCGCTGTGCCGATTAAGGCGTCGTACCAGTGACCGCGGACGACGAGCTCGCAGGAGTCCGCGGCGAATTCGCGGGCCTGCACGGCGTCCGCGGGCTCGGATTCGTGCAGCGCGACCGGGACCCCGAAGTGTCGAGAGGTCAATCCGGCGGCCGCGCACGCATCGCGGGTGATGTCGAATGCGGCCTGCAGTGCCCGTGCCTCGGGGCGCGCCTCGTTGACGCATTGGGCGACGCCGACGAACGGTTGTTTCATATCGCGGTCGGTCAGGCCCAAACCGTAGAGGTAGGCGCGGTGCAGCGCGTTCTGGTAGCCGGAGGTGACGTAACGGTCCGAATGAGTCTGGCGTTCGGTCACGAGGCACACTCCGCGGCGACGGCGCCATGACGCGCGGATCCGGCACGGTTCGCGTACTTCCACAGCACGCCGTTGACCACGGGACGGTGCGGCGTGAACTCGGACAGCCGCGCGGCCAGTTCCTCCGGCGTCAACGCCACATCGATCGTGCCGGTATCAAGATCGATCGTGATCTCGTCGCCGTTACGCAGCACTCCCACCGGACCGCCCAGTGCGGCCTCGGGGCTGATGTGTCCGACGCACAGCCCGCGGGTGCCTCCGGAGAATCGTCCATCGGTGATCAGCGCGACGTCCTCGCCGTGTCCCTGGCCATAGATTGCGGCGGTGACCGCGAGCATCTCCGGCATTCCTGGCCCACCTCGCGGACCGACATTGCGGATCACGAGCACATCTCCGGATTCATACTGTTGATCCAGCACGGCCTGCATGCAGTCAGCCTCGCTCTCGAATACCCGCGCGGGGCCGGTGTGCTTATGTACGGCCAGTCCTGCTGCCTTGATCGCTGCGCCGTCGGGCGCGAGGTTGCCGCGCAGAATCTGGGTACCGCCGCGGGGGGAGCGTGGCTGCGTCATCGGGCGGATCACGGTCTGATCGGTCGGCAGTTCCAGGTGTCCGTACGTTTCCTGCAGGGTCGTGCCTTGGATGGTGGGGGCGTCGCCGTCCACGAGGCCTTCGTCGATCAGCATTCGGATGATGAGTCCCACCCCGCCTGCCTTGTAGAACGCGAAGTGCCCCTGCTTACCGCCGGGCAGCACGTCAACGATGTACGGCGTACGCGCGAAGACCTTCTCCAGTTCGAATACATCCAACTCGATCCCCGCTGCTGCGGCGATCGCGGGTAGATGCAGCGCGGCGTTGGTGGACCCGCCGATAGCAGCGACGACCGCCGCCGCATTGAGCAACGACTGACGGGTGATGATTTCGCGGGGGAGCGGACCACCGTTTTCGATCATCTGGAGTAGGTGTTCGCCGGCGGTGCGGGCAAGCACTTCCCGGTTTGCCCAGGAGCCGGGAGGCCCGGAACTTTCCACCGGGGAGATCCCCAACGCCTCGCCGACGCAGGCCATGGTGTTCGCGGTCGCCAAGACGCCGCACGCGCCCGCGGTGGCGTTCGAGTGTCGGGTGATGTCGTTGAGGTCGTCTTCGGTCATGGTGCCGGCGCCCACTTTGCCGACACCCTCCACGACGCCCATACCGTCGGGGCGCTTACCGCGATGCAGCCCGCCCTGCGAGTAGCCACCGTAGATGTAAATCGATGGGACATTGGCCGCGGCGATGCCCATCATCAGACCAGGGTTGGTCTTGTCACAGGCGCCGAATGCGATCACGCCGTCAAGCTGTTCGTTGCGTACCCGGAACGCGAGTGCATCGGCGAGTAGGTCGCGCGATGTCAGTGAGGTCAGCATTCCGGGTGTGCCCATCGCTATTCCGTCGGTCACGGACGGGACGCCGGATACGGTCGCCTCGACGCCGAGGGACAGCAGTTCGCTGCGTACGGCGTCCACCTGGCGGATGATCGGGAGGTTACAAATCGACACGTCGTTGCCGGCAGACACGATGCCGACGCGTGGTCCGCCGTCCGGTTTGGGTTCACTACTGGCCATGGCGTTTCCCCTGTTTCGAGTGTTCGTTATCTACGGTGAACATAACGCAGGCTGGCCGAGACGGTAACCCTGAAGCGGCCAGCGAACCGATTAAGGCTGTGCGGTGCTGAACCATAGTTCGTCGCGATGGGGGTCGGTCGTGACGACGGGCAGCGGGATCGGCCGAAGCGATCACGGCTATGCCACTATCGCTGCGAGGGGGTGCGCATGACTGCTTATGTCGCGTTGCTGCGTGCGGTGAACGTTGGGGGTACCGGGAGGTTGCCGATGGCCGAGTTGCGCGCGATGTGCGTCGAGGTCGGATTCGGTGAGGTGGCGACGTACATCGCCAGCGGGAACGTCGTCTTCACCTCCGATGCCGATGAGGTTGCGGTGCGCGATGCGCTCGCCGCTCGGCTCTACACCTACTTCGGCAAGGCATGTCCGGTGTTCGTCCGGACTGCGGCGCAGATGGCGCAGGTGCGTGCGGCGAATCCGTTCACCGATACGCCCGGGAAGTTCACGCTTGTCTCTTTCTTGGAATCTGCGCCGCTGCCGGACGCTCTGGATCACGTTCGCTTTCAACGGACAGAGCGGATCGCAATCGGGACGCGCGAGATCTATATCGCCTACCCCGACGGAATGGGCAGCTCCAAGTTGCAGCTGCCTGCCGCGGCCACTGGCACGGCCCGCAATATCAACACGGTCGCAAAACTCGCCGATCTCGCGCTAGCCCGCGACTAGACCAACAACCGATTACTACCGGCGCATGCCAAATCGATGCACATATGCGTACTATTGAATGTATCGGTCGAGTTGGAGGAAGACATGGGTGCTGGACACGATCATGCGGCGCATGCCGGCGCGCGACACCGGGGCAAGCTAGCCGTCGCGTTCGCGATGGTCGCGGTGTTCTTCGTCGTCGAGCTCGTTGCGGGTATCGCGTCCGGATCGCTGGCGCTGATTTCCGACGCCGGCCATATGGCCGCCGATGTCATCGCGCTCGGCGCAGCACTGGTGGCCACTCGGATCGCGACTCGGCCGGATCGCACCGGACGGCGCTCGTTCGGCTCGTACCGGGTCGAGGTATTTGCCGCCGGGCTGACCGTGCTCATCATGTTGGGCGTGGCGGCGTACGTCGTCGTCGAGGCGATCGGCCGAGTTGGTGCGCCCACGGAACTGGCCACCGGCACGATGCTCATCGTCGGAGCGCTGGGCCTGGCGATCAATCTCATCTCGATGGTGCTGTTACGCGCCGGATCACGGGAGTCGATCAACGTCAAAGGGGCGTACTACGAAGTTGTCGCCGATGCGGCCGGCAGCGTCGGAGTCATCGCCGCGGGCATGCTGGTGATGATTACCGGGGCGGGTATCTGGGACACCATCGTCGCCCTCGCTATCGGGGCTTTCGTTGCGGTTCGCGCGGTGATCCTGGGTAGGCAGGTGCTGCACGTACTCGGTCAACACGCGCCCAAGGATCTGGACCTCGCCGTGATCGAACGCGAGTTGCGCGAACTGGATGGCGTCCTGGACATCCACGACCTGCACGTGTGGACCCTCACCTCCGGAATGAACGTGGCAACTGCGCACCTGCGGGTTAATGCGGAGGGCCAGCGACAAGCGGTACTCGTCGCGGCGCAGACAGCGCTACAACGTGATCACGGGATCGAGCACGCGACGCTGCAGATCGAGACCGCGCCGACGAAGCAATGCCATGAGGTCGCGTGGTGAACGCAACATAGATCATGGGTCGTCGTCCGCACCATGAGATCGACCTGGACGGCCCTTGCGTCGCTGGTAGGTTCACATGATCCCTGCCGTTGGCGTGAATTCGCCAAGACCGGAAGATTGATAGCCACATGGACCACGATGTAACGAGCCAGGCAGCCCGCTCCACCGAGCGGCCCGGGTTTTCCAAGGTCCTCGTCGCCAACCGCGGCGAGATTGCGATCCGGGCCTTTCGAGCTGCGTACGAGATGCACGCCGGCACCGTCGCCGTGTTCCCGTACGAAGATCGCAATTCTGAGCATCGGCTCAAGGCCGACGAGGCCTACCAGATCGGCGAAGAAGGGCACCCTGTCCGCGCCTATCTGGACCCCGAACTCATCGTCGAGACCGCGGTCAAATGCGGCGCGGACGCGATCTATCCGGGTTACGGCTTCCTGAGTGAGAACCCGAAGCTCGCGGAGGCGTGTGACGCTGCCGGGATCACCTTCATCGGGCCGAGCGCCGAAGTGCTCACGCTCACCGGCAACAAGGCGCGCGCGATCGCTGCCGCGCAGAGAGCCGGAGTGCCGACGCTGCAGTCCGTTCCGCCGTCCACCGACGCCGATGAACTGATGAAGGCGGCCGAGCAGATCCCGTTCCCGCTGTTCGTCAAAGCAGTCGCCGGTGGTGGTGGTCGGGGCATGCGTCGCGTCGATGCCGAAGGCGACCTGCGAGAGGCCATCGAGGCGTGCATGCGCGAGGCCGAGGGCGCGTTCGGTGATCCGACCGTCTTCGTAGAGCAGGCCGTCACCGAGCCCCGGCACATTGAGGTGCAGATCCTCGCCGACGGCGAGGGGAACGTGATCCACCTCTTCGAACGTGATTGCTCCGTCCAGCGCCGGCACCAGAAGGTCGTCGAAATCGCGCCCGCACCCAACCTCGATCCGGAACTTCGCGACCGGATCTGCGCGGACGCCGTGCGCTTTGCCCGCGAGATCGGTTATAAGAACGCCGGTACTGTGGAGTTCCTGCTCGACCCGGACGGCAACTACGTCTTCATCGAGATGAACCCGCGCATCCAGGTCGAGCACACGGTGACCGAGGAGATCACCGACGTCGATCTGGTGCGTTCGCAGCTGCGGATCGCGGCAGGGGAGAGTCTCGCCGACCTGGGCCTGGACCAGGATTCGATTCAGGTGCGCGGCGCGGCACTGCAGTGCCGCATCACGACAGAGGATCCCGCCAACGGATTCCGTCCGGACACCGGCATCATTACGACCTACCGCTCACCCGGCGGCGCTGGTGTGCGCCTGGACGGTGGTACGACGTACACCGGTGCCGAGGTGGGTGCGCATTTCGATTCGATGCTGACCAAACTCACCTGCCGTGGACGCGACTTCAGCGTCGCCGTGGAGCGCGCGGCGCGCGCCATTGCGGAGTTCCGGATCCGCGGGGTGTCCACCAACGTGGCGTTCCTGCAGGCGGTGCTGGCCGATCCTGATTTCCAGGCCGGCCGCCTGACGACCAGCTTCATCGACAAGCACCCGCGATTGCTCACCGCGCGTTCGTCGGCCGATCGCGGTACGAAGTTGCTCAACTTCCTCGCTGACGTCACGGTGAACAAGCCGAACGGCGAGAAGCCGATCGAGGTTCAGCCGGTCACCAAACTGCCCGCCCTCGACCTGAGCGTGCCACCGCCGCCCTCCTCGCGCGATCACCTGCGCAATCTCGGCCCGGAGGGATTTGCGGCTGGGCTGCGCGCGTACGAGCGGATCGCGATTACCGACACCACCTTCCGTGACGCGCACCAGTCCCTGTTGGCGACCCGGGTCCGCACCGAGGATTTGCTGAATGTGGCCGGTCACGTCGCGCGACTGACGCCGCAACTGTGGAGCATCGAGGCGTGGGGCGGTGCGACGTACGACGTAGCGCTGCGCTTCCTGAACGAGAGTCCCTGGGATCGCCTTGCCGCTCTGCGCGAGGCCGTGCCGAACATCTGCTTGCAGATGTTGCTGCGCGGGCGCAATACGGTGGGTTACACGCCGTACCCGGCCGACGTCACCAATGCGTTTGTCCAGGAGGCCGCGGCGACCGGTATCGATGTGTTCCGCATCTTCGACGCGCTCAACGATGTCTCGCAGATGCGACCGGCGATCGATGCCGTCCGCGAGACCGGCACGTCCGTCGCCGAGGTGGCCCTGTGTTACACCGGCGATCTGAGTAATCCCGCGGAGAAGCTGTACACGCTCGATTACTACCTGCGACTGGCCGACGACATCGTCGCCGCGGGCGCACATGTGCTGGCGATCAAGGATATGGCCGGATTGCTGCGGGCCCCGGCCGCCCGCACGCTCGTGACGGCGTTGCGCGAGCGTTTCGATCTACCGGTGCATCTGCACACGCACGATACGACCGGTGGCCAGCTAGGCACGTTGCTGGCCGCGATCGAAGCGGGCGTAGATGCCGTGGACGCAGCGTCGGCGTCCGTCGCCGGCACGACCAGCCAGCCGTCGATGTCGGCGCTGGTGGCCGCGACCGACTTCTCCGCACGCGAATCCGGACTCGATCTACAGGCGGTATGCGACCTCGAGCCGTACTGGGAGAGCGTGCGCAAGTTGTACGCGCCGTTCGAGTCCGGGCTGCCGGCACCGACCGGTCGGGTGTACACCCACGAGATTCCCGGCGGGCAACTGTCCAACCTGCGGCAGCAGGCCATCGCGCTCGGCCTGGGCGAGAAATTCGAACAGATCGAGGACATGTACGCGGCCGCGAACCGGATTCTCGGCAACGTCGTCAAGGTGACGCCATCGAGCAAGGTCGTCGGCGACCTCGCGCTGCAGCTGGTCGCCGTCGGTGCAGACCCGGCCGAGTTTGAGGAGAACCCGGGCCAGTTCGACATTCCCGACTCCGTGATCGGCTTCCTGAACGGTGAGTTGGGAGATCCCCCTGGCGGGTGGCCAGAGCCCTTCCGCACCAAGGCGTTGGACGGGCGCAAGGCCACCCCACAGATGACCGAACTCACCGCGGCAGATCGAGCCGGTCTGAGTTCGGACCGACGTGGCACGCTGAACCGGCTGCTATTCCCCGGACCCACCCGCGAGTATCTCGACCACTACGAAAAGTTCGGGAACGTGTCGGTGTTGCCGACGACCCCATTCTTGTACGGCATGGAATCCGGTCTGGAGTACCGCGTGTCGATCGAGGAGGGGAAGACTCTACATCTCGGTCTGCAGTCGATCAGTGCGCCGGACGAGCGTGGTTTCCGGACGGTCATGTGCACGATCAATGGCCAACTGCGCCCGGTCAGCGTGCGCGATCGGTCGATCTCCAGCGATGTACCGGCTGCCGAGAAGGCAGACAAGGGCAGCCCCGGGCAGATCGGAGCACCGTTCGCCGGCGTGGTGACGGTGACGGTATCGGCAGGAGATCAGATAGAAGCTGGCCAGACGGTCGCGACCATTGAGGCGATGAAGATGGAGGCCTCGATCACATCGCCGGTCGCGGGTAAGGTCGAACGCGTCGCACTCGGTGGTGCTGCTCAGGTCGAGGGTGGCGACCTCGTGCTGGTGATCACTTGAGTAGACATGGAGTTCGATCATGCAGGTGAATCTGCGTCATAATCCTTCGTTCGCAATAGCGAGGCTTTCGCTCGCACCCAACGAGCCCGTGCGGGTCGAAAGCGGTGCGATGGCAATGCACAGCCCAGGAATGCACATCGAATCGAAGTCAGCCGGCGGCGTGATGCAGGGGATCAAGCGCTCGGTGCTGGCCGGCGAATCGTTCTTCACCACCACGTACACCGCGCCGCAGCAGGGTGGCTGGGTCGATGTCACCGGCGTGCTGCCCGGTGACATCATGCCGATCGACATTCAGCCCGACCGGCCGTTCTATCTCGCTCGCGGAAACTGGATCGCGAACTCGTACGGCACCGAGATCGAGACCAAGTGGGGCGGGATGGCGAACCTGTTCGGCGGTGAGGGCGGTTTCGGTATCCGATGCCATGGGCAGGGCACCGCGGTCGTCAGCGTGTTCGGCGCGATCGACGTGGTCGATCTTGCCCCGGGCGAGCAGATCGTCGTCGATACCGGTCACGTCGTCGCTTACGACCTGAATATCCAGTTCCGGATGCGGCGCGCTGTCGAAGGCCGCACGATACAGTCGATGAAGTCCGGTGAGGGATTCGTGTTCGACTTCGCCGGCCCCGGGCGGATCTACCTACAGACCCGCAACCCATCGGCGTTCGCGCAGTGGGCAGCCTCGCTCGCTCCGGGCAATAACCCGCAGGGCGGACTCGGCGGAATCTTCCGCTAATCACCACAGCAAGAGTTGGGCTCCGGAGGATACCTCCGGAGCCCAACTTTCGTTCAGTTACACCATGTCTAGTAGCTCAGCGACATACCGCCATCGACGTCGATCACCTGTCCGGTGACGTAGGTGTTCAGCGGCGACACGAGATAGGCCGCAAGGCTGGCAACTTCGTCAGCTTCGCCGAAGCGCTGTAGCGGGATCTGGGATTCGGCGAAATCGCGGCGACTTTGCTCGGTCGGGTATCCGCGATCTACCTGGGCGCTCCGGATCCGGCCAGGCGCGATTACATTGACGATGATTCCGTCGGGTGCCAAATCGCGGCTCAGCGACTTGCCCAACGCAGCGATCCCCGCTTTTGCGACATTTGAAATGCTGTGGTGCGCCCGTGGCTCCGATCCACTGACGGCGCCCAACAGCAGGACTCGGCCGCGACTGGCGCGCAGGTGTGGTGTGGCTGCGCGGACCAGATCGACGGCGCTGAGCAGATTGAGATCCAGTCCGTCGCGCCACGCCGGTGCGTCGAGGGCATCGAAGCTTCCGTTTACCGCCCCGCCGGCACAATGCGCGACGATATCCAGGCCACCGAGTGATTGCGTGGCGCGAGTGACGAGTTCATCGGCCCACGACGGTGTCGCGAAGTCGCCGAGAAACTCCGCGTGAGCGCCGTCCACGGGTATCGCGGGCGAGCGACGACTGGAGACCACGACTCGCGCGCCGGATTCGACGAGTTGCTGCGCGATCGCCCGGCCTATCCCCGTGCTGGCTCCGGTTACCAGCGCTGCTGCTCCGGTCAATCCGAGTTGCATCTGTTCACTTCCTCAGGAATGTTGCAGGACGCTTCTCGAAGAAGGATGCGACCGCTTCGCGGTGGTCCGCGCTGGCGGCCATGATGAGGAACTTCTCCGTGTGTAGCGCGGCGGCGCTCTCGCTGGAGAGTTCGAACGCTTGAGCCGAGCACTCCTTCGTCGCCTCCACCGAAAGCGGAGCCCGAGTCGCGATCCGGTCGGCGAGCTTGACAGACTCATCCAGCAACGAGGAGGCGCCGTAGAGCGCGGTGATGAGGCCGTTGCGTAACGCCCAATCGGCGTCAAACTTGTCCCCGGTCAGCAGCATGTGCTTGGCAGGTCCGAGGCCGATGGCCCGAGGTAGCCGATACCAACTCGCGATGAGTCCGACGTTGACTCCGGCACACACGAAAACGGCGTCCTCGCACCCGACGCGGATGTCGCACGCGAGTGCCAGCTCCATGCCACCGCCGATCGTGTATCCGTTGATCGCAGCAATAACCGGAAAGCGGATGGTTTCGAGCCGGCCGATCAAGGTCCCGAAGGAGGCCCTGGAATCAGCGTGCGCCTTTAGTTGCTCTGGCGTTTGGCCACGCTCTTCGCGCAAGTCTGCGCCGGCGCACCAGGAAGATCCGGTGCCGGTGATGACCAGGCAGCGGACCTGTAGGTCCTTCTCCAATTCATCGAGGATGTCGTGGAAGGCGACGAGCGCGTCGGCGCTCATTTGGTTTCTCGGTGGATTGGCGAAAGTGATCACCGCTACGCCGGGTTTGGGGCGATCCAACTCAAGGGTTGCTGTCATGTCGTTCCTCACCGTGACTCTGGTTCACGCGGGCACCAGAGTGTCCGCTCGTTGGTGTCACATCTGTTGGTGACACAGGAACTCGAATCCCACGCCACCCGCGATGTTCCGTTATACGGAACTCATGTTTCATTTCACGGAGTGAGCCAAGCAAAAGCGGGGATGACCTGTCAAGTTTCGCGATCGGTTAGATCTGCACCCGGGAGGCCGCGCGGGCGACAGCCTCGCCGTACGGCTTCCAGAGGTTGCGCTTGAGCCGAGTGGCCGGCGAGGAAATACTCATGGCGGCGACCGTACGTCCGCTCGCATCTCGGATCGGAGCCGCAATCGACGCGGTGTCGATCTGGTATTCGCGGTCATTGATCGCGTAGCCGCGCTGACGTATCTGGGCGAGCGCTTTGAGTAGGGCTGGGATCGTGGCGATGGTGCGCTCGGTGGGTGTCTCGAGCCCGGTGCCGAGCAGTTCGCGCACGTCCTCATCCGACAGCGCGGCCAACATGGCCTTGCCCGTCGCAGTCGCGTGCGCCAACTGCATACTGCTGATGTGCGCGGTGGTCCGCACCGGTCGGGTCGGCTCGACCAAGCTGACCAGGACGACCCACCGATCCTCGCGGACCGTGAGGTGGATCGTCTCGTTCACCTCGTCGCAGAGGTCCTTCATCGCTGGTCGCGCGGCTCTGGCGAGGTTGTCGTGGTACTTCATCTGGCTGGCTAAGCCGAGCACTCGCGCGCTGAGCTGCCACTGCGCATTGTCTGCACGTACGACGTACCGGACGTCGGCGAGCGCCTGCAACGAACGTTGAACCGTTGCCTTGGGCAGATCCAACCGACGGGCAAGCTCGGATACGCCGATTACCTGGGCCTCGGCGATCTCTTCCAACACGGCGAACGCGACTTGCAAGCTACGCACTAAAGCTCCCTAGTGAGCAACGAGAGATAGGGAAATCAGCGTATCCCGCCCCAGGATGCCGACGTGCCGGTACGGCGACCTTGGCCGTGCCGATCGCGGTTGCGGCGCCTCGGTGGTGGTGCGCGCCCAAGGCTGGACGTCGTTGAAAAAGGGTCCGACGTGACTCTTGACACGCTTGCGGGCGTGCTGCCACTCTGGCACAAAGCGAAACGAGCGTTCCGTGAGACGAAACACTTCGCGCGCATCGCGCGGTCTGGAGATCCATGCCTATGTCGTCATCGACTCGCCGAAAATTTGCACGAAGCAACCCCCACCAGGACGCCGGGTCCCTCACTCTCACCGGGCTGAGCAAGACGTTTGGTGACTACCAAGCCCTCACCGACATCAACCTGGAATTGGCATCTGACGAGTCCTTAGTCCTGTTGGGCCCCAGCGGATGTGGCAAGACGACCACCTTGCGACTGATCGCCGGCTTCGAGCGGCCAGACGCCGGGTCGATTGAACTTGACGACCGTGCGCTCGCATCGGCGGATCGGTTCGTTCCTGCCGAAAAGCGCAATATGGCCGTCGTATTCCAGAACTATGCGCTGTGGCCGCATATGACGGTGGCCGACAATGTCGGCTTCGGTCCTCGGCTGCATGCCAGTCGTAAAGCCATTCAGCGCCAAGTCAAGGATGCGCTCGATAGCGTGCAGCTAGGTCCGTTGATCGATCGCTATCCGCACGAACTTTCCGGCGGGCAGCAGCAACGCGTCTCGTTGGCCCGCGCGCTGATCACCCGGCCTCGCGTGTTGCTCCTTGATGAGCCACTGAGCAATCTCGATACGCAGCTTCGCGAGGAGATGCGGCGCGAGATTCGCCGCCTACACACGGAGTCCTCGCGGATCATGGTGTACGTAACGCACGATCAGACCGAGGCGTTGTCGCTTGCCGACCGAATCGCAGTGATGCGAGAGGGACGGATCGAGCAACTCGGCCGTCCGGCGGACCTCTACGCCCAACCACGCAATGGATTCGTCGCCAAGGCTCTTGGCGCGACCAACCTGGTCGATGGTGAGTTGCACGAGATGGTCGGCGAGGCTCTGGGAATGGTCTCGGTATTCGGCTGCGTCGTGCGTGCTTACGTGCCGCAGGGGAGTCCCCCCGGACCGATCAGGGTGTCGGTGCGTCCAGGTGGCGTGTCGGTCAAGTTAGCCGCCGAAGGCGAAGAGTACGCGGTGGTTGACGAGGCGATGTACCTCGGCGAGGCCACCGAATACCTGCTGCGGCGAATCGATGGCTTAGGAGATTTCCGTGCCGTAGTACCGGGGCCCGCCACCTTACGTCCGGGAGATCGCGTGGTCGTGGATGTGCATGCCGGATCGTGCTGCGGTCTGGAGAACGAACAAGTTGAATCAGCTGAGCAAGGAGTACCCAATGACCAAGTTGCGTAGCCGGAAGATAGTTGCAGCCGTGCTCCCCGCGTTGTCCTTGCCGTGGCTCACGGCATGCGGGAGCGACGAAGGCGGGGGTGGGAGTATCGACCTTGCGAGCGAGTGTGGGATTGATCAGGAGGTGCTGGACAAGGCGACCGAGGAGGGGCAGGTCGTCTACTTTTCCCCGTCCGCGGATGATCAACTGCAGCGAATTTCGCAGAAATTCAATGCCGCGACAGGTATTGAGGTGTCGGTAAACAGACAGCCCACCGGTGACCTCATCCAGCAGGTGGACACCTCCCTGGAAGCTGGCACGGTGCCGGCCGACGTCGTCGGATTGGCCGAACCGAGCGGATTCATCAAATGGACCGATGAAGGTGTCCTCGAGGAGTTCGAGGTACCCAACGCCGATGACTTCGTTGACGGCCTCAAGGATCCGAACCGCTACTCATATCCGAACTCGCTGCTCCTGTTTGGTATCCAGTACAACGAGACACTGTTGGAGGGATCGGTGCCTGAAACCTGGGACGCGCTATCCGGCGATCTCGACGGGCGCATCGTGGCTTTCGGGAACCCTGCTTCATCGGGCTCGGCGTTGGCCGCGACATACGGAATTACGCAGACGATGGGCGATGAGTACCTCGCGACGTTCGCGGGTGCCGATACCACCATCACCGACAGTTCGCTGACGCTCAACCAGTTGATTCTCACCGGAGAGGCCGACTTCGCGGTGCCCGGAATCGAATCCGAGGTCATGCGCGCCGCCAGCGGAGGCGAACCGTTGAAGATGATCTATCCCGAAGAAGGAGTGCCGGCCACGACGGGTGAGATTGGCGTGCTCGCCGATGCCCCGCATCCGAACGCCGGGCTGGTGTTTGCGCAATGGATCCTGTGTTCTGCATACCAGGATCAAATCAAGGACGAGGGTTACCGCCCGGTCCTGAAGGATTCCCCGGCGCCGGATGGCGTACCTCCATTGGAGGATCTCACCATCGTGACCGTCGACGTTCCCGATTTGCTCGCGACGCGTGACGAGGTCATCGCCAACTTCGACGAGGCGCTGGGCTAGATGCGCTCACGCTTTATCGCGTTTGGGATCTGGGCGATAGCAGGGATCGCGCTCGTTCTCTACCCGACATTCGGGCTGGTACGGCTGAGTTTTCGGCAGGAGGACGGTTCCTTCGGGCTAGGAAACTACAGCCAGATCCTCGCCGAGCCGTCGTTGCTCATCGCTGCGTGGAACTCACTATGGACAGCGCTGGCCACGACGGGCCTGTGCCTAGTCTTCGCGGTGCCGTTGGCGTTCCTCATCGCGCGTACCGACATGCCGTTCAAACGGCTCGTGCGCGGCGCATCGCTGATGACGTTTATCATCCCCAACTTCGTGGCAGTGCTGGGGTGGATCCTGCTGCTCTCACCGCGAACAGGCCTGCTCAATCAGCCCTTCCAGGAATGGTTCGGCCTCGATACCGGCCCGATAAACATCATGTCGCCGTGGGGGATCGTGTTCTGCATGGCAGTGGTGATGTTTCCGCTGATCCTGCTCCCCACGGCTGCGGCGCTCGACAATATCGAGGTTCCGCTCGAGCACGCAGCCGCGAGTTTGGGAGCGGGCCGGTGGACGGTGTTCCGCAAGATCACGGTCCCGCTGATCATGCCGGCGATCTACGCCGGATGCATCCTCGTGTTTACGGTCTCGTTCGTCGCCTACGGCCCCGCGCAGTTGCTTGGCGGGCCTAGTCGGTTCGACAACATCGCCACGGCGATGCTCAAGCTCACGACCTTCCCGCCGCGCATTGAGATGGCCGCAGTACTCGGCATACCGACGATTATCGTGCTAGGGGTCCTCATCTACCTACAGCGCGTCCGCTTTGGTGGCCGGAGTTTCTCCATTATCAGCGGGAAGCCGGGACAACGTTCGCTGATTCGCCTGGGCAAGTGGCGGATTCCGGCAGCGATTCTGGGGCTCGGCGTTGTTGCAGTCACCGTCGTCCTGCCGTTCGGGATATTGCTGCTCACCGCATTCCGGGAAACCATGGGCAATCCGATCGGTGCCGACAACTTCACCCTCACCGGCAACTTCGAGTCGATTCTTGGCCAGCAACAGATCATCGACGCGTTCCGTAACAGTTTCTTGCTCTCGCTGGGCGCGGCAGTGCTGGCAATCGCGATCGCAATGCTCGGGGCGTGGCTTGTCGAGCGGCAGAAATCGCGGGCGTCGCTCACGATTGCGCCGGTGATGCTGCTACCGCTCGCGTTCCCCGGCTCGGTGTTGGGCATCGCGTTGATCATCGCGTACGGCGCAGGCTTCGCGAACCTTGCCGGAACGCTATGGATTTTGTTGATCGCCTATATCGTAGGAAATCTGCCGTTGGCGTTTACCTACCTGCACGCCGGTTTGATGCAGGTTGATCGGTCGTTGGAAGACGCGGCCCGCAGCTTAGGCGCCGGGTGGTTGACTACGTTCCGCCGAGTGACGATGCCGCTGCTTCGTGGGCCGATCCTGGTCGTGGGCGTCCTGACCTTCATTCTGCAATTCCGTGACCTAGACAGCTCCATCTTCTTGTTCAATGGACAGAACAACGTCATCGCGGTCATCATCATGAGCCTCGCGGCGGCTTCCTTGTATCAGGAAGTTGCGGCACTGTCGATCCTGCTGCTCGTGGTGAGCATCGCGGCGATGGGCGTCGTCCCGCTACTGAGTTGGCTTGGTCGCGTCAACGCGCGTAGGGCAGCGCGTGCCACTATCGGCGACGTAGAAGATCGTGTCGCGTCCGAGCGCGCACCGACAAGCAGGAAGGTGGACCATGCCAGCACATCCGTCTGACATAGCCGGGAGGGCCAGTGGGCCGCTGGATGATCTGGTGGTCATCGACCTCACCGTGGCCCGGGCGGGCCCGACGGCGGTGCGGTACCTAGCAGATTGGGGCGCCCACGTTATTCGAATCGAGCCTCCAGCCGGTAGCGGCGGCGGGCTGGGGGACAGGGCTTCGGCGGACTATCTCAACCTGCATCGCTCCAAGTCACTGATGGAACTCGACCTCAAGGATGAAGGCGATCGAGCGCGTCTGTACGAACTGACCGACGCTGCTGACATCGTCGTCGAGAACAACCGCGCCCCGGTGAAGTTCCGGCTGGGTGTCGACTACGAAACGCTCTCGGCGCGCAATCCACGGTTGATCTACGGGAGCATCTCCGGATATGGGCAGCACGGCCCATACTCGGAGCGAGGCGCCGTCGATCAGATCATCCAGGGGATGGGCGGGTTGATGAGTATCACCGGTCCGCCGGGTGCGGGCCCGGTACGGGCAGGTATCGCGGTCTCCGATCTTGCCGCCGGGCACCAGTTGGCGATCGGCCTGCTGATCGCCGTACACGAGCGTGCGCGATCCGGTAAGGGGCAGTGGGTACAGGTCTCATTGATCGAAGCGATGCTCGCATTCTTGGATTTCCAAGCGGCGCGATGGACCGTCGATGGCGAGGTTCCGACGACAGAAGGCAACCACCACCCGACAGTGGCGCCGATGGGCACGTATACCGCCGCTGACGGCCATCTGAACGTCGCGGCGATGGGTGATCGTCTCTTCGGCCGACTGTGCGATCTGCTCGGTCCGCGCGTTCGTGCGGATGATCCGCGATTCGCGACGTCGAAGCAGCGCTACGCGCACCGCGACGAGTTGAATGACCTGCTCGATAGCCTATTCGCCGAGCAACCTCGGGCGTACTGGATCGAGAAGCTCAATGAGGTCGGGGTGCCGTGTGGGCCGGTGCTGGCCATGGACGAGGTCTTCGCCGACCCTCAGGTTCAGCACCTGGGCATGTTGGCACACATCGATCGCCCGGGCGCCGGGAGCGCCAACGTGCTGCGTAACTCGATCACCATGAGCCGCAGTCAGTCGGTTCCGCCACGAATGCCCCCGCAGCAGGCGTGAGCAGCGCGCGGAGAGGTTCCTCGCCTAACAGTAATCCGAGTTAAAGCGGCCGCACACGAATAGCGGCCGCGCTGGAGAGGCTCAACTGCACCCGAGCGCCGTCGATCGAAAGCCGGATGGCGTCGGCAGCCGCATTCACCTCGTCCACGCGCAAGCGAGCACCTACGTTGATGCCCAGAGACTGCAGATAACGCAGCAGGTCGGAGGACCGATCCGAGACCCGAGTGACTTGAAACGTCGCTGGAGGCGAGGCGTCCGCCAATGATTCGTCGTGGCTGATCCGCACGACTCCTCGTGCATCAGGGATGGGGTCGCCGTGCGGGTCGTGGGTGGGATTGCCGAGGGCATCGTCCATCCGCTGAAGCACCGCGTCGGAAATGGCGTGCTCGAGGTGATCAGCTTCGTGGTGGACCTCGTCCCAGGGCATCCCCAAAGCGTGGACGAGGTAGGTCTCCAGGATCCGGTGCCGTCGTACGACCCGTACAGCCAATGCGTGTCCGGCCTCGGTGAGAGTGATGTCGCCGTATGGTTCGTACTCGATGAAGCCATCGCGCGCGAGCTTCTTCAAGGTCGTCGACACGGTGGACGGCGTCACGCCGAGTTGGGCTGCGAGATCAGTCGTCGTAGGCGTGCCACCTGGCCACTCGAAAGCCTTCCAGATGAGCGTGACGTAGTCCTCGACCACGCGGGTGACGGCAAGGTTGGACATTGGTTTCATGTTACTGGCGTCCCGCCTGAACCGGTTCGGGCTCGCTAGGTGCCTGCCCGCGAGGTCGCCGAAAGGGGGCCGCGAGGGTGGGCAGGATATGGCGGCGGTGGACGATGAGGTAGCCGATCGCGAGAACTCCCTGCGCGAGGCTGAGCAGGTATCTCCCGCTCGTGTCGGTGATGAGAAATTGCAGTCCGAATAGGAACGCCAAGCCCAGCGCCGAGAGCCAACCGAACCGCAGCGCGATGATGATCGCGACGCCGAGGAGGGTCTGGGTGGCGGTCAACACGAACTCCTCGACCTGCCGGTCGTCCATTGGAAGGTTCGCGGTGCCGCCGCCGAACCAGTATGCCACCGGCAGCGAGCCGACGAGCAAACTCCACTGATTGACTTTCGAGGCAATCAGCGTGCCGATAGCGGCCGCGCCCATACCGCGCAGAGCGAACATCACTGCGATGATGAACTCCGGCGCCTCGGAGGCGAGCGGGGCCAGCCACTGCACGAGGAAGTAACTGTCGATACCGAGGGCGGAGCCCGATTCCACCAGTGCTTCGGCGAATGGCTCCGCCGAGGACACAATGACCGCCGCGGACACGACGAACAGCATGATGACGGTGACGCGTCGTCGGCCAGCATCCATTGCCGCGATTACCGCCGGCATTCCGACGAACTCGTCGGGTTCGTCGCTGTGGGTGTGGCCGGCACGCCACAGGTAGAACGCGAACACAGCGATCAGCGCGATGCCGAACCACAACGGGATACTGCCCAGCAGGGGGATGAGGAAGGCGATGACGGCGAGGATCGCCAGGAAGCCGATATCGACCCTGCTGCGCGTTGATAATTTCAGCGCCCCCGACTGCTGCTGAGTTTGTTGCCGCCGGCGACGCGCGACGAGATACGCCACGATGACCACCAGCGGCCAGCCGAACCCGAGCAATAGCCGGTTCGAACCGGTCATATTCGCCGCGGCGAAATGGGTGTATTCCGGCTCCGAACCGGCACGGAAAGCGTAATAGAGATCGACGGCATACTCAGGAAGTACGGCGATCAGCGCGAGTAGCGCAATCGCCAACGCGCCCGAGATATCCTTCTGCGCCGCCTCTGCGGCCCAGGCGAGCAGAAAAGCCGCCGCGACCACGGATGCGCCGAAGACGAACAGCGCAGCAACCGGGGCGATATGGGCGCCGGTGATGCGGATGAATACTGCGGGCGCCGCGATCAGCAGACACAACAGCACGCGTCTAACTAGGGCAGATGGCACAAGGAACGTCCTCACCTCACGGCGACCGAAGCGTGAGATCTTCGGCCACGACAACCGGCCGAAGGTCTCGTTCGCCTCACCGAGTGAGGTGCTGCACCGGACCGCCTCCACCGGCGGTCAGCATGTCGACGCAGCGCGCCTGAGAAATCCACTCTCGGGCGGAACTACTCCCCTTCGGGCAGTGACGTTCCCGCACCAACTCCGGGTGTGTCTACGGACAACTGAGTGTTCGAGTCCTCAAACAACTCAGGCATCTCAGCGAAGGCCGCTCAGGAGCGGCGCTGAGGCGGAGACCAGCGTGTGATCGGGCTACCGGTGGGTTATGTTCGACCTCACAACCAACCGCCGAGATGTGAAGGGTGTGCATCATGTCGCAAGCAACCGAGGCGTACCGGGCCGCACGAGATCAGCTGCTGGCATGGCGCGGCAATTACGAAGAAGCCGTACGGGACTTTCGCTGGCCGGACGTCACTGACACGTTCAACTGGGCGGTCGACTGGTTCGACGCCATCGCGCGCGGCAACGACCGCCCGGCGCTGATTCTCGTTGAGGAGGACGGAGCCCGCGCTTCGTACTCCTTTGATGACATGGCCCGCCGATCGGATCAGGTAGCGCACTGGCTACGCGATCAAGGGGTACGCAAGGGCGACTCCGTCATCCTGATGCTCGGCAACCAGGTCGAATTGTGGGATGCGATGCTCGCGATCATCAAGCTCGGTGCTGTCATCATGCCGACCACAAATGCGGTTGGCAGTGACGACCTGGCGGACCGCATGCAGCGCGGCAATGCCAAACACGTCATCACCAATCCCACCGACGTCGACAAGCTCAGCGGCGTCGCCGGTGACTACACCCGGATCTGTATCGGGGCCGCCGAGGGCTGGCTGAACTTCCACGATGCGTACGACGTCACCGACCCACAGATCGAACACCCACGTACTGCAGCAGACAGTCGGCTCCTGTTGTATTTCACCAGCGGCACCACGAGCCGCCCCAAGCTCGTCGAGCACACCCAGGTCTCCTATCCGGTGGGGCACCTATCGACCATGTACTGGCTGGGGGTGCGACCGGGCGACGTACACCTGAACATTTCTTCGCCAGGTTGGGGAAAGCACGCCTGGTCATGCTTCTTCGCGCCGTGGATCGCTGAGGCGACCATCTTCGTCTACAACTATTCGCGATTCGACGCCACGGCGTTGATGGCGCAGATCGAGGAAGAGCAGGTCACTACGTTCTGCGCTCCGCCCACGGTCTGGCGGATGCTGATCAACGCTGATCTCAGCGGCGGGCCGTGGAAGCTGCGCGAATGCATCGGTGCCGGCGAGCCACTGAACCCCGAGGTGATCGACCGGGTGCAGGCCGCCTGGGGCCTCACGCTGCGCGATGGCTATGGACAGACCGAAACGACCGCCAGCGTCGGGAACGTACCGGGCGCGAGAGTCAAACCGGGGTCAATGGGGCAGTTCCTGCCCGGCGTGCCAGTGGTCATCGTCGACCCGGTCTCGAATCAGCAGACCACCGGGGAGGGTGAGATCTGCCTCGACCTCAGTAAGTCTCCGCTGTCGCTGATGAGTGGATACCAGGATGATCCGCAGAAGAACGCCGAAGCGATGGCCGGTGGCTTCTACCACTCCGGCGACGTCGCGTCGATATCGCCGGACGGGTACGTCACGTTCATCGGCCGCACCGACGACGTGTTCAAGGCCAGTGACTACAAGGTAAGTCCATTTGAACTGGAGTCGGTGCTGATCGAGCATCCCGCTGTTGCCGAGGCCGCGGTAGTTCCCGCACCGGACGACGTACGCCTGGCAATTCCGAAGGCATACATTGCGCTGGCGCCGGGATACGAGGACTCTGCTGAGACCGCGAAGGCGATCCTGAAGCATGCGCGCGAACGGCTAGCGCCGTTCCAGCGTGTACGTCGCATCGAATTCTATGAACTGCCCAAGACAATCTCGGGGAAGATCCGCCGGGTGGAGTTGCGTGATCGGGAGACGGAGATCGTCGGCAATAAGCCGAGCACCGAGTGGCGCGACGACGACTTTCCCGAGATCAAGGGCTGATCCCGACGCGATAACCGCGCCCGTACCGGATCGTCAGACTTCCGCCGCTTCACCCGAGGCCAGTGAGGCGAATGACCCCCGCGATGTGCACAGATGGCGCCTGAGTCGTTCGCCGACGACTAACATTCGTCTGGGTCGGCGGAAGGACAGACGAACGTGACGAAGTATGCGGTGATCGGCGCCGGAATAATTGGTCTCGCTACGGCGCGGGAGATCGGCCGACTCGACCCCGGCGCGGACGTGCTGGTCGTGGAGAAGGAAGATCGGGTCGCCGCGCATCAGACCGGACGCAACTCGGGTGTGATCCACTCCGGCGTGTACTACGTGCCCGGCTCCAGGAAGGCGCAGATGGGGCGCGCGGGCGCCGAATCTATGGCGCGGTTCGCTGAGGAGAACGGAATCAGCCTGCAGCGCACCGGCAAGTTGATCGTTGCCACCAACGACAGCGAACTGCCCGCGATGGAACGCGTGCTGCAGCGCGGCCTGGACAACGGCGTACCGGTGCGGCGGATCAGCGTCGAGGAGGCACGTGAGTATGAGCCGCACGTGAATGCGGTGGGCGCGCTACGGGTCGAATCGACCGCCATCATCGACTACATCGGGGTGTGCGAACGACTCGCCGAGATGATTGTCGAGCGCGGTGGGCAGGTGCGGTTCTCGACGGAAATCATCGGTGCCGAACGCCGCGGAGAGCAGACCATCCTGCACACCGGCAGCGATCCGATCACTGCCGACGTGGTGGTCTCCTGCGCGGGTCTGTACGCCGACCGCGTCGCAGGCTTCGATTCCGAAGACGATCCATTGCCATATCGGGTGGTGCCGTTCCGCGGCGAATACTACGAACTCACCGCTGATCGCGAATACCTCGTCAACGGACTTATTTACCCGGTGCCGAACCCCGACCTTCCCTTCCTCGGCGTGCATTTGACGCGGATGGCCCGTGGCGGTGTGCATGCCGGACCGAATGCGGTCCTCGCGCTCTCGCGTGAGGGATATGACTGGAAGTCGATCCACCGAAAGGACCTCGTCGACTCGTTGAAGTTCGCCGGGTTCTGGCGGATGGCGCGCGCCAACTTTGGCGTGGGTGTCATGGAAGTGCGCAGATCGCTGTCCCGCAAGCGCTTCGCTGCCTCACTAGCCGAGCTGGTACCTGCGGTGCGCGAGCAGGACCTCGTTCCGTCTGCCTCCGGGGTACGCGCGCAGTTACTGGGTGTCGATGGGACGATCATCGACGACTTCCTGATCCAGCGGCGCGGCCGCAACCTGCACGTGTTGAACGCGCCGTCGCCGGCGGCCACGGCGGCGTTGGAAATCGGTGCGCATATCGCCGGCGAAGCGGTGTCGTGAGTGGGCGTGAGTTCGTGAGGTTCGCTCGCCTACGCGATGTCGCGCTGCGACGGGTACGTGCCGTACCGCGGCGCGCATGGTGGCATCTGGGTGTTTTCGCCGGATGCTTCGCGATCGCGGGCGTCTGCGTTCTGGTTTTCGGCCTCCCCAGCGGCGCCGAAATTCGGGACGGTGTCGCACAGTGGGGACTGTGGGGCCCAGTATTTTTCGTGCTGGTGTTTTCGCTAGTCACGGTCGGCCCGTTTCCGAAGAGCATCCTGTCGATGGCCGCCGGTGCGCTGTGGGGCCTTGGTCCCGGAGTGTTGATATGCATGTGTGCGGGCGCGCTGGGTGCCACGTACTCGTTCTTCTTAGGGCGGTACGTGATCGGCCGTTCCGTGCGCCCGCTCGTTGGGCCGCACATGCGCGAGGTGGACGAGGCCGTCGACCGCAACTTCCTGGCAGTGCTAGGCATCCGGCTCCTGCCGGTGCTCCCGTTTACCCTGCTGAACTACGCCTTCGGCGTCACCCGAATCAGGTATACGTTCTTTGCGGTGGCAACGCTGCTTGGGTCAATCCCCGCGACCACGGCGTACGTACTGGTAGGCGCCAGCGGAGGCGACGTCACCTCCTGGCAGTTCTGGGTGGCACTTGGCGCGATCGGCATGCTCAGTGTCATCGCGCTGATCATGACGGCAGTACGGCGTGGGCGAAACCGCGCACCCGATGCGGTGCTAACGCACGCCGGCGGTGCGGAACTGAACTGAAATGCGTGGTCCGTGCAGTCCACCGGCTTTTGGGACGGCGTGGTCCCAGGTGCGTTGACAGGAGCCGCCCATCACCACGAGGTCGCCGTGCCCGAGCTGGAAGCGATGTGCGGTGCTCCCGCCGCCGCGCGGTCGTAGCGAAAGTGTGCGCGGGGTGCCGAGCGACAAGATCGCGACCATCGTGTCCTGAGTGCTGGAGCGGCCCTCGCGGTCGCCGTGCCAGGCCACCGAATCATGCCCATCGCGGTAGAGGCACATCCCAGCGGTTACGAATGGTTCACCGAGTTCAGGCTGATAGTGCTTGCTGAGCGCGTCTCGAGCGCACTCGAGGGCGGGATGCGGCAGTGTTTCGGATGCGCGATAGAACCGAGTGAGCCGGGGCACCTCAAGGACGCGGTCGTACATCAATCGCTTGTCGGCGCGCCAGTCGACTGCGCTCAGTAACTCTTCGAACAGCTCGGTCGTGCCCTGCGCCCACGCCGGGAGGTGATCGACCCACGCGCCGTGAGCGAGTTCGGTACGCCGTAACGCGGTTAACGAGCCGAAGGTGAGAGTGTCGTCGGAGTCCAGTAACGATCCTTGCAGCAACATGTCGTCACGTTATCACAAGATCGAACAAATGTTCGAACATCCGTCTGGGTGTGCAGGCGGTCTACAGATACGGGGTCGTTTCCGGTGGCGGGCTCGACGGCGAGCGCTCAAGACGCAGCGATTCGAGCGCGGCCTTATGTAATTTGCCGTTCGTGGCCAGCGCGCACTTCTCGACCAGCGGATCACCGCCGCTGACGCCGGTGAACTGCCCGCCGGCTTCACGCACGATCGGGATCAGCGCTGCGAGGTCCCACAACTCCAGATCCGGCTCTGCGGCGATATCGACTGCCCCCTCTGCCAACAGCATGTAGGACCAGAAATCGCCGTAACCGCGCGTTCGCCAGCACGACACCATGAGCCTGAGGAACTGCTCGAACTGATCGCGGTCAGCCCAACCGTTCAGGCTGGAATACGACAGACTGGCGTCGGCGATCTCGTCGACCTTTGACACGCAGATCCGTTTACCCTGCGACAGGCTGCGGCCGGTCCACGCGCCAGCACCCTTCGAGGCCCACCAACGCCGCCGCAGGGCAGGTGCCGACACCAACCCCGCTACCACTTCGTCGCCATCGAGGAGACCGATCAGCGTGGCCCAGACCGGCACACCACGTACGAAATTCTTCGTACCGTCTATCGGGTCGATGATCCACTTACGCGAGGAATGGCCGCTTTCGCCACCCTCTTCGCCGAGCACGGCGTCGCGGCCTCGGTGCCTGCTCAGCAGTGCCCGAGCCAACGACTCGGCGTCCCGGTCGGCATCGGTAACCGGAGTGAGGTCGGGTTTGGATTCGACCGTGAAGTCCATCGACGTAAACCTCGCCAGTGTCAGCGCGTCCAATTGGTCGGCAATCACATGGGCGAGGCGGATATCGTCGGTGTACTCAGCTGTCATGAGCCCAGACTATCGACGCCGAGGCGCGAGGCCAGTAAGCGACGCACGCTGCGCAGTCGAGCAACGCTGCTATGTCCGTCGGCCACCCAGGCATCGAGGGCGCAATCAGGCTCGCCGGCGAGGTGCTGGCAGTTGCTCGGGCACTGCTCCGCGCCGGTTGCTAGATCCGAGAATGCAGCGAGCAGGATAGATGGGTCTACATGTCCCAGACCCAGCGATCGGATTCCCGGCGTGTCGATCACGAATCCGCCGTCGGGTAAGGCCAATGCGATCGCCGAGGACGATGTGTGACGCCCCTTGCCGGTCAGCCCGGCGACGTCCCCGGTGGCGCGACCGGCATTCGGTACAAGGGCATTCACCAGGGTCGATTTCCCGACTCCAGAGTGCCCAAAAAGGACGGAAACGCTGCCACGTAAGAAGTCTGCGACCTCGCCTGCCGGCTCGTCCGATCGGCGCAACAGGATCTGCATCCCGATATCGGCGTACTGGGCGACAAACGGAGCGGGATCAGCCAGGTCGATCTTCGTCATCAGTAGCACTGGTTCGAGGTCTCCGGCGTACGCCGCGACCAGGGCGCGATCGACGAAACCGACCCGTGGTTGCGGATCGGCAGCAGCGCAGACGATCACCAGCCGGTCGGCGTTGGCGACGATCACTCGCTCGAAGGAGTCGGTGTCATCGGCCGACCGGCGTAGCACGCTACTACGTTCGGCAATCCGTACGATCCGGGCGAGGGTGCCGGGCGACCCGGTGACATCGCCGACCACGTCGACCCGATCGCCGACCACGATCGACTTCCGACCGAGTTCTTTTGCCCGCATAGCGAGGATCCGACGCTCGGTGGGGGAGTCGCCGTCGATCAGACAGGTGTAGCGTCCGCGGTCGACGCCAATGACGATGGCCTGCTGCGCGTTCTCGTGTCGCGGACGTTGTTTCGTGCGCGGCCGAGTGCCGCGACGATTCGGGCGGATCCGGGCGTCGCTCTCGTCGTAGTCCGATAGGCGTCTGCTCAGCGGGCCATCTCCGATACGTGCGGGGCCAACGACGCATCGCCGGTGACCAACTGTGACCACAACGCGGCGAACTGTGGCATCGCTTTGGCGGTGGTGGCGACATTGTCGATCCGTACGCCCTCAACGAGCAATCCGGCGACTGCCGCCGCGTGCACCATCCGGTGATCGGCGTAGGTCTGCAGATCCGCAGCATGTAACGGATGCGGCTCGATGATCAGCCCGTCCTCGGTTTCGGTCACAGCGGCGCCCAATTTGCTCAGTTCGACGCGGAGCGCGCGGAGTCGATCCGTTTCGTGGCCTCGGATGTACGCCACGCCGCGGATCCGGCTCGGCTCGTCGGCCGCCAAGCACATCGCCGCGATCGCCGGTGTCATATCGCCGATATCGGCAAGATCGACATCGATCCCGCGGCGCTGCGCGCCACGTACGGTTATCTCGTCGCCGGTGAACGACGTGTGTGCGCCGAACTGGGTGAGCACCTCCAGCAGGCGCCGGATCGGCTGCGCGGTGTCCTGCGGCCAGTGCCCGATTGTGACCTCACCGCCGGTAGCTGCTGCCGCGCATAGAAACGGTGCCGAGTTACTCGCGTCCGGTTCGATCGTGACATCCACAGCGCTTAGCGGTCCCGGTTCGACGACCCATCCGCCGGTCGATGTCTCGCGCACCTGTACGCCGCGCTCGCGCAGGGCGTCCGTACTCATCCGGATGTGCCCGCGATTGGGTACGTCGTCGACGAGTTCGAGGGCCAGTCCGTCTTCGAAGCGAGCAGCGCACATCAATAGCCCGGACACAAACTGAGAGGACGCCCGCGCGTCGATCCGTACCTCGCCGCCGCTCAGTGAACCGGTACCGGCGACCTCAATCGGCAGCGAGTTGCCGCGAATGTGAGCGCCGGCTTGGCGAAGACCATCCAGCAACGGCGCCATCGGCCGCGTACGCGCGTGCTCATCGCCGTCGAAACGCGTGGTTCCGGCGCGCAGGGCGGCCAACGGTGGAATGAACCGCATGACTGTCCCGGACAGTCCGCACTCGACAAACGTATCGCCGTCGCGGCTGCCCGGGCGTACCGTCCAGGTCGTACCGTTCGCATCCACGTCGTGACCGAGCGAGCGCAACGCCTCGGCCATCAGCAACGAATCGCGACTGCGTAAGGCGTTCGTGATCGTCGACGGTCCGTCGGCAATCGCGGCGAGTACCAATGCGCGTGCCATCAATGACTTAGACCCGGCGACGGCAACGCGTCCCGACGTGGGTTCAGCGGCGTACGGCGCGGTCCACGCGATCACCTCGGAAGTCATGACCTCAGTCTGTCACGACGTACGCTGAGCGTATGTGCGGACGCTATACGTCGAAGAAGAACCCGGTAGACATCGCCGAGGAATTCCATGCCGCGAATCTGGTCCCGCAGGACCGCCGTCCCGACTACAACGTCGCACCCACGCGCGAGGTGCCAGTCGTGCGGGCGGTCGTCGGCGAGGAGACGTCGGCCGCTGAGGATGCACGGGAACTGGTCACGATGCGCTGGGGGCTCGTCCCGTTCTGGGCCAAGGACCCCAAGGTTGGCGGGCGGATGTTCAACGCCCGGGTCGAGACCCTCACCACCAAACCGGCATACCGCAGCGCCGTGAAACGCCGGCGCTGCATCGTGCCGATCGATGGGTACTACGAGTGGAAGAAGCTCGATGGCGGTAAGAAGCAGCCGTATTACATGACCGGCCGCGACGGTGCCTCGCTCGCGCTCGCTGGGCTGTGGGAGACCTGGGGTAAGGGCGAGGATGCGCTAACGACGTTCACTATCGTCACCATGCCCTCTGCCGGGCATCTCGAGGAGATCCACGACCGGATGCCGTTCATGCTGCCGGCCAGGTCCTGGCAGCAGTGGCTGGCACCGGACGAGCCCGATGTGGCGGAACTGTTGGCGCACCCCGATCTGGCTCGTGCCGAGTCGCTTGAATTGCGTCCGGTCGGCGCCGATGTCGGCAAGGTCGCCAACAACCGGGCCGACCTGATCGACGAAATCACTCCGGACGCCGTGCTCTTCTGATTCGTGCACCGATCCGAGTTTTGAGCCGAGTCGGGAATACCAGGGCCGCGGTACTGGTTAGAAAGGGCGTGATGACCAGCACCCTGCAGCGCCCCCGCGTATTGTCGAGAACGCATCAGTTCGGCACAACGCGAGCGAAAATGGACTACATGACTGAGCAGACTCCGGAAGGCGACCTCGCCCCCGAAGCCACCGGTGAGACGCAGGACGTCGAGACCGATGTTGCCACCGACGAGGCGAGCGATATCGACGTGCAGGCCGAGACCCCGCAGCAGCGGGCGGCTCGGTTCGAAGAGGGCGCCATGCCGCTCATCGACCAGCTCTACGCGGCCGCGCTCCGGTTGACGCACAACGCCGCCGATGCCGAGGACGTCGTACAGGAGACCTACGCGAAGGCGTTCAGTGCTTTCCACCAGTACAAGCCCGGCACGAATTTGCGTGCGTGGATGTACCGGATCCTGACGAACACCTTCATCAACATGTACCGCAAGCAGCAACGGCGTCCGCAGGAGTCCTCCAGCGAGGGCGTGGAGGACTGGCAGTTGTACGCCGCCGAGCAGCACACCTCGACCGGGCTGCGCTCGGCCGAGATGGAGGCGCTCGATGCGCTGCCAGACAACGACATCAAGGAAGCCCTCGCGGCGTTGCCGGAGGACTTTCGCTTGGCGGTGTACCTCGCCGACGTCGAAGGTTTCCCGTACAAGGAGATCGCCGAGATGATGGGTACACCGATCGGCACGGTGATGTCGCGGTTGCATCGCGGACGCAAGCAGTTGCAGGTCTTGCTGGCTGATTACGCGCGCGAACGTGGCATTCTTCCGGCCGAGAAGGAAACGGTGAAGAAATGAACGCCGAGTTCAACGTATCCCCGTGTGGCGGCGAGCACGAGCTCGCCTGCGGTGAATTCCTCGTCAGCACCTCCCGGCTCACGGATGAGTCGTGCGATGAGGCGGTCCGCCGCGCGTTGCAGCACCACGTCGAGGAATGCGGGCCGTGCGCGAGTGAGTACACCCTCGAGCGTCACGTGAAGTCCCTGGTCGGACGCTGCTGCGGCGCCGAGCGGGCCCCGGACGAACTGCGCACCACGGTGCAGCAGCGGATTCACGCGCTCACCGTGCAGATGAGTAGCACCACCACGGTGCACACCGATGGAGTCAGCACGGTGCGGACGACGCACACAGTGATCCGGCTGAACAACGGGCCCCGCAATTGAGCCGACTTCCGGTCGGCATCTTGGATTTCGTCGCCATCACCGGCGACGCGAGTGCCTTACAGACGATCGAGGCTACGGTCGCGATGGCGCAGCGGGCAGAACAATTGGGATACGGGCGGTACTGGGTCCCTGAGCACCACAACCATCTCGGTCTCGCTTTCACCTCGCAAGAAGTGATGATGACGCGGCTGCTGGCGGCCACCGAGCACATTCACGTCGGCGCGGCCGGCATCATGCTGCCGAACTGGTCGCCGTTGAAGGTGGCTGAAGTCTTCCGAACTCTGGAAACGATGTTCGGCGGTCGCGTCGACCTGGGGTTGGGTCGGGCGCCGGGAACGGACGGTCTGACCGCCCACGCGCTTCGAAATGGGCAGGCACACGACGATTTTCCGCAGCAGTGCGCAGAGTTGTTGTCGTTCCTGTACGACTCGTTCCCCGCCGATCACCCGTATGCGCAGGTCGTCGCTGCGCCGGTGCCGGCGCGGGTGCCGGAGATTTTCATGCTCGGCTCGAGCGACTATGGGCCGATGTTCGCCGCGGTGAACGGGTTGATCGCGGTATTCGCGCATCACATGACGCCGCAGCACGCCGCGCCGCTATTGCGTCGGTACCGGGCGGACTTCCGTCCCTCGCCGTACCTGGCCCAGCCTCGGGCTATCGTCTCCACGCTCGCGTTCGCCTCCGAGGACAGTGATCTCGCCGATGCCGCGATGGCAACCTGGATGCTGTTCAAGGACAATTTGCAGGCGGGGCACCGCGGTCCGCGGGCGAGCCTGCAGGAAGCGTTGGATTACACGCGCACCGAGGCCTTTGCGGCCCGCAAATCTTCGAGTGACCACCTGCTGTACGCCGGCGCACCAGGCGATGTCGCAGAGCAACTGATTGAGCTGACGCAGGAATGTCAGGCCGACGAACTGGTGCTGGTCAGCCCATTGGGGGAGCCCGGCCCGCGTGAGACGTCCTTTGAGTTGCTCGCCGCCGAACTCAGCCTCCCGACGAGCACGCGATAGCCGCCACTGCGGCCGGACATCGACACGCAGCAACGTGCGAGCGCACGTATGAATTGAGCCCGGGACCGTGATGGTCTCGGGCTCAATTCATACGTAGTACCACTACGCGTTGGGACGCTTTCCGTGGTTCGCGCCGCGCTTCTTGCGATCGCGACGCTTACGGCCTCGCTTGCTCATATGCAACTCCGATATTCATTGCTGGACAAATCATTGTCGCATATCCGCCCGGCGCACCGGACGCTGTGGGCAGCACGCAGTAGGGTCTAGACAGTTGACTGAGTCGAAGTGAGGGTGTCGATGGCCGAAGAGGTCCGCGCAGAGATGGTTGCCAGCGTGTTCAAGGTGCTGGTGTCGCCAGGAGACACGGTGTCGGAGGGCGACGAACTTGTCACCCTCGAGTCGATGAAGATGGAGATCCCGGTGATTGCCGAGTCGTCCGGAGTGATCCGTGAACTCGCGGTCAGCGAGGGAGATGTGATCCAGGGAGGCGACCTGATCGCCGTCATCGAGTAGCCGTGACGGGAATCGACGGGCTACTTGCAGCGCACACCGTCCTCGGTCAGGAGGACGCCGATCACCTGCACGCGCTCGTGTCGGAATGGCAGTTGCTCGCCGACCTCTCGTTCGCGGATCTGCTGCTGTGGGTCCGCTCGAACTCGGGCGATTTCCTGTGTGTGGCTCAGGTACGTCCGACGACCGGGCCCACCGCGTACCAGCATGATCTGCTGGAGGTGACGGCGTCCGACGAGTACCTCACCGCCCTGACCGAACCAGGTGCGCCAGACGTATTCGCCGTACGTCGCGTCTCTGGTGCGGAGCCGATAGCGTTGCTGACCCGGCGTCGGCACCCAGGAGTCACCGCCGCGCCGTCCCCGCTCGAACTCGCATATGCCGAAGCTGCGAAGTCGCTGCTGGACATGGTCGAGCACGCGACCTTCCCGCCGGTGGCTGCGGGGTCGGAAATGATGACCGGACCGCGCGCCGGCGACGGGCTCGTCCTGCTCGAGCCGGACGGTCGGGTCCGCTTCGCCAGCCCGAATGCAATGTCGGCGTACCGCCGAATGGGGTGGACCCACAACCTTGCCTCGGCAAACCTCGCAGAAGTCAGCGCCAGCGTGGTCGTCGACAGGTTCGAAGCCGACGAACTCGTAACCCGGATCGGGGCAGCGTTGGACGGTGACAGCCCACTGCGCATCGAAGTGGATGCACGTGGCGCCACCGTGCTGTTTCGGGCGTTGCCCCTGGAACATGAGGAAAGTGACGCCGGGGCGCTGGTGTTGCTCCGCGACGTGACCGACGTTCGCCGTCGCGACCGGCAATTACTCAGTAAGGACGCGACGATCCGGGAGATTCACCATCGGGTGAAGAACAACCTGCAGACGGTCGCGGCACTACTGCGCCTGCAGGCTCGGCGGGTCGATGTCCCGATCGTTCGAGCGGCGTTGACCGAGTCAGTACGGCGGGTCAGTTCGATCGCGCTGGTGCACGAGACGCTGTCGATGTCACTCGATGAGCGGGTCGCCTTCGACGGCATCGTCGATCGGCTGGTACCGATCGTCGCGGAAGTCGCTGCCGCCGAGTCGAAGGTGACTATTACCCGGACTGGAACTTTCGGCGTGTTGCAGGCGGACCTGGCAACGCCACTCGTGCTGGTCGTGACGGAGTTACTGCAGAACGCCGTGGAGCACGCGTACGCGCCGGGAGATGAGGGCACGGTTCTCGTGCAGGCGCATCGCCGCCCGGGGGTGCTCACGGTGGAAATCCGGGACGACGGCGCCGGGTTGCCCGAAGGGTTCGCGCTCGAGCGCGCTGGGGGACTGGGCCTGCAGATCGTGCGATCGCTGGTGTCCGGCGAATTGGGCGGCACTATCGAGGTCACCAGCAACGCGACGCAGCGCGGGACGCTAGCCCGGCTGGAACTGCCGCTCGGACGTCGATGAGCGCTTGGACGTCAGTGAACTCGAGGTAGCCAGAACGGATGCATGTCATGGGCATGCGAAAGGGCTTCGGACCTGTGGTCCGAAGCCCTAATCGGTTATTGATGGCCGCGCTGGCTACGCCGAACGGGCGGTACGTGCGCGCTGGCGCTTGAGCAAACGACGCTCATCCTCGCTCAGCCCGCCCCAGATTCCTGAGTCCTGCCCCGAGGTCAGTGCCCAACTGAGGCAGTCCTCGGTGACCGGGCACCGTTGGCATACGCTCTTGGCGTCATCGATCTGCATCAGCGCGGGGCCAGTGCTCCCAATCGGGAAGAATAGCTCCGGGTCCTCGTCGCGACAGATCGCGCGGTGGCGCCAATCCATATTCACTCCTACCTGCGGCTATGAGGGGGCCGGCACAGGTGTTCCCGGTAAATCCGGGGGCCGGTGTCTCATCCAATGTGCTGACACACTATTCTGGCCCGCACCCGCGGCATGTGCCAGTCGTAAAGGCCATTTTTGCCGCTATACCCCTGTGAGATAAAACCCCCTGGTCTGTGCTTGACACCCGTGTCCGGCGAATTTGGGCGCGCGACCGAATGATGTCGGATGCTTCAGCAGATGACGCGAAGGGCATTCGGCACACTGTCGAGTCGCACTCGCTCGAAGTCGCCGGCGTAGTCACCGTCCACCTGAACCGGTACCGGCGCCTGCGCAGTGATCTGTAGGCCCGCGAGATCGTGCAGCAGCGTCGCTCGCCGACCGTGTGGGTTCGGCTCGGCGCGCGTGACCTGCCACAGCAGGCGCCCGATCGCTATCGGGCCGACCTTGCCGAGCGCGAACAGGTCCAGGCCGCTGTCGTACGACGCCTCCGGAGTGAGCTGGACGGGACGCTTCTTGTAGTACGTCCACGGGGTGGTGTTGGTCGCCACGCACAGAAACGCGTCGTCCGCGACGACGCCGTGGGCGGTACTGACCGTCAGTCGGGTACGTCGTCGCGTGCTGGCGAAAAAGTCCCGCACCGCGGTGCGGGCATACAGGTTGGGGCTAGCTTTGCGCCCGTCACCGCGACGCAGCTCTACGCCGTGCACGACGGCGGCATCGAACCCGATACCGGCGGTGAACACGAACCAACGGCCTTCCATCTGCCCCAAACTGATGTGGCGCTCGCGGCCTGCTGCCAGTGCCTCGAGCAGCTGACCGGTGGCCTCGATCGGGTCGTTGGAGGTACCGAGGGTCCGTGCGAAAACGTTCGCCGACCCACCGGGGACCGCGGCGAGCGCAGGTACGTGCGGGCCCGCGCCGCGCGTCAGCAGCCCGTTGACCAGTTCGTTGACGGTCCCATCGCCGCCGAGCGCGATGACCAGGTCATAACGCTGGTCGGTCGCTCGAGCGCCGAGCTCGATCGCATGCCCGCGATGGTCGGTGTGCGCGACCTCGAGTTGGGTGTGCGCGCTCAATGCGTTGATGATGACGTCCCGTACTCGAGGGGAGGTCGCGGTCGCCTTTGGGTTCGTGACCAGAAGAGCGCGCATGATCACCAACAGTAGCGGTCGGTACCCTGGAGAGCGTGCCCGATGATGCCGAGAATGCCCAAGATGACGCACCTCACCACCAGAGCAGCGACGATACGGTCGATAAGCCGCTGCGTCCGTGGAACTACGAGGCGGGCAGTTATCGGACCCGTCAACTCATTGCCGTCGCGGCGCTGGTCGCTCTGGAGGGGCTCGTCGCCCTCGGCGCCGGCATTGTCTGGATCTACCTGACGCTGACTGGTGACCCCACGGACGAGACCGCCTCATTGACCGGGGCGGTGTTCGTCATCCTCGCCGGCCTCCTGCTGTTGCGGATGGGTTTCGGGTTCTGGCGGGTCGATGTGTGGCCGCGGGTGCCGACGATCGTGATCCAACTTGCTTTGGTGCCGGTCAGTTGGTCGATCGCGTTCACCCTCGGCAACACCGCAGTCGGCGTACCGCTGCTGGCAGTCGCAATCGTCCTGCTGGTGTTGCTGTTCTCGAAGCCGGTGCGCGAGGCGTACAACCGGGACGTCTAGCGCCCACGACCGCTAATTCGTCGTCTGCGGTGGCGCTCAGCGCTGCGAGTCCGCGCCGGGTTGCGGTGACGGGTCGGTCTCAGGCGTCGCGGACTCGGCCGAGATCGTGGCCGCCTCGCCGAACAGTTCGGCCGACTGCGCTTCCTCGTCGTCCTCGTAATCGAAGCCGTCGTCCTGCTCCTCGTTGTCCTCGGGGAACAGCACCGACGGAAGTTTGTGCCGTGGCGGCGCCACGGACTGCGGACCGAACAGACGGCGGCGCACCGGGGCGGTGATCCACCCCAGCGGGCAGACGAGGACATATCCGTACGCGACGATCGCGCCCGTGAGGGCCGGATAGGTCGCGAACCCGAGCACGACGAGCACGAGCATCGCGATCGAGACGTAGATCAGGTTGCCGGTCGGGGCCAGCAGCATCCGAAAGGACATGAACCGGTACGAGGAGATCATGAGTATCGCCGGCAGTACTCCGACCA
Source organism: Cumulibacter soli (assembly GCF_004382795.1). Lineage (NCBI taxonomy): Bacteria > Bacillati > Actinomycetota > Actinomycetes > Geodermatophilales > Geodermatophilaceae > Cumulibacter > Cumulibacter soli. The sequence continues at coordinate 176,656 of NZ_SMSG01000002.1, read as the reverse complement.
CGACCGGGAGCAGCGCTGCGGCACCGGTGAATGGTGGGTCGTAGAGGAATACCGACGCCAGGATTACGCCTGCGGCACCGGGACTGGCTAGACCGATGAAGTAACGCTTATCGGCGAGCGGGTCGATCGTCACATTGAAGCGGGCGAGTCGGAATGCGGCGCAAGCGAGCCAGATCAGCGGCACGATCCACGCGAGTACGCCGTGCGTGCCGAAGCCCCACGTGTGTAACAGGATCGCCGGTCCGATGCCGAATGAGATCAAGTCCGACAGCGAGTCGAACTGGAGGCCGAACGGGGTGATTGCCCCGACGGCACGCGCTACTGCTCCATCGAGGATGTCCAGCACGATCGCGACGCCGATGAGTACGGCGGCGGTGACGAACTCACCTTGAAACGACAGCAGTACGGCCGAGAAACCGCAGACCATGTTCGCGAGTGTGAACAGGCTCGGTAGCATCGCCCGCCAGCGCGCGGCACCACGCAGTCGGGCGGGGGAGACCACACGTGCGCCAGATTGCGAAATTAATCGGAACCCGCGCCGGCTGCGGCGTAGGGCACTGCGGACCCGCCCGGTGGTACTACTGCCGGGGTCGTCGGTGCTAGCCATCAAACGGACGCTCCGCCTGCGGGGCCCACCGAGCGAGGGTGGACTCGCCGGCAATCACCCTGTCGCCGGAAGCCACCAACAGCGGTACCGACGATGGCACGAAAATGTCCATCCGCGATCCGAACTTCATCAGGCCGATGCGCTGACCGGTATGCACGACGTCCCCCGGGCTGACCCGCGTGACTACCCGCCGGGCGAGCAGGCCGACGATTTGTCGGAACACGACGACCCGTCGCTGTCCGTCGACGTCTTGCTCGACGACGAGCTCGGTCATTTCGTTCTGGGTCGCACTCTCGTTCTTGAATGCCGCCAGGAAACGGCCCGGACGGTGCTCGCTCTTGGTGATCCGTCCGCCGTACGGCGCGCGATTGATATGCACGTCGAGAAGCGACAAGAAGATACTCACCTGGTTCCAGTCGCCATCCGGGGATACGCCGGGTTGTGCCGCACCGGCGTACATGACTCGCCCATCCGCGGGAGCGATCACGATGCTCGGATCGATGTGCTGTCCGAGGTCGGGGAAGCGGGAGGGGTCTCTGAAGAACGCGGTCACCCCCGCGGCGAGCACGCCGAATCCGGCGGCGACCCGGCGGTGGCCGGTAGCGGCGGCGATCACCGCCGGCACTGCGGCTAGCGCGGTGAACGGGGCGGCGTCCTTGTCGATCTTCACGATTACCAGCCTAACGCGGTGCTAGCTCGCGTTGTCGGCGCGCAGCTTCGCGTACCAGCGTTCGCACTCCTCGTACGAGGGCAGCAGCCCGTGTGATTTGGCCTCGGCGAGGGTCGGCGCCGCGGTGTCCTTGGGTGAGAGGAGGAGGTCCAAGTCCTGGGGGATCGGGAGGTTCAACGCGGGATCCAGGGGATTGAGCCCCTTCTCCAGTTGAGGGTTGTAGCCGGCCGAGCAGAGGTAGATCAGCGATGAGTTGTCTTCCAGGGCGACAACGGTATGTCCGATGCCTTCGGACACGTAGATAGCGCGGTGGTCTTCGGAGTCCAACTTGACCACGTCAACTTCACCGAACGTGGGCGAGCCCTCGCGAATGTCCACCACGATGTCCAGGAAGGAGCCCTGCGGGCAGTACACGTACTTGGCCTGGCCTGGGGGGACCAACGCGTAATGGATACCGCGAACGGTGCCCTTCTTGGATACCGAGTGGTTGGCCTGCACCAGGTTGAGGCGATGCCCGAGTTTCTCCTCCAACGGCTCCGCGCGGAAACATTCCAAGAAGATGCCTCGGTCGTCGGGGAACACCTTGGGAGTGAACTCAAGGATCCCGGGGAACTTCAGATCGCGTACGTCCATGCCCACAACCTACCGGTTCGGCGGCTGTGCGACGATTAGAGATAGCGCACTGGCTCGGACAACCTCCGCGAGCGCTGAGCTCGGCTCACCCGTCGTAGTGGAACTGCCCTGATGCCTTATTGTGTCCTGTCTGAAGGAGAGACGTGAAGTACCCAGAACCCCCAGCCATCGATCCGAGTTTGCAGCCGATTTTTGACGCGCACGACCACGGCAAGATCTCGGTAGAGCTCAAGGCACCCATCGACTCGGTCGATGTTCTGTCCAAGGTCTACTCGCCGGGTGTCGCAGAGGTATGCACGCGTATCGCCGACTATCCGACCGAGAAACTCAAGTACACGTCGGCCTCCCGTACCGTGGCTGTGATTTCCGACGGTACCGCGGTGCTCGGACTCGGTGATATCGGCGCCGAGGCGTCCCTGCCGGTTATGGAGGGGAAGGCTGGGCTGTTCAAACAGTTCGCCGGTATTGACTCGTTCCCGATCGTGCTGGACACGAAAGACCCCGATGAGATCGTTGCGGCTGTCAAGGCGATCGCGCCGTCCTTCGGCGGTATCAACCTGGAGGACATTTCGGCGCCGCGGTGCTTCGAGATCGAGGATCGACTCAAGGAAGAACTCGACATCCCGGTCATGCACGACGACCAGCACGGTACGGCCACCGTGGTCACCGCTGCATTGCGTAACGCGCGGATGCTGTCCGGGCGCCAGGACGGCGAGATGCGCATCGTTATCGCCGGCGCGGGAGCCTCCGGGATCGCGTGCGCGAAGATGCTGTACGCCACTGGCGTGCGCGACATCATCCTGACCGACTCCAAGGGCGCGATTCACCCGTGGCGGCACGACCTGAGCCCGGTCAAGCAAGGGTTGTTGTCGTGGACGAACCATGAAGGTGTGCGCGGCTCGACCGAAGAGGTCCTCGCGGGCAAGGACTGCTTCATCGGACTGTCCGGTTCGACGATCAGCGAAGAGGCGATTGCATCGATGAACCACGATCCGATCATCTTTGCGCTGTCCAACCCGACCCCCGAGATTCACCCCGATATTGCGCACAAGTACGCGCGGGTCGTGGCCACCGGTCGCTCGGACTTTCCGAACCAGATCAATAACGTGCTGGCGTTCCCGGGCATCTTCAAGGGTGCTTTCGAGGCTGGCGCCACGAAGATCACCGAAGAAATGAAGATCGCCGCCGCCGTCGCGATCGCGGATGTCGTGCTCGACGAAATGTCCGCGGAGAAGGTCATTCCGGATCCGTTTGATCCGCGCGTCGTCCCGGCGGTCACCGAGGCTGTGCGTAAGGCGTGGGAGACCGGCAAAGCAGAATGGGTCATCCGCTAACCGCTGACCAATAGCCATTCCAACGGCTGGGGCCGGAACGCAGTTGCGTTCCGGCCCCAGCCGTTTTCAAGGTGTCGAGTCTCTTAGTCGTCGTCCTCATCGTCGCGGGCGAGGAACACGGCGAACTGATCGATAGCGTTCTCGAACTGCGGATGCAGATCGACGAACGTCCTCATCTTGTCGCACACCCAGTCGACGCTGAGGTCTTCGTCCTCGCGCCGCTGTTGAAGTTCCTCGATCCCGCGGTCGGTGAAATACATTGCCTAACCTCGTGTGGTGCTTCTGGTTCGATGAACTCGAACTTGACTAGCCGAGCGCGCGCTCGATGAGTTGCGCTTGCGTCTTGTCGTGTACGGTCTTGAACCCGACCGCCGGCGAGGCGGAGGCCGGTCGCGAGATGCCCTGCAGCGGGGGCGTGCCCGCGGGCAGGTCACCCTGCAGGTTCATCGCCATGAACGACCACGCGCCCATGTTGGCCGGCTCCTCCTGCACCCAGAACAGTTCCTGCAGGTTCGGGTACTTGGCGAGTTCCGTCGCGATCTGCTGGGCCGGAATCGGGTACAACTGCTCCACGCGAAGTATCGCGACGTTCTCCTTGGCGGCCTTCTGGCGCGCGGCGAGGAGTTCGTAGTTGATCTTGCCGGAGGCCAGCAATACCCGAGTGACCTTCGCCGGATCGACATCCGGGTCGCCGATCACGTGCTGGAAGCCGCCCTCGGTGAAGTCCGAGACCTCGGAGGTCGCGGCCTTGGCGCGCAGCAGCGACTTGGGCGTGAACAGCACCATCGGGCGATGGATGTCATCGAGCGCGTGCCGACGCAGGATGTGGAAGTGGTTCGCCGGGGTGCTGCAGTTGGCGACCGTCATGTTGTCCTCGGCGCACATCGCCAGGTACCGCTCGATGCGGGCGGATGAGTGATCTGGGCCCTGACCCTCGTGGCCGTGCGGCAGCATAAGTACGACGCCCGAGCGCTGGCCCCACTTGGCTTCGCCGGAGGTGATGTACTCGTCGATGATCGACTGGGCACCGTTGGCGAAGTCGCCGAACTGCGCCTCCCACAGCACCAGCGCGTCCTTGTTCTCCACCGAGTAGCCGTATTCGAAACCCATTGCGGCGTATTCGGACAGTAGCGAGTCGAACACCCAGAATCGGGCCTGACCCTTGCCCAGGTGCAACAGCGGGGTGTACTCCTCGCCATTATGCCGATCAATCAGGACGGCATGCCGCTGCACGAACGTGCCGCGACGCGAGTCCTGACCGGCCAGGCGTACCGGGACACCTTCGTCGAGCAGTGAACCGAAAGCCAAGATCTCGCCGGTGGCCCAATCGATCCCGCCCTGCGTGACCATTGCGGCGCGTCGCTCGACGACCTTCTGCAACTTCGGGTGGACCGTGAACCCGTCGGGGTAGGCAACGTGCACGTCGCCGATCCGCTTCAGGATTTCCGGCGAGACGGCGGTATCGACCTCGCTGTCGTCGCGTCGCGGCATCGCCGGCTTCGTGCCGGACGGCGGCGCAGCCTCGCGGGTCTCCACGAAGACCTGCTCGAGACGCTTCTGGAAATCCTGCAGGGCCTCAGTTGCCTCGTCCATCGTAATGTCGCCGCGGCCAACCAAGGCTTCGGTGTAGAGCTTGCGCACCGAGCGCTTGGCATCGATCACGTCGTACATCAGCGGCTGGGTCATCGACGGATCGTCACCTTCGTTGTGACCGCGGCGGCGGTAGCACAGCATGTCGATGACGACGTCCTTCTTGAACGCCAGGCGGTACTCGACGGCCAGTCGGGCCACGCGAACGCAGGCTTCGGGGTCGTCGCCGTTGACGTGGAAGATCGGCGCCGACACCATCCGAGCGACGTCCGTGCAGTAGAGCGAGGAGCGGGCGGCGGCAGGCGAGGTGGTGAATCCGACCTGGTTATTGACGATGATGTGTACGGTGCCGCCGGTGCGGTACCCGCGAAGCTGCGACAGGTTCAGGGTCTCCGCGACGACGCCCTGGCCGGCGAAGGCCGAGTCGCCGTGCATCAGCACCGGGAGCACGGTGAAGCCCTGCTCGCCCTTGTTGACCTTGTCCTGCTTCGCCCGGACGATACCTTCCAGTACCGGGTTCACCGTTTCCAGGTGCGACGGGTTCGAGGTCAGCGACACCCTCGTCGAGTGACCGCTCACCGGGTGCGTGAACTCGCCTTCGGCGCCGAGGTGGTACTTCACGTCGCCGGAACCGTGCGCGGTCGCCGGATCGATGTTGCCCTCGAACTCGCGGAAGATCTGGCCATAGGACTTGCCGACGGTGTTCGCCAGCACATTCAGGCGGCCGCGGTGTGGCATACCGATCGCCACTTCGTCCAACTCGGCCTCGGCGGCGCGCTGCAGGACCGAATCCAGCAGCGGAATCACGGTCTCGCCGCCTTCGAGCGAGAACCGCTTCTGGCCGACGAACTTCGTCTGCAGGAAGGTCTCGAACGCCTCGGCTGCGTTCAGTCGGCCGAGGATGTGTTTCTGCCACTCGTTCGGAATCTTCTCCGAGACACCCTCGATGCGCTCCTGAATCCAGCGGCGTTCCTCGGGGTCCGTGATGTGCATGTATTCGACACCGACGGTGCGGCAGTACGCATCGCGCAGCACGCCAAGAATGTCGCGCAACTTCATCACGCGATTGCCGGCGAATCCGCCGACCGGGAACTCACGATCCAGATCCCACAAGGTCAAGTCATGGGTCCGAATGTCGAGGTCGGGGTGGGTGCGCTGCTGGTAGTTCAGCGGATCGGTATCCGCCATCAGGTGGCCCTTGGTGCGGTAGGCATCGATCAACTCGATGATCCGGGTGCCCTTGTCGATCTGGCCATCTTGCGTATTGGTGATGTCCGGTAGCCACCGGACCGGCTCGTACGGGATGCGCAGCGAGTGGAAGATCTCGTCGTAGAAACCATCGTCGCCCAGTAGCAGGCCGTGCAGGCGACGCAGGTAATCGCCGGAGTACGCGCCTTGAATGATTCGGTGGTCGTACGTCGACGTAAGCGTCATGATCTTGCTGACGCCGAGATCGGTGAGCGTCGACTCGCTCATGCCCTGGAACTCCGCCGGGTAATCCATATTGCCGACGCCGATGATCGCCCCTTGGCCGCTCATCAGCCGCGCCATCGAATGGTTGGTGCCGACGGTGCCCGGGTTGGTCAGCGAGATCGTCGTGCCCTGGTAGTCCTCCAGGGTGAGTTTGTTGGCGCGGGCGCGTCGGACAATATCCTCGTACGCGGCGTGGAACTGCGCGAAATCCAGTTGCTCACAGTTCTTGATGCTGGCCACGACGAGCGTGCGCGAACCGTCCGGCTTCGCGAGATCGATGGCCAGACCGAGGCCCACGTGCGCCGGCTTGATCACCGTCGGCTTGCCGTCGACCTCGCCGAAGGCGTAATTCATTTCCGGGAAGTCCTTCAGCGCCTGTACCAGCGCGTACCCGATGATGTGGGTGAAGGACACCTTGCCGCCGCGGGCGCGGACCAGCTGATTGTTGATCACGATGCGGTTGTCGAACAGCAGCTTCGCCGGGACCGAACGGACTGACGTCGCGGTCGGGATCTGCAGCGAATTCTCCATGTTGGAGACGATCGTGCGGCTAGCGCCACGGATCTGTTCGAGGGTGGCGTCCTCAGGGACCGGCGTGGATGACTTCTTCGGGGCCGGCTTCGAGGCGGCCTGTGCCTCGGGTGCCTTGGCTGCCGGCGTCTTCGGCGCAGGTGTTGTGGGTTCGGGTGCGGCCGAAGTGCGCTGTGGCTGAGCGGGCGCCGGTTGCGGTGCGCTCGTGCTGGGCTGGACCGGAGTTGGCGGAGCAGGGCTGGCAGGTGCCGATGCGCCGTTGGACGACGTATCGGTCGTACTGGGCTTGTAATCCGCAAAGAACTCGTGCCACGCGGGGTCTACCTTGTCCGGGGACTCCAAAAACCGCTGGTACATGTCTGCGATGACCCAGTCATTGGTTCCGAAGTCCGACTTCGAGGATGCATGGGGAGGTCGTGATTCCTGCTGTGTCGACACGATGCGAGATCGCCTTTTCCTTTGTCGATGAATCCGGCTGCCGCGCGAAAAGCGCTATAGATACGTCCGAGGCTACGCCCTTCGTACCTCGGTGTGTGAACGACACCCACTCACACGCAACTTAAGTCGATTTTTGGGCGGCGCACGCCGTGATTCGTCGGGCAAAACCGCAGGTCACGTGACCTCGCGGCGACTGGAGAAGACGTACGCCAGCGCGCCGACCACGACCGCGTAGCCAGCGAGGATGAAGCCTCCCGCGACCGGCGCCAAATAGTCGATACCACCGGCCCCGGGGATATCCGCGTAGGTGTACATCGCGGCCGCTGCGCCGCCGGGCAAGTACGGATAAATCGTGTCCTGTGTGGCAGGCACCCCGGACAGGATCGACTCGACGACGAAGGTGTACGCGAGGAAGCCGGTGACGGCGCCGATCTGGTTAGGGATCAGCGCGCCGACCGAAACCCCGATCACGCCGTACAGCGCAGCGGCGACCGTCGCGCCGATCAGGATCTTCGCGTTGTCGCCGCCTAGCGACAGGCTGCCACCGGCCGAGCCCACCCAGATCGCGGTGAGGACAACGGTGAAGATCGCCGCGACGACGGCGTACAGCACACCGAGCAGCAGGTAGGTGCCGAGCTTGGCCACCAACACCTGCCAGCGGTGCGGTGTGGCGAGGTACGTGGTGGAGATGGTGCCGTGCCGGTATTCGGTGGTGACCGCCAGGATGCCCAGGATCGAGATGAAGATAGTGGCCGACGCCGGGGCGGACAGGACGAGCGCCTGCATATCGGGCGAAGTGATCTCCGGGAAGACCGGCATACCCGATGAGTCTTTCGTGCCGGCGGCGGCGAGCATGAAGGCAACCTGAATGAGCGCGATCGCCACCGTGCCGATCAGCAGCCAGAGCCAGGTGCGGGTGGAGAAGAACTTGCGGAGTTCGGACTTGAAAAGGTTCACGGGTGTACCTCTCCGCTAGCAGCAGGGTCGTCCGTCTCGTACTCGCCGAGTCCTCCGGTGAGCTGGAAGTAGAGGTACTCGAGGTCCTTCTTATCGTCGGTGAGCTCGTGCAGCATGGTGCCGGTTTGGAAGGCGATCTCGCCCAGCGCCGCAGTCGGCGGTCCGGTCACACGCAGGAAATCGTCCACGGCCTCGACCGCACCGGGGAACGCGCGTTCGTACGCTTCACGCAGCGTGCCCAGGTCGGGGGAGCGCACGATCGTGGTCGGCTGAATTGAGCCGGCGAGTTCGGCCACGGTGCCTTCGCGGACGAGTTCGCCGCGCGCGATGATGATGACGCGGTCGACCGTCTGTTCGACCTCCTGCAGGATGTGGCTGGACACCAGGATGGTGCGGCCCTCGGCTGCGAGATGCTGCAGGAAGCGCCGTAACCAGGCGATGCCCTCCGGGTCAAGCCCGTTCGCCGGCTCGTCCAGCAGCAGGATGCGCGGGTCGCCCAGAAGCGCGGTAGCGAGACCCAGACGCTGGCGCATACCCAGCGAGTAGCCGCCGGTTCGCCGATTCGCGGCGTTGTCCAAACCGACCATGTGCAGTACTTCGTCGGCGCGTTTGTCGGGGAGTTTTGCCGCCGCACAATAGATACGCAGGTGGTCGCGCCCCGTGCGGCCCGGATGGAAACGTGGATCGAGTACCGAGCCCACCACGCTCGTCGGGTCCGCCAGGTCGGCGTACGCGACGCCATTGATCGTGGACGAGCCCCGCGTCGGCGTGGAGAGGCCGAGCAGCATGCGCATCGTGGTTGATTTCCCGGCCCCGTTCGGTCCCAGAAATCCGGTGATCGAGCCAGGCTCGACGGTGAAACTCAGGTCGTTGACCGCAGCTTTGTTCCGGTAGATCTTCGTGAGACCAGAGGCGACAATGCGGCCGGATTGATGGTCGGACTCGTTAGCGTGTGCGGTAACAGTCACACCCACACCCTACATAGGCGTACGCCGATGCTGCTCGCGCGAAGGGTAGCGTGTCCAAGGTTGACGCGCGGCAGGATGGAACGAACATGGTCGACTGGCTTCGGTACGGCATCATCGCGGTGGCGGTGTTGTTGGCGATCGTGGCGTACGTGGATTTTCGTTCATCGACACCGCCGCGCCGACCGGCACAGGTGCTGCTGGTCCTCACCGCGCTCGCCGTGGTGGCGCAAGCAGTGGTGTCCGGGGTGCAGTTGGCGCGTGGACACACCACTAACGAGCTCGCGACCTTCATCGGCTATGGGATCACCAACGCCTTGCTGATGCCGGCGGCCGCCTACGTCGCCCGGGTCGAACGTTCTAAATGGAGCGCGGTGGCACTGCTCGTCGCGGCGCTGACGGTCGCCGTACTCGAGGTCAGGATGTACCAGCTGTGGACCCGATAAATAAGCCCGACCGGGGTGCCGAACCTGTGGCGGCCGATGTCGGCGGCAGCGATGTCGTCGGTGGCGATGTCGATGCGGCGGCCGGGACGCGCCCTCCAGCGCGATCGAGGCGTTCGGTTGGTCCGGGGCGCATCCTCGTGCTGGTGTACGGGATCTTCGCGGTCGCGGCCGGGGCCCGCGCCGGGGTGCAGATCGTGATGAAGTTCGATGAAGCACCCGTTGCGTACACGCTCTCGGCGGTAGCCGCGCTGATTTATCTGGCGAACGCGTACTTCTTGAGCCGTGAGTCGCGTTCGTCGTGGCGCGCGGCCTGGGCGATGTGCATCGTTGAATTAGTGGGCGTGGTCGTCGTCGGCGCGGCGAGCTACATCGTGCCGGAGGAATTCCCGGACGCGACCGTGTGGTCGCATTTCGGCAGCGGCTACGGCATGATCCCGCTCGTACTACCGATCCTCGGGCTCCTCTGGCTGCGCCGGACCCGCCCTCGGTAACTGACTGGGCAAGCGCACCGTTCGCGGGCGTCTACTCGGGCGCGTAGCGCTCGGATCAGCCGAACACCTCGTACCGGGTACCGTCCGGCTCGCCCGATGCGACCAATAGCCCGCCGGGAATGGCAAGTAGCAAGGATGGGGCCGAATCCGTCGCTACCACTGCGGCCAGCGAGCCATCGAGCGGAACAGCCACCACGGCGCTCGTCCCATCGAGGTCAGTGCACGTTCCGATGATCGCCTCGTACGTCGACGTAGCGGCGACATAATCGTCCCCGCACAACGTGTTCGGGTACGCGATGGTCGCCGCACTGTCAGGACCCAGGATCGACATCGACTCGCCATCGGTCGACGGGACGGCCAGCAGGGCACCGGTGTCGCGCGGATACGCAGAGGAAGGCAGTTCGAGTACAACGTGCCCGGAGGCCGCGCTCAGGACAGCGACCTGAGCGGGCTGACCGGCCAATTCGAGCCGGCTAGTGATCACCGAGTCGTCTGCACCTGCCGTGAGTAGCCCGATGGCCGCAGTGTTCTGCGGCGCCTCGACGGTGTGTTGCCAACGGAACGTGCCGTCCTCGTCGGCCACGGTGATCACCCGGGCAGAATCTGAGCAACTTACTGCCTGTACGGAGGCGTCATTTATCGCAGCCGCTCGCTGCGATACCCAGGTGCATCCCTGCGGTGGGAGGGCCTCCCACCTGATCTCGCCCGAGGTCAGGTCAATGCCGACCAGCGCCGTCGAATCGGATCCGGTGCCTAGTTCTGCCATGGGCAACACGAGTTTCGTCGCGGTCACCGACATCAGATCGGCGTCCACGTACCGGCTCGCGATCAGGTCAGCGGTGCGCTCGCCAGTCATCGCATCCAGCACGACCAGCCGGTGCACCGGCGAGACCTGTGTGCCGCCCGGTGCGAAACTCACGATGACGTGCGCACCGTCCGCGCTCGCGGCGATCGAGCGGGGGTGCGCGCCGTCCAATGCGTACTGCCATCGCACCTCACCCGTGGCGCCGTCCACCGCGAGGACTCGCTGCGATGGCGCCTGTGGATAGTCAGCGATCGTCACGAATCCAGCACCCGCGGCAACCACCTGGTCCTCGCGGGGGCCGATGCTCGATCCGGAATCGGTGGTCTGCGCGGTCCACAGTGACGATGCGGGGACGCCAGGGATATGTGCGATCTCGGCGCGTGGCGCAGTGTTCGAGACTTCAGTCTGGTATTTCCACACGGGACCGAATAGAACGCCGATGCCCGTCAGGAGCGATGCGCCCGCCACGATAACTGCCAGGGGACCGGCAGATCTTTCGGACAAGCGCGCAAGTCCGGATGGTCGCGTTCGCGCGGACGAACGTGTGAGACTCCATGTTGTCGTCCCCGTCGCCACCAGCGCGCACACCGTGAGCGAACCGAACGCTTCACCAGGAGTGCCGGTGCGAAAACCGTTAACGGCGAACCACCCGCACGCCGCCAGCACCGCAACGCCGAGGCCCAGGGCGGCGATGCGGCTCGCCCGCGTGCCGGGCAGGAGCAGGAGCAGGATGGCGAGCGCCGGAACGATGACCCACCCGGGACCGAACCACGTGGCCGCGGCGTCAGTATCGAGCAGAAACGCCAACGCGATCGCAGCAACACACGCCCCAATGCCTAGCGCCGTACCCACCGACATCGTTGAGAACATCGTCTGCGCGCGTGCAAGCACAGCCGTATCGCCTCCGAATTTCATGAATGTGGTGGGTACGGCGTCGTAACGTCGAGGATGGTTCCCAAGATCGGCCTGGTAAGGCTGGGGAGAGCATCGTTCGAGAGGCAGCGTATGAGCAATGAATCCCCAAGTCCGGTCGTGAGCCTCCGGGGCGTTGCGGTAGCCGGGCTTGCGCGGCCTGTCTCATTCGACCTCGGAGCGGGTGAATGCCTCGCTGTGGTTGATGCAGATACCGAGTGCCGTACGGCGCTGCTGCACGCCATCGCCCACCCCGCTGCGGTTCCGGAAGGCACCGTGCGGGCGCCGGTTGCCGCGGCCGTATGGCATCGAGACGACCTTATCGATACCGCCGCGGTGCGCGACTCGATGATGCGCGAACTCGCGCAACACCGCTCGATGAGGACTCCGCACGCCGTGCTGGAGGAGATCGGACTCGCGCACCGCATAGATCACGAGCCCTGGGCGATGTCGCAGGGTGAGCGCCGTCAAATAGCGATCGCGACCGCGTTCGCCGGGGATGCATCCTTGGTCGTCCTCGACGAGCCCGAGCGCGGACTGGACTCGAGGGCCATGAGGTGGCTCAGTAGGACGATCTCGAGTGCGCTCGAGAGCGGTCGGGTGGTCGTTCTGGCGACGTTCAACGACCTGCTCGCGGACGCATGCGCCGATTTCGTTGTCGACGACCTGGACAGCCTGGGCCTCGAGAGGTAAGAAATGGAACGGTATCGACTCGGCGACGTCGATGTTCTATGGATAAAAACCTACAAGTCGATGGTTCATTGCTCGACCGACTTCAGCCCGCCGCCGGGGTATTGGTGCTCACCGCCAGTGCGGTTCCGTGGATTTCACGCGCGGGCGAGTACTACGTCGCCACCGGACTAGGGACCGACCCGAGCTACGAAAGCATCGAGCTAGCCCAGAGCCCATCGCTGTGGGGACTCTTCGGAGCGGTCAATGTGAGGGTTGTCGGCGCGCTCGCCATCGGTGTAGCCGTCATCCTTGCGTTCGCGATCACCGCGATTCTGGTTCGCCGCCGGCCTGCGGTGATCTTGAGCCTCGCCCTTGCGTGTGCGTTCGCGACATCAATGGTGATGCTCGCCACCGACAGCGGATACTCGATAGCGTCGGGGTTGTACCTGACGCTAGGTGCCGCATTGGCGACTGTCGCTGCGGCGATCCGACAGCTGGTTCGGCCCGCCAGAAACTAAAAGCCCGACGACGCATCGCAGCGCGGTCGGGCATCAAGAAAATTGCGCCCCCGGCAGGATTCGAACCTGCGCTCCCGCCTCCGGAGGGCGGTGCTCTATCCCCTGAGCTACGGGGGCAACACAACCTGACCATCGTAACAAGGTCCGCGTAGTGACGAGGGCTCGGGCTAGGTGGAAGGCCAGGACGGCCGGGTCCACACGCGGCGCGTGACTCTCCTAGAATTGCCCGGTGACCCCCGAAGAGCTTTCCGCTGTGATCCAGGCCGCACTGCGCTCGCTAGTCGAGCGCGGCGACCTCACCGTCGACGTACCGGACGACATCGTCGTGCAGCGACCGCGTCAGTCCGGGCACGGCGATTTCGCGACCAACGTCGCTATGCGTCTGGCGAAGCCGGCGGGCAAGCCGCCGCGTGATGTGGCGGAGTTGATTGCCGCCGAACTCCAGCGGCACGAGGCAATCGCGGGCGTAGAGGTGGCCGGGCCGGGCTTCCTGAACATCACGCTGAGTTCGGCGAGCCTCGGCGCGCTCGCGGGCGCCATCATCGCCGCCGGCGAGGCATACGGGCGCAACGAAACGATGTCGGGGAAGCGGATCAACCTCGAATTCGTGTCGGCGAACCCCACCGGTCCAGTCACGCTCGCTTCGGCGCGGTGGGCGGCGGTGGGGGATGCGTTGGTGCGCATCATGCGCGCCTGTGGTGCGGACGTCGCTTCGGAGTACTACTTCAACGACGCCGGATCCCAGATCGATCGATTCGCCGCGTCCGTCTACGCCTCCGCGCGAGGCGCGCAGATCCCCGAGGACGGCTATCACGGCGCGTACATCGCCGATGTCGCCGCGCATGTACGTGATGAAGTGCCCGGCGTCCTGGACCAACCCGAAGAGGCGGCCCTCGAAACCTTCCGCACGGTTGGCATCCAGCGAATGTTCGCCGACATCCGCCAGGCGTTGTCGGCCTTCGGTGTGGAGTTCGATCGATTCTTCAACGAGCGCGAACTGCACGATGATGGCGACGTGAACGGCGCGATCGACAAACTGCGCGAACTCGGGCACATCTATGAGCAGGACGACGCCGTGTGGCTGCGCACCACAACGTTCGGTGACGACAAGGACCGTGTGCTGATCCGTGGCGGCGGAGCCCCGACGTACTTCGCCGCAGACGTTGCCTATTACGCGAACAAGCGTTCGCGAGGCTTTGAGAAGGCGATGCTTATTCTCGGGGCCGACCACCACGGCTATATCGGCCGCATGCGGGCGATGGCGGCCGCCCTCGGCGACGATCCAGACGAGAATCTAGAAATTCTGATTGGCCAGATGGTCACGCTCAGCCGCGACGGCGAGACGGTCAAGATGAGCAAACGCGCCGGGAACGTCGTAACGCTCGATGATCTAGTCGCCGCCGTTGGCAACGATGCCGGACGCTACGTGATGGCCCGATCCTCGATGGATTCCACCATGGACATCGATCTAGGCCTGTGGGAACGCAAGACCTCCGACAACCCGGTCTTCTACGTGCAATACGCGCACGCCCGGCTTTCCTCGCTGCAACGCAACGCGGCCGACCTGGGCATCGCCCGCGGCGAGTCGTACGACGCCTCCGTATTGAGCCACGAGAAGGAGGTCGCATTACTGACCACCCTCGCCGGCTACCCGCGGATCGTGGCTGGAGCGGGCGAGTTGCGGGAAGTTCATCGCATCGCGCGATACGCCGAGACCCTCGCAGCGGCGTACCACAAGTTCTACGATTCCTGTCGCGTGTTACCAGCTAGCGGTGAGGAGCCCGACGAGGTGACCACCGCACGGCTTTGGTTATGCGAGGCCACGCGCGTCGTACTCGCGAACGCGCTCGGCCTGCTGGGTGTCTCGGCCCCGCAGCAGATGTAGGAGACTGTTACTCATGCACGCACACCCCGCTGGTCCGCTGCACGGCGGACTGCAGGTTCCGGACGGTCTCCCGCCGCGACCCGAGGACGTCAACGCAATCGATGCGCAGGTCTGGCCGGCCGGTGCGCACCGTCGAGACGGCGTACTTGTCCTAGGTGGTGCTGGCGTCACCGATCTCGCAGCGCAGTACGGCACCCCGGCGTACTTCTTGGATGAGGCCGACTTTCGCGGTCGTAGTCGCGATTATCAGGCGTCATTCGCGGGGATGGATGTCTTCTATGCGGGCAAATCCTTCCTCAGCTCTCAGGTTGTCCGTTGGCTCGACGAAGACGGACTCGGTCTGGATGTCGCCTCTGGCGGCGAACTGGAGCTCGCGCTACGCAGCGGGTTTCCGCCGGCACGGATCGCGCTGCACGGAAACAACAAGTCCGTAGCTGAACTCATACGCGCCGTCGAGGCCGGGGTCGGCCGCATCATCGTGGACTCGCTCGATGAGATCGCCCGCCTCGCGCCGATCGCGGCCGAGCGCGGCATCGTGCAGCCCGTTCAAGTACGGGTCACTGTTGGCGTTGAGGCCCATACGCACGAGTTCATTGCCACCGCGCACGAGGATCAGAAATTTGGGTTCTCGATCTCCGGTGGTGCCGCGTCCCGCGCGGTCGCCGCCGTGCTCGCCGAATCATCGCTGAGCCTCATCGGATTGCACAGTCATATCGGATCTCAGATCTTCGATATGTCAGGGTTCGGAGTAGCCGCGCGGCGAGTTGTCGAACTGCTCGCCGAGATTCGTGACACCCATGGAATCGAACTCCAGGAGATCGACCTTGGTGGCGGACTGGGCATCGCCTACACCGCCGACGACGACCCGCTGCGTCCTCAGGACGTCGCCGAGTCGCTGCGTGGCATCGTCGAGGCCGAATGTGCCGCGGCCGCGTTAAGCAGCACGCCGCGGATCAGTGTCGAGCCAGGGCGCGCGATCTCCGGACCGCCGACAATCACCCTCTACGAGGTTGGCACGGTCAAGCCGGTGCAACTGGACAAGGGCACACGTCTGTACGTGAGCGTTGACGGTGGAATGAGCGACAACATTCGCACCGCGTTGTACGACGCGCAATACACCTGCGTACTGGCCAACCGGCTATCCGAGGTACCTGCAGTAGCGGCGCGGATCGTCGGTAAGCACTGTGAGAGCGGCGACATTGTGGTGCGTGACCTCTGGCTACCCGGTGACGTTCAGCCCGGCGACCTGCTCGCGGTCGCGGCGACCGGCGCGTACTGCCGCGCGATGGCCAGTAATTACAACCTGCTCACAAAACCCCCGGTGGTCGCTGTCAAGGATGGTGTCGGCACCGTCCTGATGCGTCGTGAGACGCTCGAGGACATATTTTCTCTCGATGTCGGGCTGCAGCCGGATCATTCCTCGAAGGAGGCGCAATGAGTACGCCGATCAAGGTAGCCCTGTTGGGCTGCGGCACAGTCGGTAGCGAGGTCGTGCGCCTCATCACCGAACAGTCCGATGACCTGACGGCGCGCATTGGTGCCCCGCTGCAGATCGTAGGCATCGCGGTACGCCGCCCCGAGCGGCACCCGGATGTCTCACCCGAACTACTCACCACGGATGTCGACGCGTTGCTGGCAAAGGACATCGACGTCGTCGTGGAAGTCATCGGCGGTATCGAACCGGTCAAATCCTGGCTGCTGCGCGCGTTGGGCGCAGGCGTCAGCGTGGTGAGCGCGAATAAGGCACTGGTGGCCGAGGCCGGCGACGAACTCCAGGCCGCTGCGGCGGCAGGCGGAGCCGATCTCTACTACGAAGCGGCCGTGGCTGGAGCGATCCCGATTCTGCGTCCGCTGAGCGAATCGTTGACCGGTGACCGCATCACCCAGGTGATGGGCATCGTGAATGGCACGACCAACTACATCCTGTCGAGGATGGACGAGGCCGGTTCGAGTTTCAGCGAAGCACTTTCCGAGGCTACCGATCTCGGCTATGCAGAGGCGGATCCGACGGCGGATGTCGATGGCTTCGACGCCGCATCCAAGGCCGCGATCCTCGCAGGAATAGCGTTCCACTCGCCCGTGGTCGCCGCCGACGTCTACCGCGAAGGCATTTCGGCGGTCACCGCAGCGGACGTCGCCAGCGCCCGCGAGATGGATTGCACGATCAAACTCCTCGCGATCTGTGAACGCGTACCGGACGAGGGCGGCGAGGCCATATCGGTTCGTGTCTATCCGGCGATGCTGCCGCGCTCGCACCCGCTGGCCAGCGTCGGCGACGCGTTCAATGCCGTGTACGTCGAAGCCGAGGCGGCCGGGCCGCTGATGTTCTACGGCAAGGGGGCTGGCGGTGCACCGACCGCCTCTGCGGTGCTCGGTGATGTGGTTGCGGTCGCGCGGAACAAGGTCGCGCGCTCCAACGGCGCGCAGCTGGCTCGGTACGCCGGGCTGCCGGTGCGCCCGATGGGCAAGACCCCGACGCGCTACCACGTGAGTCTGGACGTTGCCGACCGCGCTGGTGTGCTGGCCGCCGTGGCCAGTGAGTTCGCAGCCAACGGCGTGTCCATCTCCACCGTTCGACAAGAAGGCCGCGGTGAGGACGCTCAACTCGTGATCGTCACCCACATTGCCCCGGACGAAGCGCTGGCCGCCACTGTAGAGAAATTGCGAGCATCGGACTTGGTGCGCGACGTACTCAGCGTCATGCGCGTCGAAGGAAAGGACTCCTAGTCACCATGGCCACCCCGACCTGGCGCGGACTCATCGAGGAGTACCGCGAATGGCTTCCCGTCGACGACGACACGCCCGTTGTCACGCTTCTCGAGGGCGGTACGCCGCTAGTGCCGGCGCCCGCACTATCCGAGCGCACTGGGTGCGACGTGTACCTGAAAGTCGAGGGCGCGAACCCGACCGGCTCCTTCAAGGACCGCGGGATGACGATGGCGATGAGCAAGGCCAAGCAGTCCGGGGCGCAGGCCGTGATCTGCGCATCGACCGGCAACACCAGCGCGTCTGCTGCGGCGTACGCCGCCCGCGGCGGGCTGACCTGCGCGGTCCTGGTGCCGGCCGGCAAGATCGCGATGGGCAAGATGGCGCAGGCCGTCATGCACGGCGCGCGGTTGCTGGAGGTCGACGGCAACTTCGACGACTGCCTGAACCTGGCAGAAAAGCTCACTCAGGACTACCCGGTGGCGCTCGTGAACTCGATCAACCCCGACCGGATCGAGGGCCAGAAGACGGCCTCGTTCGAGATCGTCGACAACCTGGGCGACGCGCCCGATATCCACTGCCTGCCGGTGGGTAACGCGGGCAACATCACGGCGTACTGGAAGGGGTACACCGAGTACGCGGCGGCGGGGCGCAGCACGAAGACGCCGCGCATGTTCGGCTTCCAAGCCGCCGGTTCGGCGCCGCTTGTGCTGGGTCATGTCGTGGAGAACCCGGAGACGATCGCGACCGCGATCCGCATCGGTAATCCGGCGTCCTGGGCTAAAGCGATCGACGCGCGCGACGCCAGCGGGGGACAAATCGACTCGGTCACCGACTCCGAGATACTCGACGCGTACCGCCTGCTGGCCAGCACCGACGCGGTTTTCGTCGAGCCTGCATCCGCGGCGAGCGTCGCGGGTCTGCTCAAGGCGCACGGCGAGGGCAAGATCGACTCCGGCCAGAGGATCGTGTGCACGGTAACCGGCAACGGACTGAAGGATCCGGATAACGCGCTAGCGAATGCGCCGACGCCGACCCGGATCAGCGTCGACGCCGCCCTCGCCGCGACGAAGCTCGGCCTCGGTTAGCGATGGTGGCAGGCAAGATCACTGCGCAGATCCCTGCGACCACGGCCAACCTCGGTCCGGGGTTTGACTGCATGGGCCTCGCGCTGAACATTCATGACACCGTGAGCGTCGAGGCCGCCTCCGGTGAGGGGGACGAGATTATCGTCACGGGTGTCGGCGCCGATACCCTGCCGCGCGATCGCACGCACATGGTGCTCGGCACGATGCGCGACCTGTTCGAAGCGCAGCGTTGGGATATTGGTCCGGTGCGGCTCACCTGCGAGAACCGGATCCCGCATGGGCAGGGCCTAGGATCCTCGGCGTCCGCGATCGTAGCCGGCCTGTTCGTGGGCAAGGCGTACGCCGCCGAAGCCGGATACGACGTGAGCACTGCGGACCTGCTGCAGATCGGCAGCGACATCGATGGGCACCCCGACAACGTCGCCCCGTGCCTTAACGGCGGGTTGAACGTGTCCTGGGAGGATGACGGTGTCTGGGGGGTCGCGCACCTCGATCCGCATCCAGAGATCCACGCTATATTAGCGATCCCGAGCGCCGTATTGTCTACCTCCGTGGCCCGCGGGCTGATCCCGCAGACCGTTTCGCACCGCGACGCCGTCCGCAATAGCGCACGCGCAGCGTTGTGCATTCACGCCTTTACCGCCGACCCGTCGCTGTTGTTGCCGGCTACCGCGGACTACCTGCATCAGGGGTACCGGGCGGCGGCTTACCAGGACAGTTATGACCTGATGCAGAGACTGCGTGCCGAAGGTGTCGCTGCGGCCATCTCCGGGGCGGGTCCGGCGGTGGTCATGTTCACCACCGAAGACGTGTCCGAGCGGCTCGCCGCGGCTGTGGCCGCGTCGCCGGTGCACTTCGAGATTGTCGATGCGGGAATTGATTTGCGCGGCGCTCGGTTGATTTAGGGTGACGACACACACGATTCGTGTGGGCGCTGTACTTGCTTGCGGATTATGTGCCGTCTACCCTTAGAAATGTCAGTCGTTCGGCACCCGTTGTGGGCCGACGCATAGCGGTATCGAAGTGGAAAGCCGCGGAGTTCTTTGTTCGCCTCGCTGCATGTGCAACTTCGGCCCGTAAAGACAGTGCGAGCAAAGACAGCGCTAGTACACGCAAGTGCCAGCCTGTGACCATCGGTCCTCGCACGATTCCACGCAAACGGTCTGACACTGCATCCGCGAGCGACGTGTTCGCGGTAGCCAAACTGGTCCATTCGTTGCGATGAGCAGCGAAGACCATCCTGGG
Source organism: Cumulibacter soli (assembly GCF_004382795.1). NCBI lineage: Bacteria > Bacillati > Actinomycetota > Actinomycetes > Geodermatophilales > Geodermatophilaceae > Cumulibacter > Cumulibacter soli. The sequence continues at coordinate 156,690 of NZ_SMSG01000002.1, read as the reverse complement.
AAGGATCCCCATTGACTGACACCACTGATCAGGTGGATGCTGTCGCGAATGAGTCGGCTGCGCCGGCCAAGCGCGCGCGGCGTGGCACTGGCCTATCGGGCATGGTCCTGGCCGAATTGCAGCAGGTTGCTGCTGGGCTGGGCATCTCCGGGACCAGCAAGATGCGCAAAGGCGACTTGATCGCCGCCATCAAGGAGCGTCAGGGCTCCGACGCTCCCGCTGCTGCGGCAGCGAAGTCCTCGTCGCCTCGGAAGAAGGCGGCGCCCGCGAAGTCGGCGAAGACCGACGCGCCCGCCACTGACGTGGCCGCGACGAGCAGCGAACCCGCTGCGCAGAATCAGCCGGTCGCTACCGGCGACTCGAACAACGCGCCGGCGAAGTCCGACGTCAGCGCCAAAGCATCTTCGGATGCGTCCGCGACGTCCGAGAGTGGCGCAGAGCGCGGTGGATCGCGTCGGCGCGAGCAGGCGCAGGCCGAGACGCTGCCGCTAGAGACCACCCGTTCCGAGCGGGAGCCGAGCGGTGCCGCGCCATCCTCCGACGGCGACTCGTCGTCCGAGGCCCAAGGCAACTCGGCGGGTCGCAACGACAATCGTCAGCGCAACAACCGCAATGACAACAACCGCAGTGACAACAACCGCAATGACAACAACCGCAACGACAATCAGCGCAATGGTAACGACCGCGGCGACAACCGCAATGATGGCCAGCGCAACGATTCTCAGCGCGGCGGTAACGATGACCAGCGCGAGAGCGGCGGCCGCGACGACAACCAGCAGCGCGGCAATCGCAATAACGATCGTGGTTCGAACAACCGCGACAACGACAATCAGCGCAACGACAACCAGCGCAACAATCGCAATAGCCGCAATAACGACCGGTTCGATGATGATGACGACAATGGCGGTGGCCGCGGACGTCGTCGTCGGCGCGGGCGCGATCGGTTCCGCGACAACAACGGCAACAACCGTGGCGGGCGCAATCGCGGCAACGATCGGTACGACGAACCGCAGATCAACGAGGATGACGTCCTCGTGCCGATCGCGGGAATCCTCGACGTACTGGACAACTACGCGTTCGTGCGTACCTCCGGTTACCTGACCGGTGCGAACGACGTGTACGTGTCGCTGTCGCAGGTGCGTCGTTACTCGCTGCGGCGCGGCGATGCGATCACCGGCGCAGTGAAGGCACCACGCGAAGGGGAGCGCCGTGAGAAGTACAACGCGCTCGTTCGCCTGGACACCGTCAACGGGTTGGACGTCGAGGCGGCTAAGTCGCGCCCCGAATTCACCAAGCTCACCCCGCTGTACCCGCAGAAGCGGCTGCGTCTGGAAACCCAGCCCAATATCTTGACCACTCGAATTATCGATCTGGTAATGCCGATCGGTAAGGGGCAGCGCGCGCTCATCGCCTCGCCGCCGAAGGCCGGTAAGACCTCGGTGTTGCAGGCGATCGCGAACGCGATCACGACGAACAACCCTGAGTGCCACCTCATGGTCGTCCTGGTCGACGAACGTCCCGAAGAGGTCACCGACATGCAGCGCTCGGTGAAGGGCGAGGTCATTGCCTCGACCTTCGACCGTCCGCCGACAGATCACACCACGGTCGCCGAACTGTCGATCGAACGCGCGAAGCGTCTGGTCGAACTCGGTCACGACGTCGTGGTCCTGCTGGACTCGATCACCCGTCTCGGTCGCGCCTACAACCTGGCGGCGCCGACCAGCGGACGCATCCTGTCCGGTGGTGTCGACTCGACCGCGCTGTATCCGCCCAAACGGTTCCTGGGTGCCGCGCGCAATATCGAGAACGGCGGCTCGCTGACCATTATCGCCACCGCCCTCGTTGAGACCGGCTCGATGATGGACAGCGTGATCTACGAAGAGTTCAAGGGCACCGGTAATGCCGAACTCAAGCTTGATCGCAAGATCGCCGACAAGCGGGTATTCCCGGCCGTGGACGTTGACGCCTCGGGCACCCGTAAGGAAGAGATCCTGCTTTCGCGTGAGGAACTCGCGATCATCATCAAACTGCGACGGGTACTGCACGCCCTGGACCCGATCGAAGCGATCGACTTGCTGATCTCACGGATGAAGAAGACGCAGAACAACGCGGAATTCCTCATGCAGATCGCCAAGAACACCCCAGGCGCGGACGACGACTGATCCGCTCGGAATAGATCACATCCCTTGAGCGTTCTGCCGACGCAAGGGATCTGGCATACTAGATCAGTTCTCACATCGGTACCGGTTCACGCCGCTACGCGGCGACCCGGCGACCACAGCAGAAAGTAGACATCGTGCGCAAGGATATTCACCCCGAGTACGTCGAGACGCAGGTCACCTGCTCGTGCGGCAACTCGTTCACCACTCGTAGCACCGTCACCAGCGGCTCCATCAGCGCTGAAGTGTGCTCCAACTGCCACCCGTTCTACACGGGCAAGCAGAAGATCCTCGACTCCGGTGGCCGCGTGGCCCGCTTCGAGAAGCGGTTCGGCAAGCGCGAGCGTGGAGCCAAGGCTGGCGCTTAGCTTTTTGATGACGACGCCCGGTGGGACTTCGGTCCCCATCGGGCGTCGTTTGTCATTGAGCACCCACCCTCGCCACCTCACCCCAAAGGACAGATCATGAGCGCAGAAGGCCTCGACACTCTTAGCGGACTGATCGCCGAGCACGCCGACGTCCAGGAGCAACTATCGGACCCGGCAGTGCATTCCGACCAGGTCAAGGCCCGCGAACTCGGTAAGCGCTTCGCGCAGTTGGGCCCGATCGTCGCCGCGGCGCGACAATTGGAGCAGACCCGCGAGGACCTCACCGCCGCGCGCGAACTGGCTGAGGAGGATGCGGCGTTCGCCGAGGAAGCCACCGCTCTCGCGGAGTCGATCGCTGAGCAGGAACAGAAACTGCGCACCATGCTGTTGCCGCGTGATCCCAACGATGACAAGGACATCATCATGGAGATCAAGGCGGGTGAGGGCGGTGAAGAATCAGCGCTGTTCGCCGGTGATCTGTTGCGGATGTACCAGCGGTACGCCGAACGTAACCGCTGGAAGTTCGAGATGATCGACTCGACCCTGTCCGACCTCGGCGGCTACAAGGACGTCTCTATCGCGATCAAAATGCGCGGCCAGGCTGAGGATGGCGCGGGTATCTGGCAGCGACTGAAGCATGAAGGCGGCGTACACCGTGTGCAGCGGGTGCCGGTTACCGAATCTCAGGGTCGTATCCATACCTCGGCCGCCGGTGTCCTGGTGTACCCGGAAGCTGAAGAAGTCGACATCGAGATCAACCAGAACGACCTGCGCATTGACGTCTACCGATCCTCGGGACCTGGTGGTCAGAGCGTGAACACCACCGACTCCGCGGTGCGGATTACGCACGAGCCCACCGGAATCGTGGTGTCGTGTCAGAACGAGAAGTCGCAGCTTCAGAACAAGGAATCCGCGATGCGTATCCTGCGCGCTCGATTGCTGGCGGACGCTCAAGAAAAGGCGAACGCCGAGGCCTCGGACATGCGTAAGAACCAGGTTCGTACCGTCGACCGCTCCGAGCGGGTGCGTACCTATAACTTCCCGGAGAACCGCATTTCCGATCACCGCAGCGGTTTCAAGGCGTACAACCTTGACGTGGTGCTGGACGGCGAACTGGATCCCGTCGTCGATTCATTGATCGAGATGGAGACCGCCGAGCTACTGAAGGGCGCCGCGCAGTAGTGATCACCGCGGGCCCGGTGCACCGGGTGCGTTCAGCGGGAATGACGGCGTTGCGTGCAGCGGGCATCGCTGCGGCCGAGCACGACGCGACCGAACTGCTGGCGCACGTGCTGGGACGTCCGCGTGGGATGTTGCCGTTGGCGCCGGGGGTGGATGCTCAGCAGGCATCGCGATACGCCGATCTGATCGCACGTCGCGGCGCCCGTGAACCGCTGCAGCATCTGACGGGTACGGCGGGCTTTTACGGGCTGGAACTACACGTCGGACCGGGAGGCTTCATCCCGCGCCCGGAGACAGAAATGCTCGTTGAGACCGCGTTGGCGGCGACCGAGGTCATCGCCGAGCCGACCGTTATTGACCTGTGCGCCGGCACCGGAGCAATCGCGATCGCGATCGCCGTGGCGCGCCCGACGGCGCAGGTCATCGCCCTCGAGCGGTCAGCTGATGCCGTCGGTTGGCTGCGCCGCAACGTCGAGCAATTCGCTCCGAAGGTGCAAGTCGTGCACGATGACGTGCTGCGGGCCGAACTGAGAACCGGTGCCGCGGACCTGGTGACCTGCAATCCGCCGTACGTGCCGGCGTCGACGGGTATCGATCAGGAGGTCCGGCACGACCCAAGCGAGGCAGTATTCGCCGGAGCCGATGGACTTGACCTGATCCGCCCGCTCGTCGCGCGGATCGCGGACCTGTTGCGTCCGGGCGGGGTGACAGTTCTGGAGCACGATGCATCGCACCAAAACGCAGTCCTCGAGTTGTTCGCCGCCAGCGGCCGGTACGACGCGATTACGCCGCTGCGCGATCTGGCCGGCCGGCCGCGATTCGTCCGCGCCACCCTTCAGCGCTGAGCCGCCTAAACCACCGCCGATTCTGACGTCCGTCAGCAGACTCTGCAAGAATGCGGCAGATCACCTTGTCGAGCCGCGAAGGGGCCTGGCGCATGAGCGTGCCTGCTAGTTACATCGATCTTTCCGAGACCGTCCGCTACGGGGTCGTCGACGGTATCGCCGTCGTGGTCCTCGCCAACCCGCCGGTGAACGGCCTGTCCAACCACATGCGGATCGGTATGGATGCCGGAATCCGTAAGGGTATGGATGATCCGGCCGTGAAGGCGATCGTGCTCACCGGCGATCCGGCCGGTAAGGGCTTCTGCGGCGGTGCCGACCTGCGTCAGCTCAACACGGCGGCCGGACGCGAAGGTCCGAGCATTCACGACATGTTCGACTACATCGCCAGCGCGCCGAAGGCTGTTGTCGCTGCTATTCATGGGTTCGCTCTCGGCGGTGGTCTGGAGACGGCGCTCGGCTGCCATTTCCGGATCGCCGAGAAGAACGCGAACTTGGGTCTGCCGGAGGCGAACCTGGGGCTGTTGCCCGGCGGCGGCGGAACGCAGCGGTTGCCGCGACTGATCGGTGCCGTCCCGGCGATGGACATGATGCTGACCGCTGCTCCGGTCAACGGTGAGCGCGGCGCCGAACTCGGCATCGTCGAGGCCTCGTTCACCGGCGATCCTATCGAGGCCGGCGTGGCGTGGGCGCTGCAGAATGCCGTCGGCGTCAGCGATCTGCCGGTCGTCGCCAATAATCCGGTGCCAGATGCTGACAGTGTCGACCTCGCCGCTGCGCACGCTGCGATTCGCCCGAACGCGCGTAACGGACGTGCGCAGCACGCCATCATCAACTGTGTCGAAGGCGCGATCAACGCGACGACGTTCGCCGATGGCATGGCGGTCGAACAGCGCGAATTCCGTGAGTTGGTGGCCAGCCCGGAAGCGGCTGCGCTGCAATACCAATTCTTCGCGGAAAAGGAAGCGGCGAAGGTTATCGGCCTGTCGAAAGAGACCGCGCTGCGGCCGGTGAACTCGCTCGCGGTGATCGGTGCCGGAACGATGGGCGGCGGTATCGCGATGGTGTTCGCCAATGCCGGCATTCCCGTCACGCTGATTGAACAGGGCGCCGAACAGCTCGAACGCGGTGTGTCGATCATCAAGGGCAATTACGAAGCCACCGCCGCCAAGGGACGCCTCAGTGCCGAGCAGGTCGCCACCCGTGTCGGTTTGATCACCCCGACGCTGGAGCTCGAGGCAGCCAAGGACGCCGATCTGATCATCGAGGCCGTGTTCGAGGACCTCGAGGTCAAGAAGGAATTGTTCACCAAACTCGATGCGATCGCGAAGCCGGGCGCGATCCTGGCGACCAACACCTCGCGACTGGACATTGATCAGATCGCGGCCGTCACGTCGCGCCCGCAGGATGTCATCGGCCTGCACTTCTTCAGCCCGGCCAACGTAATGAAGCTCCTGGAGGTCGTGCGCGCCGACAAGACGGCGGATGACGTGATCGCGACGTCGATGAAGCTCGCGCAGAAGGTCGGCAAGATCGCCGTTCTCGCGCGTATCTGCGACGGATTCATCGGCAACCGGATGCTGTCGCCGTACGTGCGCGAAGCACACTTCCTGCTCGAGGAAGGCGCTTCGCCGCAGCAGTTGGACGGCGCGCTGCAGGCCTTTGGTTTGGCAATGGGGCCGATCGCGATGGGTGACCTGGCAGGTCTGGACGTCGCGGCCGCCGGTCGTCGGCGCCAGCGCGAACTGCTGCCGTCGGGAGTTCGATTCTCGAAGGTCGCCGACATCGTGGTCGACGCCGGACGGCTCGGCCAGAAGACCGGCGCGGGTTTCTACAAGTACGAGGCCGGCAACCGCAAGCCGATCCCGGATCCAGAAGTCGAGCAGATCATCGAAAAGTGTGCGGCCGACGCCGGTATCACTCGGCGAGCGATCACCGATGAAGAGATCGTGGAACGCGAAATGCTGGCACTGGTGAACGAGGGAGCGAAGCTACTTGATGAAGGTATCGCTCAGCGCGCCTCGGACATCGACGTCATCTACACCAACGGTTACGGATTCCCGGCCTACCGCGGCGGTCCGATGCACTGGGCTTCGCAGCAGGGGCTGGACGTGGTGCTGGAGAAGATCAAGAAGCTTCGCGAGGTGCATGGCGAGTACTTCTGGACGCCGGCGCCATTGATCGAACGCCTCGTCGCCGAAGGTAAGACCACCTTCTAACGGTGTTCGCTCGTGCCCTTGTCGGGTCGTCGGCCGCGTGGGATCAGCCGGCGACCCGAATCCGGGGGCAGCTGAAGCAGAGGCTCATACCCTCGATCGTGTAGAGCAGGCAGCACCCGTGTCGTCGCCGGATCGGCCCGGCCGGGGACGACACGAGCTGCTCGCCGCTCAGTAGTTGGGCGCTGGCATCGTCGCAACTCGCGGCGGTGTCGGCGTCGTCGAAACTCGCCAAGGTGCTGGCCATGCGGTGCTCGTCGCCGTTCGCTCCGGTGCAGATTGCGCCGGTCGCCATATCGGTCACGCAGGCCCAAAACGCTCGTGCCCCGGCGCGCAGATGCTCGTGCATCGGCTCCTGCAGCGGTGCGAGTAACGCGGCAAGATGGTGCCGCGCCTCGGCGTACGCGAGCGCACGCTCGGCCTGATTTGTCGCGACCGTAGTCATCACGGCGTCCTCAGCGAGTTGGACGCCGAAGAACATATCGCGCGGCAGCTCCATCGCCAGGCCGTCGTCGCTGCAGCGCAGGCTGACGCCGTGCGCGCTGATGAGGCCCACGCTCAGGACGGCGTGAATCCAGCTGACATCCTGCAGCAGCCACAGCGCCGCGACATGTCGAGCGGCCGTGGGGCCGAACTGTTCCTGCTGCAGGTCCGCGTACGCATCGACCGCGCTCGCGAGCGCTCCTGGATCCTCGACGAGCTGTGCAAGGGTGGTGCCGCGCAGCGCGGATCTCCCCGCAACGGTACGAAGTTCCACGCCGTCCCCGGCGAATCCGGCAGAACGAAGCAGGGCAGTTACATCGGCCATGCCCCGATCATGGCACGATCACTAGTCGTGACCGATTTCGAGATCCTTGATGCCACCGAGCACGATTCCGAGGCGTACGAACATGCAGTCGAGCAGGCGGCCAGGACGCTGAGTGACGGTCGGCTGATCGTGCTGCCAACCGACACTGTCTACGGCATCGCCGCGGACGCATTCAATGCGCCGGCGGTCGGCGCGTTGCTGGCGGCGAAGGGACGCGGCCGCGATTACCCTGTGCCGGTGCTGGTCGCCGATCAGGCAGTGCTGCACGGCTTGGTGACCGTCGCGCCTGAGGCGGCGGTGAAACTCACCGAGCGGTTCTGGCCGGGCGCACTCACGGTGATCGTGACGTATTCGCCGGCCCTCGCCTGGGATCTGGGAGAGACCGGCGGCACGGTCGGCATCCGGATGCCCGACAGCCAGGTCGCGCGCGACATTCTGGCGCGGACCGGTCCATTGGCGGTGTCCAGCGCGAACCAGCACGGGCGGCCGCCCGCGGCATCGGTCGAGGAGGCCACCCGCCAACTCGGCTCATCGGTCCAGGTGTACGTCGACGCGGGGCACACCGGAGGACGGCCGGCCTCCACGATTGTCGATTGCACGGTGACGCCACCGCGGATCGTTCGTGAGGGTGGAATCTCGCGAGAGGACATCCGCACCGTCGTGCCCGATATCGCTTGAGCGGGCCCTCGGCGCGTAGGCTGATCGGGTTGACCCCGTACGAAAGAGAGGGCAACGGCCCGCCGTGCGCGAGTACCTCCTAGTCCTGAGCGTCGCCGCGATCGTGACGTACCTTGCCACGCCGATCGTTCGTTGGTGCTCGGTCCGCTGGGGTGCGATGCCGCCAGTTCGCGACCGGGATGTGCACAGCATTCCGATCCCGCGGCTCGGGGGAGTGGGGCTCTACCTCGGTATGTGCGCCGGGGTATTCATCGCATCCAGGTTGCCGGGCCTGCGACACACGTTCATGTACTCCTCGGAGACCACCGCGGTGCTCGTGGCCGGGGGAATCATTTGTCTTATCGGCGCGCTCGACGACAGGTTTGACCTCGACCCGCTGACGAAACTCGCCGGCCAACTCGTCGCGGCCGGCGTCCTAGTGCTGTTGGGCGTGCAGCTGGCCTTCATCTTCATCCCAGGCGGCGAGCTCGGCACCATCTCGCTCGACCCGAACACGTCATTCCTACTGACCACCGTGCTGGTCGTAGCGACCGTTAATGCGATGAACTTCATCGACGGGCTCGACGGGTTGCTGACCGGGGTCGCGATCATCACCGCCACCGGGTTCTTCGTCTACAGCTATTTCCTCGGCAAACAGGGATATGGCGACGCGTTCAGTGCTCCTGCGTTGATGACTGCCGTCCTCGCCGGAGCGTGTTTGGGGTTCCTGCCGCACAACTTCAACCCGGCGCGGATCTTCCTGGGCGACTCCGGTTCCATGCTCATCGGTCTCGTACTGGCCGCGGCCGCAATATCGACCACTGCGCGTACCGATACCCAAAGCTTCGACACTCTCGGCAACGCCGTACCGCTGATCATGCCCATCCTGATGCCGCTCGCCGTGCTGGCCATACCGCTGCTCGACATGCTGCTGGCGGTGATACGACGCACCCGCAAGGGACTCAATCCGTTCTCAACTCCAGATAAAATGCACCTACATCACCGCTTGCTAGAAATTGGTCACACCCAGAGGCGAGCAGTGATCATCATGTACGTCTGGACCGCTCTGCTCACGTTCGTGGGTGTCGGCAGCGCGATCTTCGACACGCGCTGGGTACTGCTGATCTCGGCAGTTCTCGCGGTGGCGGCGGTGGTCCTGATGCTCATGCCGCGCGTACGCCGCCGTATTGATGGCGGAGCGCCGCACGTGCATCGGACCTCGAGGATGAGCGAGCGGAAGAAATGAAACTGCTACCGGATATGCAGATTCCCGATGAACCGGTGCGCCCGGACGCGCCATGGACGCTCGGGCACCTGCGCCCGGCGCTGCTGGCCACCGCGGCGCTCGCGGTCGTCGGTGCGGTGATCGCAGGCGCGTTTTTCGACAGCGCGGCGCTGTGGGGCGTCATCCTCGGTTTTGTGATCGTCGCGGCATTCTTCGTGATTAGTTCGCTCGCCGTCGCATGGGCCGGCAAACGGGATGACCGGCTGACGTTACCGGCCGCGCTCGGGGCGTACCTGATCAAGTTGAGCGTGCTGGGCGTGGTGCTGATCAGCATGCCGATCGACGGCGCGATCGACGTGAAGGCGATGGCGATCGCCGTGGTCGTCGGCGTCCTGCTGTGGTCGGCGATGCAGGTGCTGTACGTCGTCCGTAAGCGCCAGTTCTACGTGGATTACCACCCACCGACCGACAAGGATTACGACCAGTGAGCGAGCCGAGTGAGGACCCTGGTGCGGCGTACGACCGTATGCGCGCGCAGGAAGAAGCACGGTCCCAGAAGCGCCAGATCCACCACCAGGGCGACACCCAGGGGTGGACCGCTACGGGCACGTTGCTGTCCGGAATCATCGTCTGGGGCCTGATCGGCTGGGGCCTGAGTTCCTGGACCGGCTGGCGCGGATTCTTAGCGATCGGCGTCCTCCTCGGCGCAGCCATGGGGGTGTACTTGGTGGTCAAGCAATCGGGTAACCCGCCACCGCTGATGGACATCTCCAAGAAGCAGGACGGCGGGCTGCTCGCACGTCGTAAAACCAACGATGACGGCGGTCCCGGTTCTATTCCGGAAACCGACGAACGTCACACCTGATTTGACCGACCCCGCTGTGTCGAATGCAGGTTCACCTGATCTACACTTCACAGAGCCGCCACCGCCTAAGCACGGTGGTTTTGTTACGAACGCACATCTTCAATCGGTGAGAGGAGACCGCATTGATCGCCGCGGTCCTGGCGCAACAGCCGTACCCGGGTTTTGAGGCTCCCGATCCGGCCCACGAATTCAATCCGACACCGATCTGGGAGTTCACCCTCGCCGGTATCGAGTTCGCGATCACTCGTATCACGCTGATCAACTGGCTGGCCGTCATCGTCGTACTCGGCTTCTTCATCGCCGCGTCGCGCAAGCCGAAGGTAGTCCCCGGGAAGCTGCAGTTCGCCGGTGAGTCGGTTTACGGGTTTGTCCGCGGCAGTATCGCGCGCGACGTGATCGGGCCAGAGGGCATCAAGTTCGCGCCGTATCTGGCCACGTTCTTCGTATTCGTGTTCGCGAACAACGTCATGGGCATCATCCCGTTCGCGCAGGTCGCGCCGACGGCTAAGTTCGCGATCCCGCTGTTCTTGGCCATCATCGTCTACGTCTGGTACATCGGCCTGGGCATCATGCGCCAGGGCTTCTTTACCTACTTCAAGAACCTGGTGTACATCCCCGGCGTGCCGTGGCCATTGCACTTCATGCTGATCCCGATCGAGATCTTCCAGAAGCTGCTTTCGCGGCCGTTCACGCTGGCCGTCCGTCTGTTCGCGAATATGTTCGCCGGACACCTCCTGCTGGTCGTCTTTGCCCTCGGTGGCATCTACATGGCCAGCCAGCCGCACCTCACGCTGAAGTTGCTCTCGCCGTTCTCGTTCGCGCTGGCGATCGCAATGGCGTTCTTCGAACTATTGGTCCAGTTCCTCCAGGCATATGTCTTCACCCTGCTGGCAGCTACTTACCTGCAGGAGTCGGTCAGCGACGGCCACTAGGCCGCTCGTTGACGCCGCAGTCCGTAATTCATCCCAACAAGCGTTTGAGTGACAGGCACTTGAACACCCTAGAAGGAGACCCACATGGTTGACGTCCTTGCCGAAGTTACTGGCAACCTGGGCGCCGTTGCGTACGGCCTGGCCGCCATTGGCCCGGGTATCGGTGTAGGCATCGTATTCGCCGCTTACATCCAGGCGACTGCTCGCCAGCCCGAGTCCGCGAGCCTGACCCGCACCTACCTGTTCATGGGCTTCGCGCTCTCTGAAGCGCTGGCTCTGATCGGCTTCGTCGTTCCCTTCATCTTCAGCTAGTCAATCGTTTCAGGACTGATTGACCAAGAGGCCCCGCCGGTTGCGGCCGTCGGGCTAGGAGATGGGACGTACTATGACGTACATTGCCGCTGCATCGAGCAACCCGCTGCTCCCGCCGGTAGGCGAGATCATCGTCGGGTTGATCGCATTCGTGATCCTCGCCTTCGTCTTGATCAAGTTCGTGTGGCCGGCCTTCGAGAAGGCCTACGCCACCCGCGCCGAGGCAATCGAAGGTGGAATCGCCCGTGCCGAGGCCGCGCAGCGCGAGGCCAAGGTAGCGCTCGACAAGTACAACGCTCAGTTGGCCGGTGCTCGTGAAGAGGCTGCGCAGATCCGCGAGGACGCACGCGCCGAAGCACAGCGCATTCGTGAGGACATGCAGGCGCAGGCGCAGGCTGAGTCCGATCGCATCGTCGCCCGCGGTGACGAGCAGCTCCAGGCGCAGCGCAGCCAGGTCGTGCAGGAGCTGCGCCAGCAGGTCGGCACGATGTCTGTTCAGCTCGCGAGCCGTATCGTCGGCGAATCGCTGCAGGACGACGCACGTACTGCAGCCACGGTCGAACGCTTCCTCGGTGAACTGGACAAGGTTGCCGACGAGCAGACGGCGGCGCCGGTCACTACGTCGCTCAACGAGCAGGGGGAGTAGAGCCAGTGCTTCCGGCATTGATGCAGGCAACCAGCCGCGAGTCGCTGCACGGGCTGCGCACGCAGCTCGATCAGTCGGCCGCGACCCTCGAGGCGCAGGGCGCGCAGGCACTATCTGGTGAGTTGGCGCAGGTATCAGACCTGCTCGCTAGCGAACCGGGGCTTCGCCGCGCGCTCTCCGACTCATCTGCCCAGGCGTCGAGCCGTGAGCAGTTGGCCACTCGGCTGTTCGGCGGCCAGGTCAGCGATTCCGCTCTCGAGCTCGTGAAGAAGGCATCGACCCAGGCATGGTCAAAGCCCGGCGACCTCGTCGACGCGCTCACCGACCTGTCTCACCAAGCGGCCTTCATCAGCGCCGAGAAGTCCGGCTCGTTCGCGACTGTCGAAGAGGAACTGTTCCGCTTCGGTCGCGCGCTCGATGCCAACGGTGAGCTGGAGCAGACGCTGTCCGACGCGAGCGCTCCGCTCGCTCAGCGGCAGCAGTTGCTCGGTGCGCTGGTTAAGGATGCGAACCCGATCACCACCGGATTGCTGCGCAGTGTGCTGAGCAATCCTCGTGCGGCCTCGACGTACAACTCGGTGCAAGGTCTGGTGGAGGACGCCGCGGGTCGCCGCCGGCGTTCGGTCGCCGTCGTGACCTCTCCGGTCGCACTCACCGACGAGCAGGAGCGGCGGCTGACCTCCGCGCTCTCGCGCATCTACGGTCGCGAGGTTTCGGTCTCGATCGATGTCGACCCCACGGTTCTCGGCGGCCTGCGTGTGCAGGTCGGCGACGACGTGATCGACGGTTCGATCGCAGGACGCCTCGACGACATCCAGCGCCGATTCGCTGGCTAGTAATCTTCGAAACAACGAGAGCAGGGACAAGAAACCATGGCGGAGTTGACGATCTCGTCAGACGAGATCCGTAGCGCCCTTGACAGCTATGTCTCGTCGTACACGACCGACGTCTCACGCGAGGAAGTCGGCACCGTCGTCGAGACGATGGACGGAATCGCGCAGGTCGAGGGTCTACCCTCGGCGATGACCAACGAGCTCCTTGAGTTCCCCGGCGGCATCCTCGGTGTCGCGTTGAACCTCGAGGCGCGCACCATCGGTGCGGTCATCCTGGGTGATTACGACCAGATTGAGCAGGGCCAGCAGGTCAAGCGGACCGGCCGTGTGCTGTCGGTGCCGGTCGGCGACGGCTTCCTCGGACGGGTCGTTGACCCGCTGGGTAAGGCGATCGACGGTCTGGGCGACATCGTTTCCACTGAGGAGCGCGCCCTTGAGCTGCAGGCGGCCAGCGTCGTTGAGCGCCAGCCCGTCAAGCAGCCGCTGCAGACCGGTATCAAGGCCATCGACGCCATGACGCCGATCGGTCGCGGTCAGCGTCAGCTGATCATTGGTGACCGTAAGACCGGTAAGACCGCGGTCTGCATCGACACGATCATCAACCAGAAGGCAGCCTGGGAGACCGGCGATCCGAACGAGCAGGTGCGCTGCATCTACGTCGCGATTGGCCAGAAGGGCTCGACCATCTCCAGCGTCCGCACGGCTCTGGAAGAGGCTGGCGCGATGGAGTACACCACGATCGTAGCCGCTCCGGCGTCCGATTCTGCGGGCTTCAAGTGGCTGGCCCCGTACACCGGTTCGGCCATCGGCCAGCACTGGATGTACCAGGGCAAGCACGTTCTGATCATCTTTGATGACCTGACCAAGCAGGCCGAGGCGTACCGCGCTATTTCGCTGCTGCTGCGTCGTCCGCCGGGCCGCGAGGCGTACCCCGGTGACGTCTTCTACTTGCACTCGCGTCTGCTCGAGCGCTGCGCGAAGCTCTCCGATGAGCTCGGCGGCGGTTCGATGACCGGCCTGCCGATCATCGAGACCAAGGCGAACGACGTGTCGGCGTACATTCCGACCAACGTCATTTCGATCACCGACGGTCAGTGCTTCCTGCAGTCCGACCTCTTCAACAACGGTGTCCGCCCGGCTATCAACGTCGGTATCTCGGTCTCCCGCGTTGGTACGTCCGCTCAGGTCAAGGCCATGAAGGACGTCGCTGGTTCGCTGCGTCTGGACCTCTCGCAGTTCCGTGAGCTCGAGGCGTTCTCCGCGTTCGCTTCCGACTTGGACGCCGCGTCGAAGGCCACCCTGGACCGCGGCGCTCGACTGGTCGAGATCCTCAAGCAGGGCCAGTACTCGCCGTTCGCGGTCGAGGAGCAGGTCGTCTCGATCTACCTCGGCACCAAGGGACACCTGGACATCGTTCCGATCGAGGATGTGCGTCGCTTTGAAGGTGAGTTCCTGGAGTTCGCCCGTCACCAGCACCCGTCGATCATGAACTCGATCGCCGAGTCGAAGAAGCTGTCGGACGAGGCCACCGCCGAACTCGAGGCTGCGGTCGTCGAGTTCCAGAAGCGCTTCACCACCTCCAGCGGCGAGCAGCTGCTGAACGAGGCGCCGGCGCAGGCGATGGACGCCGGATCGGTCGGCCAGGAAAAGGTCACCGTCTACAAGGCAAAGAAGTAGGCGACGCGACATGGCAGCCTCAATCCGTGACCTTCGGCGTCGAATCAGTTCGGTGAACTCGACGAAGAAGATCACCCGTGCCCAGGAGCTGATCGCTACCACGCGTATCGGTAAGGCACAGGCTAAGGCCGAGGCGGCTCAGCCGTACAGCAGGGAGATGACGCGAGTCATGTCCGCGCTGGCCGGGTCCGCCGCTCTGGATCACCCGTTGCTGAAGGAACGGGAGAACCCCAAGCGTGCCGCCGTCCTCGTCGTGACGGCCGACCGCGGTCTGTGTGGTGGCTACAACTCGAACGCGATCAAAACCGCCGAAGAGCTCATGTCGCTCCTGCGCGAGCAGGGCAAGGAGCCGGTGCTGTACGTGACCGGCCGCCGTGGCGTGACCTACTACTCGTTCCGTGGCCGCGAACTCGCCGGCGAATGGACCGGATTCTCCGAGCGCCCGTCGTACGACGACGCCCGTGCGGTCGGCGAGGCGCTGATCGCCGGGTTCGTCGCCGGTGCCGATGACGATGCCGAAGGCCCCGGGGCCGACGGAGTCCGCGGCTTCGACGAGGTCCACATGGTCTACACCGAGTTCCGCTCGATGCTGTCGCAGGTTCCGACCGCGACTCGCATCGCGCCGCTCGAGGTCGAGTACGCCGATGAGGACGCGACCGCTCAGGCGGCCGCGAAGGATCAGATCCCGCCGTCGTACGAGTTCGAGCCGAACGCGACCGACTTGATGGACGCGATGTTGCCGAAGTATGTCAACACCCGGATCTTCTCGGCGATGTTGGAGTCCTCGGCCTCAGAGTCGGCCGCGCGGCGTGCGGCGATGAAGTCCGCGACCGATAACGCCAGCGAACTGATCCTGAACCTCACCCGCGAGGCGAACCAGGCTCGACAGGCCCAAATTACCCAGGAAATCAGCGAGATCGTCGGTGGCGCCGACGCGCTTGCCTCCGCAGGAAGTGATGATTGATATGACCGCAACTACTGAAGCGCCCGCGGCCAACCAGAGCGGCGGCAAGAGCACTGGCCGCGTCGTACGAGTCGTCGGCCCCGTTGTCGACGTCGAGTTCCCGCGTGGCTCGGTTCCGGCGCTGTTCAACGCGCTGCACAGCGAGATCAAGCTTGAGCAGATGGCGAAGACGCTGACCCTCGAGGTTGCTCAGCACCTCGGCGACAACATGATCCGCGCGATCTCGATGCAGCCCACCGACGGCCTCGTCCGAGGCGCTGCGGTGTCCGATACCGGTGCTGCGATTTCGGTGCCGGTCGGCGACCAGGTCAAGGGCCACGTATTCAACGCGCTCGGTGCTTGCCTCGACGCTCCGGAGCAGCAGTTCACCGGTGAGCGCTGGGGAATCCACCGCAAGGCGCCGGCGTTCGACCAGCTCGAGGGCAAGACCGAGATGCTGGAGACCGGCATCAAGGTCATCGACCTGCTGACGCCGTACGTGCAGGGTGGAAAGATTGGTCTGTTCGGTGGTGCCGGTGTCGGCAAGACCGTTCTGATCCAGGAAATGATCACCCGTGTCGCGAAGAACTTCGGTGGCACCTCGGTGTTCGCCGGCGTCGGTGAGCGCACCCGTGAAGGAAACGACCTCTTCCTCGAGATGGAAGAGTCGGGCGTTCTGCAGGACACCGCGCTCGTGTTCGGTCAGATGGATGAGCCGCCGGGCACTCGTATGCGCGTGGCGCTCTCGGCGCTGACCATGGCGGAGTACTTCCGCGATGAGCAGAACCAGGACGTGCTGTTGTTCATTGACAACATCTTCCGGTTCACGCAGGCCGGTTCCGAGGTATCGACGCTGCTGGGCCGCATGCCTTCCGCGGTGGGTTACCAGCCGACCCTGGCCGACGAGATGGGCGAATTGCAGGAGCGCATCACCTCGACCCGCGGTCGTTCGATTACGTCCATGCAGGCCATTTACGTGCCCGCAGATGACTACACCGACCCGGCTCCGGCGACCACGTTCGCCCACCTGGATGCGACGACGGAGCTTTCCCGCCCGATTTCGCAGAAGGGTATTTACCCGGCGGTGGACCCGCTGACCTCCACTTCGCGCATCCTCGACCCGGCGATCGTCGGTGAGGAGCACTACCGCGTGGCTCAGGAGATCAAGCGGATTCTGCAGCGTTACCAGGAGTTGCAGGACATCATCGCGATTCTCGGTATTGACGAGCTCGGCGAAGAGGACAAGGTCCTCGTCGGTCGCGCCCGCCGCATCGAGCGCTTCCTGTCGCAGAACCTGCTCGTTGCAGAGCAGTTCACCGGACAGGAGGGTTCGGTCGTCTCGCTGTCGGAGACCATCGAGGCGTTCGATCGCCTTGCCAAGGGCGAGTTCGATCACCTGCCCGAGCAGGCGTTCTTCCTCTGCGGCGGTATCGATGACCTCGAGGCCAACGCAGCGAAGCTCGCCAAGTAACGTCTGCCGCACGATAGGAAGGAGGACCAGCTATGCCACTGAACGTGGAGCTGGTTGCCGTCGAGCGGTTGCTGTGGTCGGGCGAGGCCGATATGGTCATCGCCCGCACGACCGAGGGCGAGTTGGGTGTGCTGCCTGGCCATGCGCCGACGTTGGGTGAACTCGCCGATCCCGGTCTGGTGAAGATCAACCGGACCGGCGGTGAGGGCCCGCTGATCGCGGCCGTACACGGCGGATTCTTGTCGGTCAGCGACAAGGGCGTGTCGATCCTCGCGGAGTTCGCTGAACTCTCTGACGAGATCGACGTCGACCGGGCGCGAGCCGCACTCGCCGGTGCCTCAGATGATGAGGAAGGCGTCGCAGCCAAGGCGCGGGCGGAGGCCCGGTTACAGGCTGCAGAGCAGACGCGCGGATAAATTAATGCAGTAGACAACGTCGCACCCAGGAGAACCTGGGTGCGACGTTGTCTATCGGGTGTACTCGGCGGATCGGAGGTGTGGCGTGCACGTTGCAGCGTGGCTGATCGTCGTACTCGCCCTCGTGGTCGCCGCGGTCGCGATCTTCGTGTTCCGGCGTCGGCGGATCCTGATCTTGCAGGGCGCCATCGAGATGTCGGTCCACCGCGGCGCTGGGTTACGTGGCGGATGGGTGCTCGGGGTCGCTAGGTACGCCGATGAGCACTTGGAGTGGTTTCGACTGACCTCGTACCGGGCCGGTCCGTCGCTTCGGATCAACCGGCGCGGTACGACGATCGCATGGCGGGAGGAACCGTCCAGCAATGACGCGGTGTGGATGCCGCCGGACGCGATCGTGCTACATCTGGAAACGATGGATGGCCCGCAACGCGTCGCCGTCCCGAAAACAGCACTGACAGGTCTGATGTCCTGGTGGGAATCAGCCCCGCCCGAGTGGATGCGTAGTCGCTGAGTACGCCGCGCTAGGCGTTCCGCTCGCCTCCGGGAACCCATTTCACGTCTCCGCCGGGGTTGGCGTAGCGCGAGGCGATGAACAACAGGTCCGACAGTCGGTTTAGGTACTTCGCGGTCAGCGGACTGATGTCATCGTGTTCGGCGATCGCTGCCCACGTGGTCCGCTCGGCGCGGCGCGTAACGGTACGAGCCAGGTGCAGGTACGACGCGGCATTGGTGCCGCCGGGCAGGATGAAACTGTCGAGTTTGGCGAGGTCTTCACCAAGTTCGTCGCACCAGGCCTCGAGGCGGTCGATATAGTCCGGCTCGACCCGCAGCGGCGGGTACTTCGGATTCTCCTCGTACGGCGTGCACAGGTCGGCGCCCACATCGAAGAGGTCGTTCTGCACGTGCGTGAGGATGACGCGTAGCCGCTCGCTCACGTCGTCCGCGCACATCGGAGCTAGTACGAGCCCGAGCACGCTGTTGGCTTCGTCGCAGTCGGCGTACGCCTGCAGCCGCGAATCCGTCTTGCTGATTCGGGAGAAGTCGCCGAGTCCGGTTGTGCCGGCATCGCCGGTGCGGGTGTAGATCTTCGTGAGATGAACGGCCATGCCATGAGGCTACAGCCGGTCCATAGGATGGGGCGATGGACGTCTACCGGGTGCGTGGCGGCGCACGATTGAGCGGGTCGGTATCGGTTGCCGGCGCCAAAAACAGTGCCTTGAAGTTGATGGCTGCCGCGCTGCTTGCATCCGGGCGCACGCGACTGGAGAACGTTCCGCAGATCCTCGACGTGACGATCATGACCGAGGTATTGCGACGGCTGGGCTGTGTGGTGAGCGCGGACGGCGACGTGCTGGAGATCGATGTCCCGGAACAGACGACGACCGAGACCGATTACCAGTTGGTGCGTCGGATGCGCGCCGCGGTCGCTGTCCTCGGACCGCTGGTGGCCCGGTTCGGGCACGCGAAGGTGGCGCTACCCGGCGGCGACGCAATCGGCGCACGCGGGCTCGATATGCACATTGATGGGTTGCAGCGTCTGGGGGCCGACGTCCGGCTCGAGCATGGCTATCTGATCGCGACCGCGAGCAGGTTACGCGGCGCGGAGGTGACGTTTGATTTCCCCAGCGTGGGAGCCACCGAGAACGTGTTGATGGCGTCGGTCCTGGCCGACGGTGAGACAGTCATCGACAATGCCGCGCGTGAACCGGAGATCGTCGACCTCGTCGATATGCTGCGCTCGATGGGCGCGGTGATCGAAGGTGAGGGCACCTCAACGTTGCATGTGCAGGGCACCGACGGGTTGCGTGCGACGGTGCACCGCACGGTTCCCGATCGGATCGTCGCCGGGACGTGGGCGATTGGTGCGGCGATGACCCGTGGCGATGTGCGTGTACGCGATGCGCGTGCCGACCACGTCGAACGAGTGCTGCAACGGCTCGCGGATATGGGCGCCGACCTATCGACATACGACGATGGTTTCCGGGTGCAGATGGATGCCCGTCCCACCGCGCATGACATCGTCACCTTGCCCTACCCGGGCTTTCCCACCGATCTTCAGCCGATGGCGATCGCGCTCAACGCGATCGCTGACGGCCATTCGATCTTGACCGAGAATGTGTTCGAGGGCCGGTTCATGTTCGTGAATGAACTGATCAGGCTGGGTGCGCACATCACCATCGACGGGCACCACTGCTCAATTCATGGCACCGAGCGATTCTCCAGTGCCCCGGTCGAGGCCACCGACATCCGCGCCGGCGCGGGCCTGGTGATGGCGGCGTTGGTCGCCGATGGCGTCACCGAGGTCGGTCACGTTCATCACATCGATCGCGGGTACCCCGGCTTCGAGGAGCAGCTGCGCGCGCTCGGCGCGACGATCGAACGGGTCACCGTGCCCCAGGCGGACCCCTCCGAGTAACCTCGGGGGCATCCATTTCACTCTTCGAAAGGCAGATCGTGACGACCTCACCCGTCAAGGTTGCCGTCACCGGCGCCGCCGGTCAGATCGGCTACAGCCTCCTCTTCCGTATCGCCTCGGGCGCGTTGTTCGGCCCGAACACCCCGGTCGAGCTACGGCTGCTCGAGATCACCCCGGCTCTGAAGGCGCTGGAAGGCGTCGTCATGGAACTGGACGACTGTGCGTTCAGCACCCTGGCTGGCGTCCAGATCGGCGACGACGCGAACAAGGTGTTTGACGGCGTCAACCACGCGTTGCTCGTCGGTGCACGCCCGCGCGGCCCTGGGATGGAGCGCGGTGACCTGCTCGAGGCCAACGGCGGCATCTTCGCCCCGCAGGGCAAGGCGCTGAACGAGGTTGCGGCGGACGACGTACACATCACCGTTACCGGCAACCCGGCCAACACCAACGCGCTGATCGCGATGAACAACGCGCCGGATATCCCGAACACGCGCTTCTCGGCGTTGACTCGCCTCGACCACAACCGCGCGATCTCGCAGCTCGCTGCCAAGCTCGGTGTCGCGGTGACCGAGATCAAGAAGATGACGATCTGGGGCAACCACTCGGCGACCCAGTACCCGGACCTCTTCCACGCCGAGGTCGGCGGCAAGAACGCTGCCGAGACTGTCGGCGATCAGGCGTGGCTGGCCGACACCTTCATCCCGACGGTCGCCAAGCGCGGCGCGGCCATCATCGATGCCCGCGGCGCGTCGTCCGCGGCCTCCGCGGCGTCGGCCACGATCGACCACGCTCGCGATTGGGCGCTTGGTTCGGCCTCCGGTGACTGGGTGTCGATGGCCGTGGCTTCGGACGGTTCGTACGGCGTACCGGAGGGACTCATCTCCTCGTTCCCGGTCGTCTGCAAGAACGGCGACTACGAGATCGTCCAGGGCCTGGAGATCGATGAGTTCTCCCGCGGCAAGATCGACGCCTCGGTCGCCGAACTGGCCGAAGAGCGCGACGCCGTGAAGAAGCTCGGACTCATCTCCTAGCGCGAGCCGGCACAACACGACGTTGTCGTGAACCACGAGAGACGCCCCACCGGAAATCCGGTGGGGCGTCTCTTGGTTGTCTGAGCGGCCGAACGGCCCTGCTTGGAACATTCCGCAGTCTGCGGCGCCTGCATTCAATCGACGCTCCCGTGCCTCGCCGTCTCACTTGATCGACGACCGTCGGGAGTGTTGCGGACCGTTGGGCAGGCCTTGGTCGCTCGCGCTACGGCGCTGTGGCGACTCGTGCTACGCGACGATTACCGACAGCATGCTGGCGACGCAGACCGGCTTGTCGATGCCCTCGGCCTCGATCGTCCACTCCCAGGTGGCACGGCTGCCCATCGCGATGTCGGTGACATCAAGCAGTTTCGCGCTGGCGCGCAGCTTCGAGCCGACCGGAACCGGGTGCGGGAAGCGCACCTTGTCGCAGCCGTAGTTGACGCCCATCTTGACGTTGTCGACGCGAGTGAGCTGCGGGCCGAACATCGGGATCAACGAGAGGGTCAGGAAGCCGTGCGCAATCGTCGCGCCGAACGGACCCGACTTCGCCTTCTCGACGTCGACGTGGATCCACTGGTGGTCCTCGGTCGCATCAGCGAACGCGTTCACGCGATCCTGGCTGACCTCGAACCAATCGGTGGGGCCGTACGATTGGCCGACGCTCGCCTTCAGGTCGTCGATACCGTTGAATACCTTTACCTCTGCCATGACTGCCTCCTTGATCGTGAACAACAATCGCGGCGCCGAAGCCGCGACGCCTGCCAGTGAGGTTATCCATAGCCGGAGGACATTCGGCAAGCCGGTCGTTCAGTAGAGTTGTCCTGAGATTTCTGGAGGTTCCACATGCCCTACCCGTCGAACACCGAACGCGACCGCCCCTGGGTGATGCGTACCTACGCCGGGCACTCGTCGGCCAGCGCGTCCAACGAGCTCTATCGGCGGAACCTCGCCAAGGGGCAGACCGGACTCTCCGTCGCCTTCGACCTGCCGACCCAAACCGGCTACGACCCGGACGCGCAGCTCGCGCGCGGTGAAGTGGGCCGTGTCGGCGTGCCGGTGAGCCATGTGGGCGATATGCGCGAACTGTTCAAGGACATCCCGCTTGAGCAGATGAACACGTCGATGACGATCAACGCGACCGCGATGTGGCTGCTTGCGCTGTATCAGGTCGTCGCCGAGGAACAGGGCGCCGACATCACCAAACTGGCGGGTACGACGCAGAACGACATCATCAAGGAGTACCTCTCCCGCGGCACGTACGTGTTCCCGCCGGAGCCATCGATGCGGCTGATCGCCGACATGGTGTCGTACACGGTCAACACGATGCCGAAGTTCAACCCGATCAACATCTGCTCGTACCACTTGCAGGAGGCTGGGGCGACTCCGGTGCAGGAGGTCGCGTTCGCGATGAGCACCGCGGTGGCCGTGCTGGACGCGGTCCGCGATTCGGGGCAGGTGCCCGAGGACAAGTTCCCCGCGGTGGTAGGGCGCATCTCCTTCTTCGTCAACGCCGGCGTGCGGTTCATCGAAGAGATGAGCAAGATGCGTGCGTTCGGGCAGCTGTGGGACGAGATCACCCGCGAGCGGTACGGCGTGCAAGATCCAAAGATGCGTCGCTTCCGGTACGGCGTCCAGGTCAACTCGCTGGGACTGACCGAGGCGCAGCCGGAGAATAATGTGCAGCGAATCGTGCTGGAGATGCTGGGTGTGAGCCTGTCCAAAGATGCGCGAGCGCGGGCAATCCAACTACCGGCGTGGAATGAGGCACTGGGCTTGCCGCGCCCGTGGGACCAGCAGTGGGCGCTGCGGATGCAGCAGGTGCTCGCCTTCGAGTCCGATCTGCTGGAGTACGAGGACATCTTCGCCGGGTCGCACGTCATTGAGGCCAAGGTCGCCTCGATCGTCGACGGCGCCAAGGAACTTATGCAGCAGGTCGAGGAGGCCGGCGGCGTGCTGGGAGCAGTCTCCTCGGGCTTCATGAAGGGCGCGTTGGTGGAGTCACTGGCTGCCCGCCGCGCCCGGATAGAGACGGGTGACGATGTGATCGTCGGCGTCAACAAGTTCGAGACCACGGAGCCGAGCCCGCTGACCGACGAGGGTCAAGAGTCGATCATGACCGTCGACGCGGGGGTCGAGGCTGCCGCGATTGAGGCGATCGGACGCTGGCGGGCAGACCGTGATGAAGACCGGGTGCAGTCTGCGCTCGCGCGGCTTCGTGAGGTCGCGTCGACGACGCAGAACCTGATGGAAGCGACGTTGGATTGCGCCCGAGCAGGGGTGACCACGGGGGAGTGGTCGCAGGCGTTGCGGGAGGAATTCGGCGAGTTCCGTGCCCCGACCGGTGTGTCGGCAGCGACCGCCGCCACGGATGTGGCCGAACCATTGCAGCGGGTGCGCGAGCGCACCAGCGCGCTAGGCGAGCGGATGGGCCGCCGGTTGAAGATTCTGGTGGGTAAGCCTGGTCTGGACGGGCATTCCAATGGCGCCGAGCAGATCGCCGTACGCGCGCGGGACGCAGGTTTTGAGGTGATCTACCAAGGTATCCGGCTGACCCCGGAGCAGATCGTCGCAGCCGCCGTCGAAGAGGACGTGCATGTCGTCGGACTCTCGGTGCTGTCCGGTTCGCACCTCGAGGTGGTACCGGCAGTGCTCCAGGGTTTGCGGGAAGCCGGAATGGATGACGTGCCGGTGGTGGTCGGCGGAATCATCCCGGACGCCGACGCGAACCTGCTGATGCGACAGGGGGTGGCCAAGGTGTTCACTCCGAAGGATTACGAGCTCAACGACATCATGGGCACCATCCTTGACGTGATCGAACGCGGAGCACCGCAGCTCGCCGAGCACGCGTAGTGGCCGGAGCAGTCGACCTCCACCACGTACCCGGTCTCGCGCGTGCCCGCGATGGGGCGGTGACGCGCTGATGGCCGTGCCTCTGGTCGTGGGCGAAGCCCTGCACCTGGAGTATCCGACCCGCGTCGTGTTCGAATCGGTGACGGTCGGGATCGAAGAAGGCGATCGTGTCGGAATCGTTGGCCGAAACGGTGACGGCAAATCCTCGTTGATGGGGATGCTTTCCGGGCTGATTTCCCCGCAGGCCGGACGGGTGACGCGGCGCGGCGGCGTCCGGTTCGGGATGCTGTCGCAAAGCGACGATTTGGACCCGGAGCGGACCGTAGGCTATTCGATCGTTGGCGAGCGACCCGAGCACGAGTGGGCCGGTGACGCCCGGGTCCGCGACGTGATCAATGGGCTCGTGTCCGACGTGCCATGGGATGCGACGATCGGATCGCTTAGTGGCGGGCAGCGACGCAGAGTCGCCCTGGCGGTCCTGCTAATTGGCGAGTGGGACGTGATCGCGCTCGACGAGCCGACGAACCACCTCGACGTCGAGGGCATCACCTGGCTCGCTGAGCACGTGAAGAATCGGTGGGCGAAAAACGCCGGGGCGCTGCTGGTCATCACCCACGACCGTTGGTTCCTCGACGAGGTGTGCACCGAGACCTGGGAAGTGCACGATCAGATCGTCGAACCGTTCGAAGGTGGCTACGCTGCGTACGTCCTGCAGCGGGTCGAACGAGACCGGATGGCTGCCGCGACGGAGGCCAAACGGCAGAACCTCATGCGTAAGGAGCTCGCGTGGCTACGGCGCGGGGCTCCGGCCCGCACGAGCAAGCCCAAGTTCCGCATCGAGGCCGCCAACCAGCTGATCGCCGACGTACCGCCGGTCCGCAATCCGATCGAACTACAGCGGCTCGCGGTGGCTCGCCTCGGCAAGGACGTGATCGACATTGAAAACGCGGGCGTCCGCTTTGGTGAGCGTGACGTGCTGCGCGACGTGACATGGCGGATTGCCCCCGGCGAGCGGACGGGGATTCTCGGGGCGAACGGCAGCGGTAAGTCCACCCTGTTGGGCCTCGTGGCCGGTACGGTCAAACCGAGCACGGGGCAGGTCAAGCGCGGTAAGACGGTGCGGCTGGGGACCCTGGATCAGCAGTTCTCCCAACTCGCGGACATCAGCGGAGATCGGGTGCGCGAAGTGCTCGCGCGTACTCAGGCAACGTTCACCATCGACGGTAAAGACCTGACTCCGGCTCAGTTGCTGGAACGTCTCGGCTTCGCCCGCGAACACCTGTCGGCGCGGGTGTCGGATCTGTCCGGCGGGCAGAAGCGTCGACTGCAACTGCTGCTCCTGTTGCTGAGTGAGCCGAACGTCATCGCCCTGGATGAGCCCACGAATGACGTGGACTCCGACATGCTGGCAGCCATGGAGGATCTGCTTGACTCCTGGCCGGGCACGCTGATCGTCGTTTCCCACGACCGCTACCTCCTCGAACGCGTCACCGACCAGCAGTATGCGATCTTCGACGGGCGGCTGCGGCACCTGCCCGGCGGTGTTGACGAGTACCTGCGGCTACGGCGCGAACAGGCAGCGCCCGCCGCGAGTCGCGAGATCAGCCCGCTGCCGGACAACAGCGGTGGAGCGTCCGAACTGTCCGGGGCGCAGCGACGGGCGGCGCAGAAAGAGGTCGCGGCGATCGAACGACGGCTCGACAAGCTGAGCGCTGAGGTGCAGGCCCTCCATCAGCAGATGGCCGAACACGAGCAGGACGACCACGAAGGAATGCGGCGGCTCGCTGAGCGGTCGCACACCCTCGACAGCGAGATCGCCGAACTCGAAGAGCGCTGGCTGGAACTGTCCGACTCGATCGGCTGACGGACCAGACTCGCGCGCAGCCAAGAGTTGGCGCGCGGCAGTCAGTGCGGACGCTCGCGGAGAGGGTACGCCGGTCGGGTTCGCCGACGACGGGTCCTGCTGGTACGGACAGGGCTGGTCGACGCGGGCTACCTAGGAAAGTCGGATCTCACGTTTCGCCCGGCCGGCGCGTCTACCGTGTGATGAAGATGAAACAGCCATTCGATCAGGCCGTGAAGCGGCACGGGCAGACCGTGCTGCGGGTGTGCCGCGCCGTGCTCGGCCGCGGCCCTGACGCGGACGACGCCTGGTCCGAGACGTTCTTGGCAGCGCTGAAGGCCTGGCCGGATCTGCCGGAGGACACAAACGTCGAGGCGTGGCTGGTGCGCGTTGCGCACCGAAAGGCGATCGACGTCACCCGGGCACGCGCGCGGCGCGCGATCCCCAGCGACGATCTCCCCGAGCGGGCTTCGCCGTTGGGCAATCCCGGCGGTGACGAGTACGGGGTGTGGACTGCGGTGGCGGCGCTGCCGCAGCGGCAACGACTCGCGATCGCCTACCACTACCTCGGCGGCTTGCCGCACGCCGAGACCGCCGAGATTATCGGCGGCAGCACGGATGCGGTGCGCCGCGCGGCATCCGACGGCATCAAACGCCTCAGGCAGATCTATCCCGCAGACGACTACCCGAAAGGAGTACCCCGATGACCGATATCGCCACGTTCGGCAACAACCATTCGGCTGATGGCGGCAAGAGGGCTGAGTACGACGCACTCTTCGCGATCGAGCCCGACGCGATGGCTCACCTACATTCGCGCCTGGCAGGGATCGCCAGTGAGCACGGGCTGGTGGACATCGCTTACCGCACGATCGACACTCCCGTCGGGCAGCTGCTACTGGCCGCGACCGAGACAGGGCTGGTTCGCGTCGCCTTCGAACGCGAGAACTTCGAGGCCGTGCTGGAGTCGCTCGCGGACAAGATCAGCCCCCGCGTGCTGCAAGCCCCGCGCCGGTTGGACGCGGTCGCCGCCGAGATCGACGAGTACTTCACCGGCAAGCGGCGCGCCTTCGACGTGCCGCTGGACTATGCGATGTCCTCGGGGTTCCGCCAGATCGTGCAGCGCTACCTGCCGCACATCGGCTACGGCCACACGCAGTCCTACAAGGAAGTCGCCGAACTCGTCGGGAATCCGAAGGCCGTACGCGCCGTCGGCACGGCCTGCGCGACCAACCCGCTGCCAGTCGTTGTGCCCTGCCACCGCGTACTGCGCACCGACGGCAGTCTCGGCGGTTACATCGGCGGCCTGGAAGCGAAGACGACCTTACTGACTCTGGAGAAGGCGGCATGAACGCGACGCAGACCAAGCCGGACGACTACGCGCAGCGGGTGGACTCCGGTTCACGCTCGCGCTGGTATTCCACGACGCCGCGTGAGGGCACGATGACCGGCAAGACTTACACGCTCCTTGGTGCAGACCGAAAGCCGTACGAGCGCGCTACGCCCGGCACCCTCGGTGGGCATCGTGGCGGACGCATCTACGGGCGCTTGGACTGTCCGGCGGCGGTGCGCGCGATCGCGAATGGCGGCTACGTGAAGAACCGGGTGTTCTTTGCCGACGAGATCACCGCGATCGCCGCCGGGTTCCGGCCGTGCGCGGTGTGTCTGCCTCAGGAGTACGCCGCGTGGAAGCAGGCGTGATGAGCCGCAACCCGCGCCTGGGGATGCCCGCGGTTGTCGGCGCGACCGTGGCGCGGCCGGCCGATACTAAGGTCGACGCGTTGTGGCAGGTCCCAGTCGACATAACGCGATCGCCGCATCTCATCGAGGTGGAGAGGAGCGTGGGTTGAGCACCCTGTTCGGCGACGACATGATCGAGCGGCCGACGCCCAGGTTGCCCGAAGGGGCGCACTACGTGCCGAGTTGGCTCACGCTCGAGCAGCAGCGGTGGATCGTGGCCCGCTTCCACGAATGGACGAACGGGCCGGTTCCGATCCGGGCAGCCACGGTCCGCGGGCACCAGATGAGCGTGCGCACCGTGTGCCTCGGCTGGCACTGGCGTCCCTATGAGTACACGCGCGAGGCCGTCGATGTGAACGGCAACCGGGTGCTCGACTTCCCCGACTGGATGGTCCGCCTCGGCCGCACAGCGCTCGTCGCCGCGACAGGCGATCCGCATGCTGGCGAGGATTACACGCCGGATACGGCGCTGGTGAACTACTACGACGACGCGGCGCGAATGGGGATGCACCAGGACAAGGACGAGCGCTCGGGTGCCCCAGTGGTATCGCTGTCGATCGGCGACACCTGCAAGTTTCGGTTCGGCAACACCGAGACCCGAAACAAGCCCTATCAAGACATCGACCTGTCCTCCGGCGACCTGTTCGTCTTCGGTGGACCCTCCCGGCTGGCCTACCACGGCATCCCGAAGGTCTATCCAGGCACCGCACCTACGGACTGCGGACTGCGCAGCGGCAGGATCAACATCACGATGCGCGTCACCGGCCTCGAGGGTTGATCTGGTAGTCGGCCTTCGGCCGGTGACGGCGGGCGTCGTGCCTGCGCACGTCACTACTCGCAGCGGTCATAGACGTACCCGTCCGTGCCCCGGGGAACAAGGTCGCCATCGCGCAGGATGGTCAACGGCGATCGATCGGTGAGCGCGCACACATCGCTGAAGTCGATACCGGCATCCTTGAGCGCGTCGGGGTATTCGATCTGCAGCACGTGTGGTCCGTACGCCGCGGCGTACAAGCCGCACTCACCGAAGACAGCGCACTCTTCGGTGGTGGCGAAGTCGAAACCCAGCTCATCATGAGCGAGGGCCGCGACCTCGGGGGAGTTCTTCTGAGCGATGGCCAAGCCCGCGGCGTGCGCGCGGTCGACGTACGCCGCGGCGAGAGCCCAAGCGCCGTCAGGGTCGATCTGCTCGAATCGCGTCCAGGTATCGAGATTGTCGATCTCGACCGCCGAGAAACCGGACGTTGCGCAACTGTCGATGAGCGGGCCGACGACCGCGAGGATGCCGTCGCGCTGCTGGCCGGTGGACGGATCGAGGATGTACTCGTCGGGCCAGTCCGGATCACTCACGAGTCCGCCGTCCGCGTCATGTACTAGCAACGATTCGCGCGTACTCGCCCATTCGGCGGACTCATCGGGCTGTGTCTGGAAACCGTTCACGTAGCAGATGCCGTACCCGTCGACCGGGGCTGCCGCGTTCGCGTCCCGAGTCACCACATCCGGTGCCTGCTCGCCCGAACTCGTCTGGACCAGGTCGTACGCGCCGCCGAGTTGGTAATCAAAAACCCCGTGCGTCGGTGGAAGTCGCACCCGCTGCTGCGCGCGCGGCAGAGGGTCGCTCGAGTCGTCTGGTGCTGGGGCACATCCCACCAGAGCCGCCATCGCGACGGTCACGACCGCAAGGATGATCGACCGCTGCACGAGTGCCGCCTTTCGGCAGAGTGAGATCAAGTGTCGCCGCTGAAGTGCTCGTCCAGGCTATGGGGCAGCAGCCGTTGGCGGCAACGTCATCGACCCTGCCGCCCCTTATCCTGTGGGTATGACTGAACTCGCCACACCCCATAGCGCCACGTCTGACTCGCCGGCTTTCGAACACATCCGCCTCGAGCGATCTGGGCAGGTCTACACCCTCACGATGGCGAGGGCGAAGCGACGCAATTCGCTGTCTGAGGAACACATGCGCGAGATTCTCGCGGCGATGAACCACGTCGCGACGACCGACGCACGGATCCTGGTGATCGCGGCCGACGGTCCGGTGTTCAGCTCGGGTCATGACTTTGCCGACATGATCGACCGCGACCTGGTCTCGATGCGCGAACTGTTGCAGTTGTGCACCGAGATGATGACTCGGATGCATTCGCTGCCACAGGTAGTCATCGCGAAGGTCCAGGGGCTGGCCACCGCCGCCGGCTGCCAGATGGTCGCCAGCGCCGATCTTGCCGTGGCGGCAGAGTCGGCCGGTTTTGCGTTGCCCGGTGCCAAGGGTGGCTGGTTCTGCCACACGCCCTCCGTCGGAGTGAGCCGCACTATCGGGCGTAAGCGCCTGATGGAACTCGCGCTCACCGGTGAACCGGTCGATGCGAGTACCGCGCAGGCGTGGGGTCTGATCAACTACGCCGTCCCGGACGACGAACTTGATGCGAAGGTCGCTGACCTCGTTGATCGGCTGTGCCAGGGCAGCGCGGCGAACAAGGCCGTCGGCAAGCAGACCATCTACAACCATCTGGATCGGCCAGAGAGCGAGGCGTACCTGCTGGCGATCGAGGTGATGGCCGGCGCATCACAAACCGACCACGCCCGCGAGGGGATGAGTTCATTCGTCGAGAAGCGGGCGCCGATCTGGCCGCGTTAGTTCGCAGCGCTGACGTCGCGTAACCGGTCCGCGGAATCGAAGATGAACTCCAGCCGGCGGCCGCCGACCTCTGCGGTGATCCGGTCGCCGTCATCGCGCGCCGATAACCGATGAACTCCGAGATACGTCTCCACCGCCAAACGATCGGCGTGCGGAAACAACGAGGTCGCGCCCCGCAGCAATGTGCCGACTGCGGCGACATCGAGCGCAGGATGCTCCAGCGACTCTTCACGCACCAGCAACCACGCCGTGCCCGCGTCGTACGCCGCGGGAAAGTACCCGCGCCCAGCGAGCAACCCGCACGCGGCAATGGCCAGCGTGTGTGCGGGACCTTGCCCACCGTCATGGATGGCAGACAGCGGCAGTCGTCGAGTCGTCAGTTCCGGGATATCCAAACGCCGGCCGATCTCGATCAGTTCCGTGTGCCCGGTACGCGCCGGTGATCCGTCCGAGGATGCCCACTGCCACGTTTCGCCGTCGGTAGCGACGTGCGCCAACGGTGAGACACGTAACGTTCGGGCGCCCACAGTCAGTACCTGCTGCCGAAGATCAAGGCTCCACGGCGCGCCCTCGACGAGTTTCTGCAGCAGCATCTGTCGTTCTATGACGACAGCCGAGTACGCCGCGACAATAGTGTCTAGAGTGGGGTGCTTGAGGCCGCGTTCGAGGCGCATGCCGACCAGGCTAACCACCGGAATGCATCTCACGCGCCGCAGGTCGCATCACCCTCGGCCAGTCGGGGCTGAGAACTGCACAACGGTGCGACAATGGGTGATCGGCACGATCAGAAAGTGGTGAGCAGCGTAGTGGGTTCGGTGGATCAGTTCGTTCATCTGCACACCCATACCGAGTACTCGATGCTCGATGGTGCGGCAAAGATCGGTCCACTGATGGAACGCGCCAGCGAGTTGGGCATGCCGGCGATCGCCGTCACCGATCACGGCAACGTGCACGGCGCGTACGACTTTTACAAACAGGCCAGTGCCGCCGGCGTAAAGCCGATCATCGGGATGGAGGGGTACTACACCCCCGGGTCTCGATTCGACCGTGTGCCGTACGAGTTCGGCACGATCACCGACGATCAGTCCTCCGAAGAGGGCTCAAGTAACAAGGGTCGTGCGGCGTACAACCACATGACGCTGCTGGCATACAACACCACGGGTATGCACAACTTGTTTCGGCTGTCGTCGCTCGCGAGTTTGCAGGGGCAGTACCGCAAACCGCGGTTCGACCGCGAGATCCTCGAGCAGTATCACGAGGGCCTGATCGCGACGACCGGTTGCCCGTCGGGTGAGGTGCCGATGTGGCTGCGCGCCGGCAAACTTGACCGAGCGCGTCAAGCGGCCTCCGATTTCCAGGACATTTTCGGTAAGGACAACTTCTTCTGCGAGTTGATGGACCACGACCTCGCCGTCGAGAAGTCCTACCGCTCGCAGCTCACCGATATCGCCCGCGATCTGCAGATTCCTTTCCTGGCCACCAACGACCTTCACTACACAAGCAAGGAAGACGCCAAGGCGCACGGCGCCCTGTTGTGTATCCAAACGGGAGACCGGCTATCGAACCCGAACCGGTTCCAGTTCAACGGTGCGCACTACTACCTCAAGAGCGCCGAGGAAATGCGCGCGAAGTTCCGCGAGCTCCCCGAGGCGTGCGATAACACGCTGCTGATCGCTGAACGAGTCGATATCCAGTTCAACGAGTCCGCGAACTACATGCCGCGATTCCCGGTGCCTGACGGTGAATCGGAGGAGTCCTGGTTCGTCAAGGAAGTCGAGAAAGGCCTGCATTACCGCTATCCGGATGGAATCCCGGAGGCGGTGCGCAAACAGGCCGAGTACGAGGTCGGCGTCATCGCGCAGATGGGCTTCCCGGGCTACTTCCTGGTCGTCGCGGACTTCATCAACTGGGCGAAGAACAACGGGATCCGCGTCGGTCCCGGACGCGGCTCCGGCGCAGGGTCGATGGCGGCGTACGCGATGCGGATCACCGACCTGGACCCCCTTCAGCACGGGCTGATCTTCGAGCGATTCCTCAATCCCGATCGCGTCTCGATGCCCGACTTCGATGTGGACTTCGACGAGCGTCGGCGCGGTGAAGTCATCCAGTACGTCGTGGAGAAGTACGGCAGCGAGTTCGTCGCGATGATCGTCACCTTCCAGACGATCAAGGCGAAGAACGCCGTCAAGGATGCCGCCCGCGTGCTCGACAAGCCGTACGCGGTAGGCGACATCCTCACCAAGGCGATGCCGCCGGACGTGATGGGTAAGGGCGTCCCGCTGTCGAAGATGTGGGACACCACCAACGAGCGGTACAACGAGGGCGGCGAGTTCCGCGGCCTCTACGAGTCGAACGCGGAATACAAGGAAGTCGTCGATACGGCCAAGGACCTCGAAGGCCTTCGCCGCGGCACGGGTGTGCACGCCGCCGGCGTGATCATGTCGTCTGAACCGCTGATGAACGTGATCCCGCTGATGAAGCGTGAATCGGACGGCGCGATCATCACCCAGTTCGATTACCCGACGTGCGAGACGCTCGGGCTGATCAAGATGGACTTCCTCGGGCTGCGTAACCTCACCATCCTCGATGACGCCCTGGACAACATCGAGATCAACCGGGACGAGAAGGTCGTCCTGGAAGACCTTCCGTTCGATGATGCCGGGACGTATCAGCTGATGGCGCGCGGGGACACGCTCGGTGTGTTTCAGCTCGACGGTGGGCCGATGCGCGCCCTGCTGCGCTCGATGCGCCCGGACACGTTCGAAGACATCTCCGCCGTCGGCGCGCTGTACCGTCCCGGCCCGATGGGCGCGGACTCACATAACAAGTACGCGCGCCGAAAGACCGGCCGCGAACCTGTCGTGCCGATCCACCCCGAACTCGCTGAGGCATTCGAAGACATCCTCGGCGAAACCTACGGGTTGATCGTCTACCAAGAGCAGGTCATGGCGATCGCGCAGAAAGTCGCCGGCTACTCGCTCGGCCAGGCCGATCTGCTGCGGCGCGCAATGGGCAAGAAGAAGAAGTCCGAACTAGACAAACAGTTCGAGATCTTCTCCGCGGGAATGGCCGAGCGCGGCTACTCGAAGGCCGCGATCACCACGCTGTGGGAGATCTTGCTGCCGTTCTCCGATTACGCCTTCAACAAGGCGCACTCCGCGGCGTACGGCGTCGTGTCCTACTGGACCGCCTACCTGAAGGCCCACTATCCGGCCGAGTACATGGCCGCGCTACTGACCAGCGTCGCGGAAAACAAAGACAAGATGGCGGTCTACCTCAATGAATGTCGGCGGATGGGGATCAAGGTCCTCTCCCCGGACGTCAACGAGTCATACGCGCGCTTCACCCCGGTCGGTACCGACATCCGATTCGGTATGGCCGCGGTCCGAGGGGTCGGCGCGAATGTCGTCGAACTCATCGTCAAAGGCCGCGAGGAGAAAGGGCACTTCACCTCATTCCACGATTTCCTGCGCAAGGTCGACCAGCAGGCCTGCAAGAAGAACGTGGTCGAGTCGCTGATCAAGTCCGGTGCTTTTGATTCGCTCGAGCATCCGCGCCGCGGTCTGATTCACATTCACGCCGAGGCGATCGATTCGATCGCCGACGTGAAGAAGCAAGAGGCGATGGGGCAGTTCGACCTGTTCGGTGGGCTCGGCGGTGGTGAGGATGACTCACCGGCCTCGACGCAGTTCGAGGTGGCCATCCCCGAACAGGAATGGCCCAAGCGCGAGAAGTTGGCCTTCGAGCGCGAAATGCTCGGCCTGTACGTGTCCGATCACCCGCTGCACGGCCTGGAGCACGTATTGGCCAGCGCCGCCGATACGACGATCGCGGGCCTGCTGGAGGAGGGGGCCTACGCCGACAAAGACGTGGTCACGATCGCGGGCATCCTGACCGGTGTCGAGCGCAAGATCAACAAGCAGGGTGCCTACTGGGCGAAGGCGACGATCGAGGACCTGGAGGGCTCGGTAGAGATCTTCATCTTCGCCCGTACGTACGAGGCAGTCGGGCACCTGGTCGCTGAGGATCAGGTCGTGGTGGCCACCGGCCGAGTGGCCCTGGAGGACGACGAGGCGCCGAAACTGCGGATCGCCGACCTGTCCTTGCCGGACCTGAACAAGGACAACTCGGGACCGGTATTGCTGCAGGTGCAGGCGTTGCGGTGTACGCCGCCCCTGGTCACCCGCCTCAAGCAGGTGCTGTCCGGTCACGCGGGGGTCACTGATGTTCATCTGCGCGTGCTCAACGGCGAACGGATGCACACGGTGCGTCTGGGTGATGACCTGCGGGTGACCCGTTCGCCCGGGCTGGTCGGCGACGTCAAGGCGCTGTTGGGCACCGAAGGCTTCGTGCAGTGAGGTGTTCGACGGCGCCGACGCGGTTGATCGTGGCGATGCGGTGTACGGCCAAGCGGCACGTGCGGAACGGAGCCGCGGCGTGGTGACGGCATTACGTGGCTCGGTGTGGCTCGGCGGTGAAGAGGATCCGCTGCCCGATCACGTCGTGTTGATCGACGATAACGGGGATATTGCTGAGATCAGCCCGTTCGAGGCGGGGCTTGCCCGGGACGTTGACGACGTACTCGGCGGCCCGACCTGCTGGATCGGTCCGGGGATCTACGACCGTCACGTGCATCTGTGTGGACTCGATCCACGTGACTTGCTGCCCACCGGAGTGGTCGCGGTCCGCGACCTCGGTGACCCCGAAGGACATCCGGGGCCCGAGCCTGATGCTGCGACAGGACTGCCGGTCCGCTCCGTCGGCCACGTGCTGACCGCATCTGCGCGCGGATCGGCTCGGATCACTGCGGAACCAGTGCTCGATAGTGCCGAGAAGGCGGTCGCGCACGCGGCGGCCCAGCACGAACTCGGCGCCCAGGCGATCAAGGTGGGGTTGCACGATGAGAGCTGTGCTTCGGCGACCCCACCGGCGGTGCTGGCCGCGGCGGTCGACGCCGCACATGAGCGTTCACTGCCGGTGATCGCTCGTGCGCAAACCGTGGAGTTGGTAGTTCGCGCGTTAGAAGCTGGCGTGGATGAACTCGCGAACACCCCCGCGGAGGTGCTGCCCGATAGCGTCGTCGGCCAGGTGAAAGAAGCGCGGATCGCGGTTAGTTCGACGCTACAAATGTTATATGCCAGCGGATTGGGGCCGGCCGCCGCGCGTAACGCGGCAGCCTTGATCGAGGCAGGGGTGCCGCTGTACTACGGCACCGACCAAGGCAATATCGCTGGCCGACCCGGGGTAGATCCGCGCGAACTCGATCGGCTCGCGCAGGCCGGGCTGGGCCGCGATGGTGCGCTCAGGTCGGCTTCGTACGGGCCATTGCTAGTCGGTAGCCCGGCGCGGATCGTCGTACTCCAGGATGATCCGCTCCGTGAACCGGCCGCGTGGTGGGCCCCGCTGATGACGATCAGCGGCACCAGCCGCGCGTTCGGTTCCGGCCCCCTCGATCCGGTGGCGTTGCGATGACGATCCAGGCCGCGACGCCGCGGCGACCTTCCGGGATCGCGCGAGCCGTGACGGCGGCAGGCGGGCGGGCGCATCTGGTCCGGACCGCGTTGATCTCGCTCGTACTCAGCGTGATTGCCGCCGTGATCTGCGCGTTGATGGCGCCAGGATCGCATGAGGTCGTTACGCAGATCGGCGATATGCCGGCGTGGCCGCAGGACGAGGTTCGGGTTGCCGCAGAGGTGTGGCTCACGCTCGCGATGTGCGTGGTGGCCGTAGTGACGACAGTGTTGTGGTGGCGTCCGTGGCATTCCCGTCCGGGCGCCTCGCCTATGCCTCACGACGTTGATCCTGCGGCGCAGAGCGCTGTGCAGGCGCATGCCCCTGCGCAGACGCACGCCGCTCAGGTGGATCCCGTCGAGGCGGCACGTGGGCCGGTCGGTGTGGGGATCGCCGTTGTCGCTGCGATCGCGCAGACGGGCATCGGAATGCTGGTGTGGATGCCGACGGTCGCGTTGCGTGGCTTTGAATCCGCGGGTGCGGTCGGTACGGACCGGATCGCCGCACCGGTGCTCAGCAGTACCACCGCGATGTGGGCGGCGGGGTTGTGCGCCGTGTTGACCTACATCGTGTTGACGTTTGCGGCCTCGAATAGTGATCTGCGCTCTCAAGCAGCGCCGCGGCAGCAGTAGGTGCCACCGTGGCTGCGACGACACCGCGCACACTTCGCGCGCGGGGTATCGCCAGAGTCACGCCCGGTAGGCATCGGCCAGCGTGCTGGCGCGTCGTAATCTGGACGGATGAGCCAGATCCTTCGGACCATCGATCTTCGCGGCCAGCGACTGCGGGCCGCCGAGCTGCGCCGCGCTGTGCCGCGCGCCGAGATCGATGTCGAGCGGGCAACCGCCGCAGTTGAGCCGATCGTTGACGACATTCAGGCGCGTGGGGCCGTTGCCGTCAAGGAAATCACCGCGCGCCTCGATGGCGTGAAACTGGAACAATTGCGCGTCCCACAGCATTACCTCGACGAGGCGCTCGAAACCCTCGACCCCGTCGTACGCGTCGCGCTCAACGAGGCGATCTATCGCGCGCGCACGGTGCACGAGGATCAGCGTCGCAGCGACACGACCACGGTCCTGGGCGACGGTGCGAGCGTGACCGAGAAGTGGATCCCTGTGGATCGCGTCGGTTTGTACGTGCCAGGCGGTCTGGCGGTATACCCGTCCAGCGTGGTGATGAACGTCGTCCCGGCTCAGGTCGCCGGGGTCGGTTCGATCGCCGTCGCATCCCCGCCACAGCGCGAGTTCGGCGGCCGCCCGCACCCCACGATCCTCGCTGCATGCGCGCTGCTGGGCGTTGACGAGGTGTACGCCGTCGGCGGTGCGCAGGCCGTGGCAATGTTCGCTTACGGAACCGAGGAAAGCGAACCGGTCGACATGGTGACCGGCCCGGGCAATATCTACGTCACCGCCGCCAAACGGATGTTGCGCGGGCTGATCGGTATCGATTCCGAAGCCGGCCCCACCGAGATCGCCGTCCTCGCCGATGACACTGCTGACCCTTCACATGTCGCCGCAGATCTGATCAGCCAGGCCGAGCACGATCCGTTGGCTGGTTCGGTACTCGTCACCGACAGTGAGCAGTTCGCCGCCGCCGTAGACGAGCAGCTGCGGGTGCAGATCGCCGCCACCAAACACGTGCAGCGCATCAACGACGCGCTCGGTGGGCACCAGTCCGGCGTGGTACTCGTCGACGACATCGAGATGGGACTGCGGGTGGTCGACGCGTACGCCGCCGAACACCTAGAGGTGCAGACGAAGAACGCCCGCGAGGTCGCGGCGCGCGTGCGGAGTGCCGGCTGCATCTTCGTCGGTGCGTACTCGCCGGTACCGCTCGGGGATTACTGCGCGGGCTCGAACCACGTGCTGCCAACCGGCGGCTGCGCACGTCACTCGTCGGGGCTGTCGGTGCAGTCGTTCCTGAAGGGGGTGCACGTCGTGGACTATGACGAGTCCGCATTGCGAGAGGTTGCCGCACACATCGTTGCGCTCGCTGACGCCGAAGACCTGCCGGCGCACGGCGCCGCGATCCGCGCCCGATTCGCCGATGTCTGAGTCGAACGCCGCGCTCGTTCAGCGGTTGCTGCGCCCGGAATTCCGCGGGCAACAGGCGTACGGCGCCCCCCAACTCGACGTACCTGTACAGCTGAATGTCAACGAGAACTCGTACGACGTACCGCCGGTCGTCGCTGCATCGATCATCGAGTCGATTGAGGCCGAGGTCGCGCACCTCAACCGCTACCCGGACCGCGAGTTTTCTGCGCTGCGGAAGGGCTTGGTTGATTATCTGCAGCGGCAGGACGGCGTGGACCTCGACGTCGACCAGGTGTGGGCGGCGAATGGTTCGAACGAGGTGCTACAGCATTTGCTGATGGCGTTCGGTGGCCCGACTCGCCGCGCCCTCGGCTTCGTGCCGTCGTACTCGATGCATGAACTGATCTCGCGGGCGACCGGCACCGAGTGGATCGCCGCGCGCCGTGATGCGGGTTTCGACCTGTCCGTGCGCGACGCCGTACAGCAAGTCCGCGACGCCGATCCCGACGTGGTCTTCCTATGTTCCCCGAACAACCCGACCGGTACGGCGATGAACGCCGAGGTGATCACCGCGGTGCTGGAGGCCTCGCGCGGGATCGTGATCACCGATGAGGCGTACTTCGAGTTCGCCCGCGAAGGCACGCGTTCGGCGCTGCATCTGCTCGCTGAGCACCCGAGACTGGTCGTCAGCCGCACGATGAGCAAGGCGTTCGCGTTCGCCGGTGCGCGTGTCGGCTACCTCGCGGCCGCGCCCGAGATCATCGACGGGCTACGCATCGTCCGCCTGCCGTATCACCTGTCGTCGCTGACTCAGGCCGCTGCGTGCGCTGCGCTCGCGCACAGCGAGGCGCTGCTGTCGAACGTGCAGGCGTTGAAGGCCCAGCGCGATCGGATCGTCGACGTACTCGCGGCGTGGGGGCTCAGTCCGGTGCCCAGCGACTCCAACTTCGTGCTGTTCGGCGGGTTGGACGACGCCTCGACCGTCTGGCAGGCATTGCTCGATCGCGGCGTGTTGATTCGTGATTTGCATATCGCTGGGCATTTGCGGGTCAATGCCGGCACGCCGGAGGAGACCACCGCATTTCTCGCCGCGCTCGCGGACGTTCTACACCTCGACGCGTCGCTGATCTAATTTTGTTCGTCCCGCGAGGGTTGAGGACTCGTTCGGTGACGGTTGATCCCCGCAGGTCTGGCTTAGTCGGTCGGTAGTCCTTTTCGGTCGCTCGTCGTTACGTGGGCGGTCGTCGACCGATCGGGGCCGGCGGAAGAGACCCGAGTGCGCGGAACTGCCGCGGACGAAGAAGCCGGGGTGCGCAGAGATGCCGCGAGCGCGCGTCTGTGACCGGCGAGGTGTCGTGCACGTCTGTGTGCGACGGGCATTCCCTGGCCTTCGCTGGCGTCTCGAATTCCTGAGTACTCGCGATCGAACCTTGCGCACAGAATCGAACATATGTACTATAGGGTATGTGGAAGTGAAACCGAACCTTGCGGGAGGCGCGATGGTCACCGACATGTGCTCGGTCGCCGTTTCAGGTGCCGCTGGCGCCGCGCCTTCTGGCGATGTCGGTGCGCATGATCTGGATCGGTTGCGGTTTGTACCTGCGGACGCCCGAGCGGCGGCCGCAGCCGGGGTGGCGGGCCCGCTACAGGTTGCCGAGTCGTTCTCGATGGAACTGGCTGATGCCCTCGAACACTTGCAGGTCGGTATGGGTGCGCTCCTCGAGATCGGTGCGCGTGGTGATTTCGCAGCGTTGGATCCGGCGTGTCTGGTGGGGTTGGCGCGCGAGTTTGAGGCACATCGTGCGCGTGGTCTGTTCTTTGATTGCCGCGTGATTGAGTCGGCATCAGAAGACCCATCGTTCGTGACCTACGTCGGTTCGAAAAGTATCCCCAAAGGCCTCGCGCAGTCGTTGCGGATTAGCGTGACGGAGGCGAACACGCGGCAGCGTCGCGCGGAGAGGATTTCGCCGCGAAATGGGTTTTCTCAGGGCGAGATTCCGCCTGATTTGCCGGCGTTGGCTGCCGCGGTCGAGTGCGGGGCGGTGTCGGTCGAGCAGGTGGACGTGGTGGTGGCGGCGATGCGGCGCATCGACACGATCCCGGAACTGGATGCGAGTCTGCGGGAGCAGGCCGAGCAGACTCTCGTCGGGCAGGCCGGTGTGTTGGGCCCAGCGGATCTGAAGGCGGTGGGAGAGCACGTGGATGAGGTGCTGTTGCCGGATGGGCGTGGTCCGGATGTAGCGATCACCGAGGCGCGGCGTGCGCTACGCGTTGGTCGGCAACGCCACGATGGCACGTACGCGATCACGGGTTATGTGAGTCCGCAGACGAAAGCGCGACTAGACGCGGTCCTGTCGCCGCTGGCTGCCCCGCGCCCGGCGCGCGACGGTCGTCGGGATGAGCGTTCGGCGGATCAGCGTCGCCATGACGCGTTGTTCGATGCGCTGGGAATGCTGTTGGCCGGTTCGGGTATGCCCGCCAGCGGCGGGACGGCGGCGACGGTACATCTGACGGTCGACGTGGACAAGGTGATGGATGCCCTGGGCATTACCGCCGCGGATGGTACGCGGGACGATGTCGAGTGCGCTCACGCCCCCGATGAGCACGCTCACGGGATGGCCGGTCACGGTGAGAGTGCTCAGGCTGACGGTGCGCGATACGTCGGGCGTATCGCTGGTGGAGACCGAATTACGTTGCGGGAGTTCCAGCAGCTGGCCGATGAAGCGGTGCTGATACCGGTATGGGCGAGCAAGACAAGCGGGGTCGTGGCCTACGGCCGATCGCGACGCATAGCTAGCGCGGGGCAGACACACGCACTCGTCGCCCGGGATGGTGGCTGTTCGCATCCTGGCTGCGATGTGCCGCCGGACTGGTGTCAACGACATCATGTTCGGGAGTGGTGGCGCGGTGGTGCAACTGACGTATCGAATCTGACGTTGTTGTGTGGCGTCCACCATCGTGAACTCGATAGCAGCGGGTGGCGAATCGATATGCACAACGGGCTGCCCTGGTGGATCCCGCCACCCTTGGATAGACCCGGCGCAGCGTCCGGTCCTGAATACGCGGATCCGAATACCAGACCAGAACGAAATCGAGAACGTGGCTCGTCAAGCCCGCATGGCGCACGACGCCATCGGCGCGGTGGACCCGCCCGATGTGGATGAGGCACTGGACTCAGCCATTGAGTTGGTCGGGCTACTTGCGGCGCATATTTCGGATCCCTATAAGCGGGGCGAATTCCAGCAACACGTCGCTGACCTGCTCGGCGACTACCTTCCCAGTGGGACCAGCGCACCGATGGCGGGGAGTGCGGCGTGACGCGGGTCCACCGACCGAGTCGCACCGGTCGGCGGCTGCCGGTATGCGGTCAACTTCTCGATCAACGGGCGTCCGTTACGCGGCCAGATGCTCCACTGATGGAGATGGGCGGCGGTCGCCTGGGTCGATAGGGGAGAATGGACGGCGGCGGTAGTCAGAGATAGCTACACATCAGGAGCATCAGCATGGGGCGCACAGCGCGCATCGAACGCAAGACGAGCGAAAGCTCAGTGTTGGTCGAGATCGATCTGGACGGCACGGGCACGAGCAATATCAGCACCGGGATCGGTTTCTACGACCACATGCTGACCGCGCTGTCCAAGCACTCGCTGATCGACCTGATTGTGCAGACCACCGGGGACATCGAGATCGATGGTCATCACAGCATTGAGGACACCGCGATCGTGCTCGGCGAAGCACTCGCTCAGGCGCTCGGAAACAAACGCGGAATCCGGCGCTTCGGCACCGCGAGAATCCCGTTGGACGAGGCGCTCGCCGACTGTGTCATCGACGTGTCCGGTCGTCCGTACTGCGTGCACACCGGCGAGCCAGAGGGCCAGCAGTACGTCGCGATCGGCGGAATCGCGCCGCTATATATGGGCTCGATGACGCAGCACGTGCTGGAGACGCTCGCACTGAACGCTCGCATCTGCATCCACATGACTGTCGTGTCCGGCCGCGACCCGCACCACATCGTCGAAGCACAGTTCAAAGCGTTGGCGCGTGCGCTGCGGGAAGCGGTCGAGCCCGATCCGCGCACCGATGCGATCCCCAGCACCAAGGGAGCTCTGTGACCCGCGACGTCGTCATCCTCGACTATGGGTTCGGCAACATCCGCTCTGCTCAGCGTGCACTGGAGCGCGCCGGCGCGAGGGTCGAAGTGACGTCGGATGTGCAACGAGCCGCCGAATGCGACGGTCTCGTCGTACCGGGCGTGGGCGCCTTCGAGGCCTGCATGCGCGGTTTGAATGAGCTGAACGCGCCGCGGATGATCCACGCCCGCATCGCCGCAGAGCGGCCCGTTTTGGGTATCTGCGTCGGGATGCAGGTGATGTTCGCCGAGGGCACCGAACACGGAGTGTCGGTCCACGGGATCGGCGCCATAGGCGGGCAGGTCGAGCGGCTTCGAGCCGATGTGCTGCCGCATATGGGGTGGAACACGCTACGCGCGCCGGATGACTCCCGGCTGTTGCGTGGTGTGGACGCCGATACTCGCTTCTATTTCGTGCACACCTACGCCGCCACGCGTACTGACACCGATGTCCGCGTCGCGATGTGCGAGTACGGTGAGTCGTTCATCGCCTCGATCGAGCGTGGCTCGTTGAGCGCGACGCAATTTCACCCGGAGAAGTCCGGCGATGCCGGAGCTCATCTCCTCGCCAACTGGATGGAGACCCTGTGACCGCCGCAACCCCGCTTGATGGACCCCGCCTCGAACTGCTGCCCGCCGTGGACGTGACCGAGGGCAAGGCAGTCCAG
This sequence comes from Cumulibacter soli, assembly GCF_004382795.1. Classification (NCBI taxonomy): domain Bacteria; kingdom Bacillati; phylum Actinomycetota; class Actinomycetes; order Geodermatophilales; family Geodermatophilaceae; genus Cumulibacter; species Cumulibacter soli. The sequence goes on along the minus strand of NZ_SMSG01000002.1, from coordinate 114,288 downwards.
TTGGTACGCGGCGAGGCCGGGTCGGGCAAGACCTACGGAGAACCGCTGAACGCCGCACTAGGTTGGCAGCGCGACGGAGCCGAGTGGCTGCATCTGGTCGACTTGGACGCTGCGTTCGGTCGCGGGCACAACCGCGACGTCATCGCCGAAATCGTCGGCAAGATGGACATCAAGGTCGAGTTATCAGGCGGCATCCGCGACGACGAGTCGCTCAACGCGGCGTTGGCCACCGGATGTACGCGGGTCAACATCGGCACCGCGGCCCTGGAGAACCCCGAATGGTGCTCGCGGATCATCGGCGAGCACGGTGACCAGATCGCGATCGGCCTGGACGTTCGAGGCGAGAAGCTCGCCGCACGTGGCTGGACCCGTGAGGGCGGAAACCTCTGGGAGGTGCTGCAACGCCTGGAGCAGGACGGCTGTGGACGGTACGTCGTCACCGACGTCGAAAAGGACGGCATGCTCAAGGGGCCGAACGTCCACCTGCTACGTCAGGTGTGCGAGCGCACCGACGCCCCGGTTGTGGCCAGCGGGGGAATCAGCACGCTGGATGACATCCGGCAGATCGCGCAACTCACCCGGGTCGGCGTTGAGGGCGCGATCGTCGGCACCGCGCTGTACGAAGGCAACTTCACGCTGCCGCAGGCGCTCGAGGCGATCTCGGGATGACGCTCGCGACGCGGGTCATCCCATGCCTGGACGTGGACGCCGGCCGCGTCGTGAAGGGCATCAACTTCGAGAACCTGCGTGATGCCGGTGACCCCGTCGAACTCGCCGCGCGGTACGACGCGCAGGGGGCCGACGAGTTGACCTTTCTGGACGTGACCGCGTCCTCGGGCAACCGTCAGACGACGTACGACGTGGTGCGGCGTACCGCCGAGACGGTGTTCATCCCGTTGACCGTCGGCGGTGGCGTTCGCACTGCCGATGACGTCGACAACCTGTTGCGCGCGGGCGCTGACAAGGTGGGCGTGAACACCGCCGCGATCGCCCGTCCGGAATTGATCGATGAGATCGCGCAGCGATTCGGATCGCAGGTCCTGGTGCTGTCCCTGGACGTTCGCCGGGAGGTAGGCCAACCGTCCGGATTCGGGGTCACCACTCACGGTGGACGTCGCGCTGCCGGGCTGGACGCGATCGAGTGGGGCGCGCGGGCGGCAGAGCTCGGTGCGGGGGAGATCCTGCTGAACTCAATGGATCGCGATGGCACCAAGGACGGATTCGATCTGGAACTGATCGAGCTCATGCGCCGCGAGGTGTCCATCCCGATCATTGCCAGTGGCGGCGCGGGCAGCGTCGAACACTTCGCCCCAGCCGTCACCGCCGGGGCCGATGCGGTGCTGGCGGCCAGCGTTTTCCACTTCGGGCAGATGACGATCGGCGAGGTGAAAGCCGACCTGAGCGCGCACGGAATACCGGTTCGCTAGGTCGCTTCTCGCGCGGAACCGTCGAGGCTGCGGCCGCGTCGTACCCCACGCGTTCCGTGCGGACGCCCACCGGAACGACCGGTTACAGCGACACAGACGACTCTGTAACACGCGTGTGAAGGTGGGTGCTCTTGTCGACGCGGTAATGAATAATCGTGATCAGAGTGCCCCCTCCGTCCGTCACGACAGGCACCCGCGACCAGGACAGGACTTCGATATGACTAATCCACCCACCGGCCCCACGCCGAGCCAGGACCCGAATGCGTTCGGCCAGGGATACGGTTCGCAGCCGACGTCTGGCGCACAGCCCGCGCAGCCCACCTCCGGTCAGGTGCCGGCGCAAGGCGGCTACCCGGCTGCCTCCGACCCGACTCAGCAGTTTGGCTACCAGCAACAGGGTTACGGGCAGCAGCCCGGCTACGGACAGCAGCCCGGTTACGGTGCCCCACCGCAGTACGGCGGCGCACCGCAGTACCAGGCCGGTGGCTACCCCGTCGCCCCGCAGGCCTACGGACAGGGCGCGCCATCGGGACAACGTCCAGGTATGGCCACCGCCGCTGCCGTCCTGGGTTTCATCTTCGGTGCCTTCGGATTCTTTGCTTCGGCGTACTTCCTTGTCGGTTTGACAGCGCTCACCGACGAGTTCGGCTTCGCCGATGGCAGCGGCGGCTTTTCGCTTGCCCTGCTGTTCATCTCGCTCATCGCGATTCTGGTTTCGAGTGTCCTTGTCTTTATCGGGGCAGTACAACTCGTCGGAGGGAAGACGAATCGCATAGTGGTGTTAGCCGCGGTGATCTTCGGGGTTGGCTCGCTGCTGTTCCTGATCGCGGTTCTCGTCGGGGCTAACGGCGAAGTTGTTACGCCGCTGATTGTCATCTTCATTGTGTTTTTGCTCCTGGACGGCGTCTTGCTCTATCTTGCGAAGAACTCCGACGTCGATACCTGGCTCGCGCGAAAGGCAGCGGCCCGCTCGGCCGGTTACGAACTCTAATCACGCGATCCGATCGACCCGCCTCGATCGACTAAGGACAGATCACCCATGACGTATCCACCCACCGGCCCGAACCCAAGCCAGTCGGGCGGCGATGCCGCCGGAGTGCCGCAATACGGCGCTCCGCAATACGGTGGCGCTCCGATGCCCGGTTATCCGGCCGCGCCGCCTCCGGTCGGCGGGCAGTGGGGCGTTCAGCGTCCTGGCACTGCCACGGCCGCCGGCGTGTTGGGCATCATTTTCACTACCGTCGGGTTCTTCGCCGGCGCCTTCAACGTGATTGTGTTGACCGGCGCCGCCGAGTCCGACCTCTTCGCAGTGGTGGATGGCTTCCCGATGGTGCTGTACATGATCGCCGCGATCGGCATGCTCGTGGCCTCGGTGATGGGCTTCATCGGCGCAATCCAGCTGCTGTCCGGCAAGACGAACCAGATGCTGATCCTGGCAACGGTCATCTACGTCGCGTCGCGCGTGCTTGCCGTGATTGGCGACTTAGTCTTCTACAACGGCAATAGGGCGGCCGAGATGCTCGTGAGCGCTTTGGTCGGTATCGTGCTGGCTATCGTGCTGATCTTCCTGGCACGGGGCAGTGACGTCCAGCAGTGGCTCGAGCGGAAGAAAGCGGCAACATCTGCTGGAGCGTTCTAGCAACAACCCGCACTTGACGAAGGCCGCCGCCGCGCCCCGACAGGGCGCGGCGGCGGCCTTTTGGCGGACTTGCGAGAATAGACGGCATGTCTGCCCGAATCCCAGCCGAGCGCGCCGCGCTTGAGCCCGCCATTGCCGCGCGGTTGAAGCGAGACGCCGACGGCCTCGTCCCCGCAGTCGTCCAAAACCATGACACCAACGAGGTGCTGATGGTCGGCTGGATGGACGACGAAGCGTTGCATCGCACGCTCACCACCGGCCGTGCCACCTACTGGTCGCGTAGCCGCCAGGAGTACTGGGTGAAGGGCGAGACGTCCGGGCACGTGCAATACGTCCGTTCGGTCGCGCTGGACTGCGATGGCGACACGTTGCTGGTGCGGGTCGATCAGGTCGGCCCCGCCTGCCACACCGGTGACATGACCTGCTTCGATTCCGGTTCGCTCGAGGTGTCCGCATGAGCCGGATCGGCGCGATAACCCCTACGCGCGAAGAATTCGGTGCGCGGGTGGCCACTCACCGGGTCATCCCGGTCACCCGCACCCTGCTGGCGGACGGCGAGAGCCCCCTGGGTGTGTACCGCAAACTAGCCGGCGGCACCGGCACGTTCTTGCTCGAATCGGCCGAACGCGGCCACGCGTGGTCGCGCTACTCCTTCGTCGGCGTGCGCGCCACCGCGACGCTCAGCGAGTCCGGTGGTAAGGCCGTCTGGACGGGTACCCCGCCCCCGGGAGCCCCGACGCAGGGCGACGTGTTGGATGTCCTGGCCCAGACCTGGCGAGCGATCCGCTCGCCGCATGACGATGATCTTCCGGCGCTCGCCGGCGGGCTCGTGGGTTACCTCGGGTACGACGTCGCGACACTGATCGAACCGGTCGGTGACAAGGCCGTCGACGATCTCGGGATCCCGATGTTGTCGATGATGCTGGTCTCCGACCTCGCTGTCGTTGATCATCACGACGGAACGGTCATGCTGGTGGCCACCGAGTTCGTCAGCCCTCAGATGAGCAGCGCGCAGGTCGATGCGGCGTACGACGATGCCTTGCGCAGGCTCGACAAGATGACTGCGGATCTGGCCCGACCCGCGCCGGTGGCGTTGCTGGAAGAAACCGACGGCGCCGATGTGGAAGTGCGCTCGAACACGCCCGAAGGTGAATACCAGCCCGCGGTCCGTGAGGCGCTCAAACACGTCGTGGACGGCGACGTGTTCCAGGTGCAGATCAGTCAGCGGTTCGAGGTCACCACGGACGTCGAAGCGATCGACGTCTACCGCGTTCTGCGTCTGCTGAATCCGTCGCCGTACATGTACCTGGTGCGCGCGGACGGTTTCGACATCGTCGGATGTTCCCCGGAAGCCCTGGTGACCGTTCAAGGCAGCGAGGCCGTACTGCACCCCATCGCCGGCACCCGCAAACGCGGCGATACCCCCGAACGCGACCAGGCGCTCGCGGACGAGTTGATGAGCGATCCGAAGGAACGAGCCGAGCACGTCATGCTCGTTGACCTCGCGCGTAACGACCTCGGCCGCGTGTGCACGCCCGGATCGGTAAAGGTGACCGAACTCGGCGCGATCGAGCGCTACAGCCACGTGTGGCACATCGTCTCGACCGTCGTCGGCGAGGTGTCTGCCGATAAAGACGCCTTCGACGTACTGCTGTCCTGCTTCCCGGCCGGCACGCTGACCGGCGCGCCGAAGGTTCGCGCGATGCAGATCATCGACGACCTCGAACCGGTCCGTCGCGGTATTTACGGCGGTGCGGTCGGGTATCTGTCGGCCGGGGGAGACCTCGATATGGCGATCTGCATTCGGACCGCGTTGTTGAAGGACGGCAAGGCTTACGTGCAGTCCGCGGGGGGAATTGTCGCGGACTCCGAACCGCGCCTGGAGGAGTTGGAGACGCAGAATAAGGCGCGTGCGCCGCTGGCAGCCGTGCAGACCGCGTCTCGGCTGCGTGCAGTGGGCCCTCAATGACCGCTGCCGAACGCGAGCACCAGGAACCGGCGCGCCACAGTGGGGCTGCGCGTGCCCGATTGATGATCATCCTCGCGTTGCTCGTGCTCGCAGGAGCGGCATTGCTGTGGTCATCGGCGCTGATGTGGTCGGTGACCACCGTCGAGCGCGAGCAACCGCTGCCCCCGCTGGCGTACGCCATCAGCGGTTCGACGGCGGTACCGATGGTGACGGCAGCCGGATTCATCATGTTGGCGGCCGTCGTTGCGGTCCTGGCCACCAAGAGGCTCGGACGACGAATCATCGCCGTCGTCGCCGCCGTGATCGCGGTGATCACTGCGGTATTAATCGTGCAGTGGCAGACGATGCCCGCCGATGAACACGAAGCCAGCATGATCGCTGATGGGGTGCGGCACGTGATCGATCAAGCGCCGGAGGAGTCCACGTTGGCTATCCCGGTGGCGTTCGTCGGTCTGGCCTGCGCGCTGATCGCGGCGGTGTTGCTGCTCATCAGCCGCGGTATGGCGTTGATGAGTTCGAAGTACGACCGCCCGTCGGCAGCCGCGGGGAGCCGGGCCAAGGTTGTCGACGACGATCCGCAGGCGCGCGATCGCGACCTATGGAAGTCGCTGGATCGAGGCGAGGACCCGACTTAACGGGTCAGCGAGCCGTTCTCCAGATGAAGCGTTCCCGCGGGCCTGCTCGGCACGAGCAGGGGCAGCCGCCGCGCGTTCAATGGTGACACCACGTCGGTAATCGTCTCGATCGAGAACCACTGCGCCTCGAGGATCTCCCGGGTGTCGTACTCGAGCCGCTCCGGCAGGTCGACCGGGTGTTCGCCACCGTCGTACAGCAGTTCAATCGCGTCGCTCCAGCCGAGGTATGGCGGCAGCCAGTCCACTGCCAACAGGCGCGAAACCGGCAACTCGAGACCGATCTCCTCGGCCACCTCGCGCTGCCCGGCCAACGCGGGTGCCTCGCCGGGCTCCACGATCCCGCCGGGGAGTTCCCAGTCTTTCTTGAACGTCGTCCTGCACAACAGGATCCGGCCGCCCGGATCGGTCATCACCACGTGCGAGATCAGCCGCTTGAGCGGCATGACCGAATCCAGCATGTAGGTGAAACCGCCGGCATCCTGCGGTGTGGGGTCACTGGCCAGGCTCGCGAACAGCGCGCCGTCCAGGAGCGCACCGCAGCGCTGGAGCCCACCGCGCATGATTCCCTCGCGGCGCAACCCGGTGCGCATCGCTACCTGTGTCTCGTGGCGATCCTGGTGATCGATGACTACCTCGATCCGACTAGCCGAGGAATCGACGTACAACGCGTTGACGAGCGTGCGCATCGCGGCGGCATGCGCGTTGATCGACCCGTCGCCCAGGTCCCAGTGCAGCCGCGCGACTGTACCGTCGCGCACCTCGATCCGGCAGTTACCCAGCGAATTAGATCGATGTAGCAGTTCGAACGTGTCGGTGGCACCGGCGTGCGGGCGCAACTCGACGTCTTCTGCGGTGCGCGCGATCTGCGAGAAGTCCACCAGTAGTCCCTTCGAGCGGTGCCTAGCACCTGTCTACCAGAGCCCGCTGGTACGGGTGGATGCGCGCGGGCCAACCGCACTAGTTACTGTTTGTAGGACTAGACGGGTGGGGGGTCTTCAGGTGACTGTTCTCGACGAGATAATCGCGGGTGTGCGCGAGGACGTCGCGGTTCGACAAGCGCAGACCTCGTTGGACGACCTCAAGGCCCGCTGTAAGTCCGTTCGGACCGCGATCGACGCGTACCACGAACTGAAGCGTCCCGGCGTTGCCGTGATCGCGGAAGTCAAACGCGCCAGCCCGTCGGCCGGAGCGTTGGCCGATATCGCCGACCCGGCGCATCTCGCCGCCGAATATGAAGCCGGTGGCGCACGAGCGATCAGCGTGCTCACCGAACAGCGTCGGTTCAACGGATCACTCGACGATCTGGCCGCCGTACGCAAGAACGTGTCGATCCCCGTGCTGCGCAAGGATTTCGTGGTCTCTTCGTATCAAGTACACGAGGCACGCGCCTACGGTGCGGACATCGTGCTGTTGATCGTCGCCGCGTTGGATCAGCACACCCTCGTCGGGTTGCGCGAGCGAGTCGAATCACTGGGTATGACCGCCCTGGTGGAGGTACACGACGAAGAAGAAGCCGACCGCGCGATCGCGGCCGGTGCCAGCGTGATCGGGGTCAACGCCCGCAACCTCAAAACCCTCGACGTCGATCGCTCCACCTTCGAGAGGATCGCGCCGGGACTTCCCAGCAACGTGGTGAAGATTGCCGAGTCGGGCGTGCGCGGCCCGCACGATCTGATCACTTACGCCAAGGCCGGCGCGGACGCCGTGCTGGTCGGACAGGGTCTCGTTCAGTCCGGTGATCCCAGGCAAGCCGTCGCCGCGCTGGTCACCGCCGGCGAGCATCCCGCAACCCCAGGAAACTGCAGATGATCATCGGTAACTCCGTACCGGACCAGCGCGGCTATTACGGCCCGTTCGGTGGACGTTTCATTCCCGAGGCACTCGTGGCCGCCATCGAGGAACTCACCGAGTTCTACGAGAAAGCCAAGGTCGACCCCGAGTTCATCGCTGAGTACGACGAACTGCTGCGCGGTTACGCCGGACGTCCGAGCCTGCTGTATGAAGCCAAGCGCTTCTCCGAGCACGTGGGCTGCCGGGTACTGCTCAAGCGCGAAGATCTCAACCACACCGGCGCACACAAGATCAACAACGTGCTCGGTCAGGCGTTGCTGACCAAGAAGATGGGCAAGACACGGCTGATAGCCGAGACCGGCGCTGGTCAGCATGGCGTAGCTACGGCGACCGCGGCGGCGCTGATGGGCCTGGAATGCACCGTCTATATGGGCGAGGTCGATACCGATCGACAGTCCCTGAACGTGGCCCGGATGCGCTTGCTCGGTGCCGAGGTCGTCGCGGTACGTGCCGGTTCGCGCACCCTCAAGGATGCGATGAACGAGGCATTTCGCGATTGGGTCAGCACGGTCGACTACACGCACTACTGCATCGGCTCGGTAGGCGGACCACACCCATTCCCGATGCTGGTGCGTGACTTCAACTCCGTGGTGGGCCAAGAAGCCCGCCAGCAGTGCCTGGACGAGTTCGGGGCGCTACCGGACGCCGTTCTGGCGTGCGTCGGCGGCGGCTCGAACGCGATCGGCATCTTCGCCGGATTCCTGAACGACGAGGGAGTGCGGCTGTACGGGTTGGAGGCGGCCGGGGACGGCGCGGAGACCGACCGCACGGCAGCGACCCTGACGAAGGGGTCCGTCGGCGTACTGCACGGCTCGAAGTCCTACGTGCTGCAGGACGAGGACGGACAGACCCGTGAGTCACACTCGATCTCTGCCGGCCTGGATTATCCGGGGGTAGGACCAGAACACTCCTATCTGAAGGACACCGGCCGCGCGACCTACCTGCCGGTGACCGATACCGAGGCGATGAACGCCTTCTCGTTGCTTTGCCGTACCGAGGGCATCATCCCGGCTATCGAGTCCTCGCACGCGCTCGCCGGCGCCGTCGCGCTGGCACCAGAACTCGGCCCGGACGCCACGTTGCTGGTGAACCTGTCTGGCCGTGGTGACAAAGATGTCGCCACCGCCGGTGCGTGGTTTGACGTGATCGGAGTTACCCGAACAACATGAGCAACGCACGTTCTCTCGCGGATGTCTTCGCAGCGGCGCGCTCGGAAAAGCGGGCCGCGCTGATCGGCTATCTGCCTGCCGGGTTTCCAAATCGCGCCCAGAGCGCGGACGCCTTCAGGGCTGTAATCGACGGCGGCTGCGACATTGTCGAAGTCGGCATGCCGTACTCCGATCCCGTGATGGACGGACCAACAGTGCAGGCGGCAGCCGACCGCGCGTTGGCCGACGGCACCAAGATCACCGATATGTTGCGGATCGTCGAGGCGGCGTCCGAGCACGGTGGTGTCCCGGTCGTGATGACCTACTGGGCGCCGGTGACTCGGTACGGAGTAGATGCTTTCGCGCGTGATTTGGCAAACGCCGGCGGTCGCGGCCTGATCACCCCGGACCTGATCCCGGACGAGGCGGACGAGTGGATCGCCGCCAGCACGACGCATGGACTCGACCGGATCTTCCTGGTCGCGCCATCATCCACCCCGGAACGATTGCAGATGACCGTCGATTCGTGCAGCGGGTTCGTGTACGCCGCATCGACGATGGGGGTCACCGGTGCGCGCGCCGAAATCGGACAGTTGGCGCCGCGCCTGGTGGCCCGCACCCGCGAATGCACCGACCTGCCAATTGGCGTCGGGCTGGGTGTACGCACACCGGAGCACGTGCGCGAAATCGCCTCGTACGCCGATGCGGTTATCGTGGGCTCTGCACTGGTGAGCGCGATCGACGAAGGCCTTGAGCAGGCCAGCGCGCTGGTGCGGTCCCTACGAGAGGCAACCGGTTCGGCATGACGCTACTGGCTACGATCCCCAGTCCCACCCAGAACCAGATCGACGTGTTCGGGCTGCCATTGCGGGCATACGCCCTGTGCATCCTGCTCGGTATCGTGCTGGCGATCTGGATCTCCTCGCGCCGGTGGATCGAGCGCGGTGGCAAATCCGGCGAAATCCTCGATCTAGCGATCTGGGCCGTGCCATTCGGCATCATCGGCGGCCGGCTCTATCATGTCTTCTCCTCGCCGGACGCGTACTTCGGTGAGAACGGTGACATCGTCAAAGCCCTGTATATCTGGGAAGGCGGCCTCGGGATCTGGGGCGCCATCGCGTTCGGCGCGCTCGGCGCATGGATCGCAGCTCGCCGCTCGGGATTTCGGATGTCTTCCATCGCTGACACGCTCGCGCCGGGACTCATCCTGGCTCAGGCGGTCGGACGGCTGGGCAACTGGTTCAACAACGAGCTGTACGGCGGTGAAACAAGCGGCTGGTTGGGTCTGGAGATCCACCGGCTTGACGAGAGCGGCCACGCGATCACCGATGACAACGGGGTCGCGGTCGTCATTGGTATCTATCAGCCGACGTTCCTGTACGAACTCGTCTGGAACCTGCTGGTCTTCGTGGCGTTGCTGCTGCTGGACAAGCATCTGCGGATGGGACGCGGACGCGTGTTCGCCGCGTATGTCGGGCTCTACTGCCTCGGCCGGTTCTTCATCGAGCAGATGCGTTCTGACCCAGCCGAGTTGATCTTCGGCCAGCGCCTCAATGTGTGGACCTCGCTGCTGGTCGGCGTCCTCGCTGTCGCCTACCTGATCCTGGTGAAAGGCACCCGAGAGGCCACGCCGTACACCGATGACCGCGCGGCATTCGTGGACGCGGATGGGAACCCGACCAAGTACGCGCCGGTCGGCGGCGATAACGTCGTGGACGACGAACCAGATCAGGATTCCACCGCCGAGGACGTTGACGATGACGCTGAAGATGACAGCGGCGAGCGCAGTAGCGAGGATTCGAGCGACGACGCAGGTCGTCGCACCGAGTAAATGCGCGGCGTCATCCCGTCGCCGAATATCTGGCACAGCCCGGCGGTGTACGAGCTGGAGAACCGCGCCCTCGACCCCGACGGGCGACTGTGGGCGGAACTGACCAGTAGGCATCCGTTGGCGTCCTCGACGGTGCTCGACATCGGCTGCGGCACCGGGTTCTACCTGCCGAAGTTCGCCGCCCACGCTGCCCAGGTCGTCGGGGTGGAGCCACATCCGCCGTTGCTGGCGGCCGCGCGGCGCCGTACCGCACACCTGTCGAACGTCGCGGTGCGTCGTGGCACCGCGCAGGAATTGCCGGTAGCGGAGGCGTCGGTGGACTTCGCACACGCGCGCTGGGCGTACTTCTTCGGTCCGGGATGCGAACCGGGCCTGGCCGAACTAGATCGGGTGATGCGCCGCGGCGGTACCGCCTTCCTGATCGATAACGACCTGACCACCTCCACGTTCGGGTCCTGGTGTCGACGCGCGTGGACCAACTACCGGCCAGGCGTAGTGGAGAACTTCTTCTCCGTCCGCGGATGGCAGCGTCAGCCCGTGCAGATGGGCTGGCGGTTCGAGACCCGCAGCGATCTCGAGCGGGTGGTGCGCATCGAATTCAACGAGCGTGACGCCGCTGCGTTCCTGAGCGAACACAGCGGCCTGTACGTCGACTACGCCGTCAACCTGTGGCACAAGACCTTCTAGTCACATACCGCTCGCGCGGTACGTCCTCTACAAGGTGCGGTGAGTTGAAACAGTGGCTGAACGCTCGGTGCTGCATCCGGCACTTCGGGTGCTAGGAGCATAGGCTTCAAAGAGTGAACAGAAGCGCGAAGATCGTATGCACCCTAGGCCCGTCGAGTGGATCTCTGGAGGAGATCACCGCGCTGTCGGAAGCCGGGATGGACGTCGCCCGGATGAACTTCAGCCATGGCACGCACGCCGACCACCAGCGCAACTACGACAACGTACGCGCGGCCGCCGCCGCTACCGGCAGGATCGTTGGCGTCCTAGCCGATCTGCAGGGCCCCAAGATCCGACTCGGGAAGTTCAGCGACGGGGCGGTGCTGTGGGCGACGGGGGATGACGTCGTCATCACCACGGACGCAGGCGCCTGCGAGCCCAAGCGAATCGGCACCACCTATCGGGATCTCGCGAACGACGTCAAGCCTGGCGATCGACTGCTCATCGATGACGGCAATATCGCGGTTCGAGTGGTGACCGTCGATGGCAACGACGTGCACGTGCGGGTTCTGGAGGGCGGAAAGGTCTCCGATCACAAGGGCCTGTCTCTGCCGGGGATCGACGTGTCGGTGCCGGCGCTGAGTGAGAAGGACGCCGAGGACCTGCGGTTCGCGCTACACCTCGGTGTCGACTTCGTTGCCCTGTCATTCGTGCGGTCGGCGCAGGACGCCGATCTGGTCCGCGACATCATGCGCGCCGAAGGGATCTTGATCCCGGTCATCGCCAAACTGGAGAAGCCGGAAGCCGTCGACGAACTCGAGGCGATCGTCGAGACCTTCGACGGCATCATGGTTGCGCGCGGCGATCTCGGCGTCGAGTTGCCGTTGGAGCAGGTGCCGTTGGTGCAGAAACGCGCCGTCCAGCTCGCCCGCGAGAAGGCCAAGCCTGTGATTGTGGCGACGCAGATGCTCGAGTCGATGATCACGCATTCGCGGCCGACCAGGGCCGAGGCGTCGGATGTCGCGAACGCCGTACTCGACGGCGCTGATGCGGTCATGCTGTCGGGGGAGACCAGTGTCGGCGCTTACCCGGTGCAGGCGGTGCGGACCATGTCTCGCATCATCCAAGCCGCTGAGTCAGGCGATATCGAGGTCCCCGTACTGCGGACGAAGCCACGCACCAACGCGGGCATCATGGCGCGTTCGGCCCGCGATGTCGCCGACGCGGTGGACGCGTCCGCGATCGCGGCCTTCACCCAGTCCGGCGACACGGTGCGACGGCTTGCCCGACTGCACTCTCGGATCCCGGTGTTTGCGTTTACCCCGATCGAGAAAGTGCGCAATCAGCTCGCGCTGAGTTGGGGGATCCGGACCTTCATCGTCGAACCGGTGCAGCACACCGACGAGATGATCGCCCAGGTCGACATCGCCGTCCGGCAGTTGGGTCTGAACGACAGCAAGGACCTGATCGTGATGGTTGCCGGCAGTCCGCCGGGCCGCTCGGGAGCGACGAACCTGATTCGGATCCACCGCATCGGAGAGGACTGATCCGGGGCGATTTGAGACAAAGCCGCGGCGTTAGTATCGGGTAATGTCTCAACCTCAGGAGCTTTCGGCGCTGCGTCATGCCGCCGCACCCGGCCAGGATGGTCAGTTGGCCGTCGACATGCTCGTCAAACTGCTTGATCTGGAGAAGCTCGAAGAGGATCTCTACCGCGGCTTGAGCCCGGCGGTCACGTTGCAACGGACCTTTGGCGGCCAGGTCGCCGGACAGGCGCTCGTTGCCGCGGGACGCACTGTGGGGCAGGAGTACGACGTTCATTCGCTGCACTCGTATTTCCTTCGCCCGGGCGACCCGGAGATCCCGATCATCTATCACGTCGATCGCACCCGTGACGGCCGTACGTTCAGCGCACGCCGGGTCGAGGCGATTCAGCACGGTAAGCCGATCTTCACGTTGTCGGCGTCGTTCTGCATCCCCGAGGAGGGTTCGTTCGAACACCAGGTCACGATGCCGGAGGTCGTCGGCCCGGATGAGTTGCCGACGTACCGCGAGCGGATCGCTGGTAAGGAAGAACTGCTCGGTGAGGGCGCTAAACTGCCGCGACCGGTCGAGTTGCGTTACATCTCCACGCCGCCGTGGGAGCGTACGCGCGCGACGGACGAAGAGTTCAACGAGATTTGGATGAAGGTCGACGGCGTCCTGCCCGACGACAAGTTTCTGCACATCTGTGCGCTCACGTATGCCAGCGATATGACGCTTCTGGACTCGTCGGTGAGCCGGCACGGAGTCAGTTGGGCGCGGGGTGAGGTGCTCGGCGCCAGTCTGGATCACGCGGTGTGGTTTCACCGACCCTTCCGCGCCGATGAGTGGTTGCTTTACAAATCCACCTCCACGACCGGAGGGCGCGCCCGGGGCTTTTGCCAGGGGCAGATCTGGTCGCAGGATGGCCGGTTAATCGCCACGACCGCGCAGGAAGGCCTGGTCCGCCGCCTGGGCTAGCAGTTGTAGATCTACGGTGGTTTCGCGCGCGATACGTTGCGATTACCGTGCGCGAAAACACCGCAGGATCTAGGAAGCTGGCTACTCGGTGGTGATCAATTCGCTGGGGATCGCCTCATCGGCGCGAATCGCATCAAACATTGCGGTAGCCGCAGCGTCGTCCCACTGGACCACCGAGCCGACCTCCGGCAGCGTCGGCGTCGCCGCAACCGGCACCGTCGTCGTCACCAGGTCGCCGGAGCCCATCGCGAGCCCCATCGAGGCAAGGTGCCACAGGTGCACGTCATCATCGACGATGAGGGTGTCGGCGACCTCGAGGGCAAGCGGCACCGACGTGAACGGGTTGATCAGCGTGCCGAAGCTGGCGGCCTCGGACAACAGCGCGGACAGGAACTCGCGCTGACGCTGCACGCGATCGAGATCGGCATTGGCGCTGGCTCGGGTACGCACGTACCCGAGCGCCTGCGACCCGTTGAGCGTCTGACATCCAGCCTCTAGGTCCAAGCCGGCCAGTGGGTCATTCATCGGCTCGTCGAGGCACATCTCGACGCCGCCGACGGCGTCCACGATGCCAGCGAACCCGCCGAACCCGATCTCGGCGTACCTATCGATGCGCAGCCCGGTCAGCCCTTCGACGCTCTGCGCCAGCAACGAGCCACCACCGAACGCGAACGCCGCATTCAGCTTCTGCTGCCCGTAATCGGGTATGTCGGTCAGCGTGTCCCGCGGCAGACTGATCAGCGACGGCGGCGCGTCAGAATCCGGGATATGCAGCAGCATGATCGTGTCGGTCCGTTTGCCCTCGGCATCGCCCGTGGCGAGTTCGTCCTTCTGCTCGTCGGTCAGATCTTCGCGCGAGTCCGAGCCGACCAGTAGCCACGTCACCCCCGGTGTATCGGCGGGCCGACCGTCATAATCGGCGAGGATGTCCTCGCGGTTGAGCGATGTGTCGAGGTAGATCACGAATCCCGCGATAGCCACTACGAGCACTAGCACCACGGACCCGAAAATCTTCCAGCCGCGCCGTTTCCGCTTCCGCGGCGGTACGTCGTCACCACCGGTGGGTGACCCACCGGGCGGGTACGCGCCCGGTGGCTGCGCGGCCGGCTGATAGGGCGAGCGCTGCGCCGGCGGCTGCTGCGCCGCCGGCGGATATACCTGCGTGGGTTGGTCGGCGGCCGGGCGGTGATGATCGACACGTGGGTCGTACGCCGCACCCCGGTACCGCTCTGTGGGCTGATCGACGCCGCGAGGGTCGAGGTAGGCAGGAAGTTCGCGCGTGCGGTCCTGGTCCTCAGGATGCGTCATGCAACGCCTTAACTGTTCTTGGTAGCCCCGGTCGGATTCGAACCGACACTTGCAGTGGTTTGAGCACTGTGCCTCTGCCGTTGGGCTACGGGGCCGTGTCTGACTGCCTTAGTGTAATCACTTCAGCAGCGGACTATTAGAGTAGCGAATGGCGAAACAGCACTGACACACGCCCATAGCGAGGACAGGCCACTGGTGCACAGCGAGCACGAGAACGACAGACCGCACCGCCGAGTGCTAGTCGCCGAGGACGAGGCGTTGATTCGTCTTGACCTGTGCGAGATGCTCCGCGATGAGGGGTACGAGGTCGTCGGTGAAGCACGCGATGGCCAGGAAGCTATCGATATGGCCGAGCAGTTACGCCCCGACCTGATCGTGCTGGACGTGAAGATGCCGCATGTCGACGGTCTGACCGCCGCTGAAATCATCGGTGAGCGCCGAATCGCGCCGATCGTGATCCTGTCGGCGTTCAGTCAGCGCGAACTCATCGACCGGGCCCTGAAGGCAGGTGTGATGGGGTATCTCACCAAGCCGTTCTCGCAGTCCGATTTGGCGCCGGCGATCGAGATGGCGTACGCGCGGTTCGCCGAGCGGCGCGCACTGGAAACCGAGATCGGCGACCTCAATGACCTCATCGAGACGCGGAAGCTAGTCGATCGCGCCAAGGGGTACTTGATGACCGTGCACAAACTTACCGAGCCTGCCGCTTTCCGGTGGATTCAGCAGCAGGCCATGGAGCGGCGTACGACGATGAAGGCCGTTGCCGAGGCCGTCCTAGATCACTCCAAGGGCCGCTGATAGGGCGCTGATTCTTCGTACACCGGGCGGCGTCGGCCGGTAGCCTCGACTCCGCGCACCCCCGCGCACCACAGCCGACAACGGGGGAGGAGGAACGGCATGCCCCGAGCGACGGTACTCATCCGCGAAGCGGTAGCCGCCGACGAAGCGCTGGTCACCGCCATCGCCAACGCCGAAATCAGCACCGATGGGCTGCTGACGTCCGGGGCAAAGTTGATGTTGGACTCGCCGACCGGTCCGCCACCGCAATTCGGCGCCGTGCTGAACCACCCTGAATTCCGTACGATCCTGGCGGTTGATCCCACCGACGATCAGGTCGTCGGGCTCGCCGTCATGTCCGAGGACCTGTTCAGCACGCTGATCGGGCGACCGGCTGTGTACGTGCACTACTTGTTCGTGCTCGATGATCGCCGCCACCGAGGGGTGGGCAGCGCGATGCTCGGCGACGTGACTCGATTCGCCGACGAACTCGGTGCAGAGAGCGTCGTCATCGGGTTGTGGACCGAAGCCCGCGACGTGAACCGCTACTTCGCGAAACTCGGGTTCACCCCTGTCGTCCAGCGCCGGATCGCCCCGGTCAGCACGTTACGGCGCACGTTGGGCCTCGCGCGCCCGGTGACGTCCCGTCGGCGCAACGCAAGCCCCTAACCGGCCGGCACCGCATCGGGTGCCGACCAGTAACGCGAAGCCTTACGCGCCAGGGGCCTTGGGCAGCGCCATCGCGGTCAGTTGAGCCGTACACACCAGCGAGCCGTCCTCATTGGTGATCTCGATCTGCACGGTCTTCAACGAACGGCCGATGTGGATCGGGGTCGCCACGCCGGTCACGACGCCGGCGCGCGCAGCGCGGTGATGGTTGGCCAGCACCTGTACGCCCACGCACACCTCGCCGGGGGCGGCGTTGAGCGCCGCGCACGTGGAGCCCAAACCCTCAGCGAGTACCGCGGACGCGCCGCCGTGCATCAGACCGTACGGCTGCAGATTTCCGGCGACCGGCATCCGCGCCACGACATGATTGGGGTTGTAATCGAGGTACTCGATCCCGAGTTTGGCATCGAGTTGGCCCTCGGGCACGGTCCGCTGTCCGAAATGCGACGGCGGCGGGTGCGGGGTGTAACCAGGATCAGTGGGTGCAACGCTTGTCATGACGCAACCCTAGACTCGAGGACGTGAGCGATCAGAAGCGACTGCTACTCCTTGACGGACATTCCCTGGCCTACCGCGCCTTCTTCGCGTTACCCGCGGAAAACTTCCAGACCACCGGTGGGCAGTCGACGAACGCCGTCTACGGCTTTACCTCAATGCTGATCAACCTATTGCGAGACGAGGAACCGACCCATGTCGCGGTTGCGTTCGACCTCTCGCGAGTGTCCTTCCGTACCGAGGCGTACGGCGAATACAAGGCGAATCGCTCGAAGTCGCCGGACGAGTTCAAGGGACAAGTCTCGTTGATCCAGGATGTGCTGGACGCGATGGGTATCCCGTGGCTGACCAAGGAGGGCTTCGAGGCCGACGACATCCTCGCCACGCTCACTCGGCAGGCGCGCGCCGACGGTATGCAGGTTCTGGTTTGTACCGGTGACCGCGACGCCTTCCAACTGGTGGACGACACCACGACCGTGCTCTACCCCAAGCAGGGCGTCTCAGTGCTGTCACGGATCGACAACGAGGAAGTGGTCAACCGATACGGTGTGCCGGCCAGCCGCTACCGGCACCTCGCTGCGCTGGTCGGCGAAACCTCCGACAACCTGCCTGGAGTGCCGGGCGTCGGACCGAAGACAGCGGCGAAATGGATCACGGCGTACGACGGGATCGACGGGATCATCGAGCACCTCGGCGAGATCAAGGGCAAAGCCGGCCAGTCGCTGCGCGATCATCTGCCGGACGTCGAGCGCAACTTTTCGCTCAACCGGCTGATGGACGACCTGGAGCTGCCACTGGCACCGGCTGACGCGCTCATCGCGCAGGTGGACGCCGGCGCACTGAACAAGATCTTCGACGAGTTGCAGTTCCGCGGACAGATCCGTGACCGGCTCAACGCCGTCCTCGCCGCCGACGAACCCGTCACCGCCGAAGCGATCGAGGTCGAGGTGGCCACGATCGAGCCCGGTGAGGTGGCTGACTGGCTTGGCGCGCACGTCGGTGCGGGCCCCACCGCGGTGTCGTTCCGCGGACAGTGGGGCCGCGGCACCGGCGAACTAACCGGTATCGCGTTGAGCACCGGCGAGGTCGCGGCGTACGCCGACATCACCAGCAGCACGATGGATCCCGCCGACGAACAGGCGCTCGCGGACTGGTTGGCCGACGCCGATAGCCCGAAGATCATCCACGATGTGAAGGGCCCGATGCTCGCGGTCACCGCCCGCGGCTGGCAACTGGCCGGCGTAGCCGGCGACACCGCGCTGTCGGCATACCTGGTAAATCCGGGCCGACGCACGTTCGACTTAGGCGCACTGTCTGCGGCCTACCTGCACCGCGACCTGCAAACCGAGAGCGGCTCGGGCGCCGCCCAGCTCACCCTCGATGGCGGCGAGGAGGAGGCCGATGACGCGATCGCGGCCGAACAGATTTCGCGAGCCGTCGCCACCGGGCAATTAGCGAGGGTGCTGGAGCCTGAAATCCAGCAGCGCGGCGCGCACGCACTACTGGACGACCTTGAACTCCCGCTGGCTAGATTGCTGGCAGATATGGAAGTCCGCGGGATCGCGATCAACGGCGACTATCTCGATGAGCTCTCGAAACAGTTCACTCAGGAGGTACAACAGGTCGCCTCGGAGGCGTATTCGGTGATCGGTCACGAGATCAACCTTGGTTCGCCGAAACAGTTGCAGGTCGTGCTGTTCGACGAACTCGGATTGCCGAAGACCAAGAAGATCAAGACCGGGTACACCACGGATGCCGACTCGCTGCAGAGTCTGCTCGAGCAGACCGAACATCCGTTCCTGGTCAGTTTGATGCGTCATCGCGACATCAGCCGGTTACGCACCGTGGTCGACGGTTTGATTCCGCTCGCTGACGATGCCGGCCGAATCCACACCACGTTCCAGCAAATGGTTGCCGCAACCGGTCGGCTGTCCTCAACGGACCCGAACCTGCAGAACGTCCCCGTGCGCACCGCTGAGGGCCGGCAGATCCGGCGCGCATTCGTGCCGGGGCGTGGATACGAGTCCCTGATGACCGCCGACTACAGCCAGATCGAGATGCGGATCATGGCCCACCTATCCGGCGATGAGGGCTTGATCGAAGCGTTTACCTCCGGCGAGGACCTGCACACTTTCGTCGCGTCCCGCGCGTTCCGGATCGACGTTAAAGACGTTGACCCTGAAATGCGCCGTCGGATCAAGGCAATGTCCTACGGGCTGGCATACGGCCTGTCGGCATACGGACTTTCGCAGCAATTGCGGATCACGCCGGCAGAGGCTCGTGAGCAGATGGACGCGTACTTCGAGCGCTTCGGCGGGGTCCGCGACTACCTGCGTGACGTCGTGGAGGAGGCACGCGTATCGGGCTACACCCAGACGATCATGGGTCGCCGACGCTATCTGCCGGATCTGACCAGCGATAATCGGCAGCGGCGGGAAATGGCCGAGCGGATGGCGCTTAACGCGCCGATCCAGGGTTCGGCCGCCGACATCATCAAAGTGGCGATGCTTGGCGTAGAGCGCAGCTTGCAGGACGCCGGGGTGTCCTCGCGGGTGCTGCTGCAGGTGCACGACGAACTCGTATTGGAGATCGCCGCGGGCGAGCGCGATGTGGTCGAGCGGATTGTCCGCGAACAAATGGCGGCCGCGGCAACACTCGACGTACCGATGGAGGTCTCGGTCGGCGTCGGAGACAACTGGGAAGACGCCGCTCACTAGCGGGCTCGGGAGAAAGGCTCACTGTGACCGATTATGTGGCGATCGCGCCGGGCATCCGCGCGGCAGATCACTCGGTGCGCGCGCCGCTTGATCACGCTGCGGCGTCCGGGCACGAAACCATCGAGGTGTACGCGCGAGAAGTAGTCGGCGCCGAACACGACACTCCGCAGCAGTTGCCGTGGCTGTTGTTCCTACAAGGCGGTCCTGGCGGCGCATCGCCACGGCCCACCACGCGCGGCGGCTGGCTGGACGCGGCGTTGAAGCGGTACCGGGTGCTGCTGCTCGACCAGCGCGGCACAGGCCTCTCGACGCCGATTGGCCCCACGTTGCTGCGCGCTCGCGGCGGAGTGGTGGGCGCTACGGATTACGTGGCGCAGATGCGAGCCGATTCGATCGTCGCAGATGCTGAACTTTTTCGTGATCAGGTGGCCGACGGAGCCCAGTGGACGACACTGGGGCAGAGCTATGGCGGATTCTGCACGTTCAGCTATCTCTCCTTCGCCCCGCACGGCCTGAAGCGATGCCTCGTCACCGGCGGCATCCCGCCGATCGGGCTGAGCGCCGAGGACGTGTACCGGCGCACCTGGTTGCGAGTGCTGGCGAAGAACGGCACGTACTTCTCGAAATTCCCGGCCGACCGCGCCCGACTGGACGAACTGCTGCGTCACCTCACGCCACAACTACGACTACCGGACGGTGGCGCCCTGACCCGCGAAAGACTGTTGGGCGTCGGAATCGACTTCGGGCGCAGCGACGGGTTCGCCTCAGTGCATTATCTGCTTGAGCAGGCGCTGCATGGCGGCGAGGCCACGGCGGGGTTCCTCGCCGAGGTCGCCGCTCGCACCGACGTCGCGGACAAGCCCCTCTACGCCCTGCTGCAGGAGGCGATCTACTGCGACACAGCAGGCGCGAGCCAATGGGCAGCCACCCGCACCCGCGCAGAACTGCCGGTGCTGGCTGCCGATGCGCCGCGTCCGCTGTTCACCGGCGAGATGATGGAACGCTGGCGGTTCACGGATATACCGGGGATGGCGCCGTACGCCGCGATTGCCGACGAACTGCACCGAAAGGACGACTGGGGCGCGTTGTATGACGCCGAGCAGCTCGCGCACAACGAGGTCCCGGTGGCCGCGGCGGTGTACTACGACGATATGTATGTCGACGCTGACGCCTCGCTGGACGTCGCGCGGCGGGTGCCTGGAGTGCGAGCCTGGGTCACCAATCAGTACGAACACGACGGGCTGCGCGCCGACGTCGGCGTGTTCGAGCGCCTGGAGGCGATGAGCCGAGGAATGGCGTGACAGACCCAGAGGCGGAGGTATATCTCGATCACGCGGCCACGACCGTGATCCGAGAGAGCGTGATCGAGGCGATGTCAGCGGTCATGCGTGATGTCGGCAATCCCTCATCGCTACATTCGGCCGGGCGGCGCGCCCGCCAGCTCGTCGAACAGGCCCGCGAGAACACCGCGCGGGCCACGGGCGCTGATCCGGTGGAGGTCATCTTTACCAGCGGGGCCACCGAGGCAGACAATCTCGCCGTGATCGGCGGGTATCGCGCCCGGGTCCAGGATGCGGGCGGGATCCTCACTTCGCCGGCCGAGCACCCCGCGGTGCATGACGCCGTACGCCACCTGCAGCACAACGAGAATGCGACGGCCCACTGGGCGATCGTGAACTCCGCGGGGTCGCCGCTGCCGGACTCCGTTCGCGCGATCCTCACCGAGCATCCGGTCGCGCTCGCGGCCTTCATGTGGATCAATAACGAAGTCGGCACCATCACCGATATCAACAGCATTGGGTCGATCTGCGCCTCAGCCGGGGTCACCTTGCACGTTGATGCCGTGCAGGCGCTCGGGCGAGTACCGATCGACTTCGCAACGCTCGGCGCCGCATCTGTAGCCCTGTCGGCACACAAGATCGGCGGACCGCAGGGCATCGGCGCACTGCTGGCACAACGGTCCTTCACCCCGCAGCCGACCTCGCATGGCGGCGGCCAGGAACGTCGAATTCGCTCCGGCACGCTCGCTGTAGCCAACATCGTCGGCTTCGGTACGGCGATCCTTGAAGCCGAATCCGAACGCGTCGCCGAGGCAGCGCGACTGGGGAGGCTACGCGATCAACTCGCGAACGGCGCGGCCCGCCTGCCGGAGGTGCATATCAATGGCCATGCCGAATACGAGCCGGCAACGACGCATCCGGGCATCCTTAATCTGCACGTGCCCGGCGCGGACGCCGACGCGCTGCTGATGCTGCTGGACACCGCGCACATCGATGTCTCGACCGGTTCGGCGTGCACCTCGGGCGTTTCTGAACCCAGTCACGTCATCCTGGCTATGAGCGGCGACGAACGACGAGCTAAACAGAGCATCCGCATCTCGATGGGACGTACGACGTCTGCCGAGGACATTGAGCGACTGCTACACGCCCTGCCCGATGCGATCGACCGCGCGCGATTGGCCAGCGGAAACCGACGCTGAACGAGGGTAGAATTCAACGATTGTGAAGATCCTTGCAGCGATGTCCGGCGGCGTCGACTCAGCAGTTGCGACCGCGCGTGCCGTCGACGCCGGTCATGATGTGACCGGCGTCCATCTCGCGCTGTCCCAAACGCCAGAAGCGGTGCGGGCGGGTTCACGCGGCTGTTGCACCATCGAAGACTCCCGCGACGCTCGCCGCGCTGCCGACGTGCTCGGCATCCCGTTCTACGTATGGGATCTGGCCGAACAGTTCCGCGAAGACGTGATCGATGACTTCGTCGCCGAGTACGCCGCGGGGCGCACGCCTAACCCATGCCTGCGCTGTAACGAGAAGATCAAGTTTTCAGCCGTGTTGGACCGCGCTCGCGCACTGGGCTTCGACGCGGTGGTGACCGGTCACCACGCCAAACTGAACGTGGACGAGCACGGCACTCCGCACCTGGCGCGGTCGGTCGACGACGCGAAGGACCAGTCGTACGTCCTGGCGGTCCTCACCGCCGAGCAGTTGCGGTACGCGATGTTCCCGCTGGGTGACACCACCAAGGAACAGGTACGTGCGGAGGCCGCCGAACGCGGTCTAGCCGTCGCCGACAAGCCCGATTCGCATGACATCTGCTTCATCTCCAACGGTGACACGATGGGCTTCTTGCGCTCACAGTTGGGCGACCGGCCGGGGGACATCGTTGACTCGGACAGCGGCGAGGTCGTCGGTGAGCATCAGGGCGCGTACGCCTACACCATCGGGCAGCGCAAGGGACTGCGACTAGCGAACCCGGTGAATGACGGTAAGCCCCGCTACGTGCTGAGCATCGAGCCGGTCGACAACCGGATCACAGTCGGCACCGCTGACGCGCTCGAAGTCACCACCGTCACCGCGCAGCGTCCGGTGTGGACCGGCGGTACGGCACCGGCGTTCCCGTGGCGCGGCGTCGTGCAAATGCGTGCACATGGCGGCATGGCCGAAGCCACCGCCGAGATCGACGCCGACGGGAATCTGCTCATCGGCCTGCTGACCTCTGCGCGCGGTATCGCGCCGGGACAGGCGGTCGTGCTGTACGACGACGACAGGGTGGTCGGATCGGCGACCATTTCCGCAGCTCACGCATGAGCGTGGCCACGACCGGCGTCGGTTCACTGCCGGGGACGACGGTGCGTGATGCGATTGCGATGCCCTTTAGCGAGGATCTGCAGATCCCATACCTGGCTGAGCTCCCGGCGCGTGGCCCCGGCGCTGACCTCATCGGCCGCACGGCAGCACGACTGCTGGATTTACCGGTCGAGCTTCACCCGTCGGCCTGGCGGCTCACCCGACGCAACGGCATCGACATGCGGCGGGCGAATGACTTCTGGTCGTGGGACCTCGATGCCCTCCAGATCACGGCCGCCGAGTACGCCGGGCCGCTGAAGGTCGCCTTAGCGGGTCCGTGGACATTGGCTGCGAGCCTCGAACTGCCGAACGGGCACCGCGTACTGACCGACCTCGGGGCCGTGCGCGACGTGCGTGACTCGTTGGCCGAAGGCGCGGCCGCCTTGGTGGGTGAGATCCGCCGCCGCGTGCCGGCAGCCGACGTCGTACTGCAACTGGACGAACCGTCGCTGAGCGCCGTCCTCGCCGGGAGCGTGCCGACCGCGAGCGGCGCCGCGCGTATCGATCCTGTCGGACGTCACGATGTCGGCGACGGAATCCAGCACGTCATCGAACGTGCCGGCGTCGCCGTCGCGCTGCACTCGTGCGCGCCGAAGGTGCCGTTCACCTTGCTGCGTACCGCGGGTGTCAGCGGAGTTCTATTCGATGCGTCGCTACTGGAATCCGACTCGTACGACGACCTGGGCGAAGCGGTTGATAACGGCTTGGTGCTCTACGCGGGCGTGGTTCCGGCAGCGATCACACCGAATCCGTCGCGGATCGACGCGTGGGCTGAGAACGCTCGGCGGATCGCTGATATCGCGGGGATCCCGGCGGCAGAGGTAGCGTCCCGGATCGGCATCACGAGCGACTGCGGCCTGGCATCTGCGAGTTGGGCGGCCGCGCTGGCGACCACCCGCGCGATGAGCGCGGTCGCGAAGAAGGTCCGTGACTCACCGGAGGTATCCGATGCCTGAGCCCGAAAGTCTCGTTCTCGCGCTGTACGACGCGTGCAATGCCGCCGACGTGCCAGCGATCCGGGCGCTGCTCGCCGACGACTTCACCCACTACTCGCTCGGTCCGAGCGCGCAGTCGACGCCGATTCGCTCCGCCGCGCAGCTCGCCACCCAAGCGGCCGCAGCAGCCACCCAGCAGCAGGCCCGGTGGCGCGTTGACCGCATCATTACCGAAGCCACCAATGTCGGCGTGGAATACACGATGTGGCTCAGTGACTCCTCGGGGTCACCGCAGGTACGGCGCGGGAGCGAATGGATCGAACTGACGCCACAGGCAACCGAAATCGCGCAGATTCGCTCGTACCACCAAGTCGGGCAGCCCAGCGACCTGGACGGTTTCGATTACACGGGCGTGGACGCCGCAGTACGCCCTGCGATCACCAGCGGCGCGCCGGCCGAGCGCCTGAATGCGATAGCCGGCTATTACGACGCCTGCACAGCGGCCGACGTTGATGCATTGATGGGGTACTTCACCGAGGATGTCGTGCACTACTTCTTGCAGCCCAACGTGGGTTCGAGGCCTGTCGCCGGACGTGAGCACCTGGCGCGCTACTGGCGAAAGGTGGCACAGCTGATCAATGCCCGTTGGGTCACCGACAGCATCATCGCCCGCGGTGACGAGGCTGTGATCGAATGGTCGATGTTCTGGAATCCGGACGGCTCAGCGGATCGCATCGTCACACGCGGTATGGAGTGGTACGTCTTCGAGGACGACCTGATCGGCCAGATCCGCTCGTACCATATGCAACTGCGCGAGAGCACCGAACTCGAGGAGTTCGCTTACGTGGCGGCCGGCTACAGCACACTGGCCGCTGAGCGCAGCGCGCTGCATACCCCTCACCCTGAAGACCTCACCGGCAACCGGAGGCGGGCATGACGATGGACCCGACCCAGGGTGCTGAGCGGCACGCCGAGCTCAGCGCTGAAATCACCGAGCACCAGCGGCGGTACTACGAACAGGATGCGCCGACCGTCAGCGATGCGGCATACGACGCGCTATTTCAGGAACTGCTCGATATCGAACAGACCTTTCCCGATCTCGTCACCGATGCGTCACCATCGCAGCGAGTCGGCGGTTACGCCTCGTCCAGTTTCGCCTCGGTCGAGCATTTGCAGCGGATGTACTCCCTCGACAACGTGTTCAACCAGCAGGAGTTGCAGGCCTGGGCCGATCGGGTCACCCGGACGATCGGCTCGGATGCCAAGTATCTCTGCGAACTGAAGATCGATGGGCTCGCCGTCGACCTCGTCTACGAGAATGGCCGCCTGACCCGCGGTGCCACCCGAGGCGATGGGCGGGTCGGCGAGGACATCACGAATAACGTGCTCGCCGTACGCAATGTGCCTGCCCGCTTGCGAGGTAAGGACATCCCCGAGCTGCTGGAGGTGCGCGGCGAGGTCTATTTCCCGGTTGAGGAGTTCGAGGCACTCAACGCGCGGCTCGTCGCGGACGGTAAACCGCCGTACGCGAATCCACGCAACACCGCGGCTGGATCGCTGCGGCAGAAGGATTCGGCGGAGACCGCCAAACGTAATTTGATGCTCATCGTGCACGGCATCGGGGCTTCGCGAGGCGTGACGTGGCGTTCGCAGTCGGAGGCGTACGACCTGCTGGAATCGTTAGGGCTACCCACCTCGTCACGAGCGAAGGTGCTGGGGGATATGGCTGCCGTTCGCGAGTTCATCGAGTACTACGGCGAGCACCGACACGACATCGAGCACGAGATCGACGGTGTCGTGGTGAAGGTCGATGACCTCGCACAGCAAGGCGAGCTCGGGTCCACCAGCCGCGCACCACGCTGGGCGATGGCGTACAAATACCCGCCCGAAGAAGTGAACACTCGGCTGGAGGACATCCGAGTGAACGTCGGTCGCACCGGCCGGGTGACACCGTACGGCGTGATGACGCCGATCAAGGTCGCCGGATCGACCGTGGAGATGGCGACCTTGCACAACGGTCACGAGGTCAAGCGCAAGGGTGTGCTGATCGGCGACATGGTGGTGTTGCGCAAAGCCGGTGACGTGATTCCTGAAATCGTCGGTCCGGTCGTGGCGTTGCGTGACGGCAGCGAACGAGAGTTCGTCATGCCCACGCATTGTCCAGCATGCGGCACCGAATTGCGCGAGATGAAGGAAGGCGACGCGGACATCCGCTGCCCGAATGCGCGCAGCTGCCCGGCCCAACTGGTCGAACGGCTCAGCTACCTGGGTTCGCGCGGCGGATTCGATATCGACGGGCTGGGATACAAAGCGGCTCAGGCGCTGTTGACCTCCGACGACCTCACCGACGAGGGCGATCTGTTCGCGATGGACGCCGAGGCGTTGAGTAGGATCCCGTTCTTCGTCAAGAAGGACGGCACCGCGAACGCCGGTGCGCTCATGCTGCTCGGCGCGCTTCAGACCGCCAAGGAGCAGCCGCTGTGGCGGGTGTTGGTCTCGCTGTCCATCCGGCACGTGGGTCCGACGGCCGCGCAGGCGCTCGCGAGTCATTTCCGTTCGCTGCCGGACATCTTCGCCGCTGATGTGGACACGCTCGCTGAGGTGGAAGGCGTCGGCACGATCATTGCCGAGTCGGTGAAGGCGTGGTGGGAGATCGACTGGCATCGGGCCATCGTCGACAAATGGGCGGCGGCCGGAGTGCGGATGCAGGACGATGCCGCCGACGCGCCCAGAATGCCGCAGAACCTTGCGGGGCTGTCCATCGTGGTCACCGGCACCCTGTCGGGCTTCTCGCGGGACGAGGCCAAGGAAGCGATCGTGTCGCGCGGCGGCAAATCGGCTAGTTCAGTCAGCAAGAAGACGTCGTACGTCGTGATCGGTGATTCTCCCGGGAGTAAGGCGAAGAAGGCCGAGGAGTTGGGCGTGCCGATACTCGACGAAGACGGTTTCCGCGACTTGCTGAACCGCGAGGTGCCCGCCGAGTAATTCGGCCGCCACATCGTCAGTCGTCGACCAAACTTCCACACGCTCGCCGACTGAGTGAGCAACGAGCATCGACCGGGTTACCTGTACGCTCGCCGGTGTTGGCGGGCCAGTTAGTGGCTTGTGCGTCCGGCGGTGAGCCGAGGACTAGCTCGAGCCTTGTGCCTTCTTGGCTTTGACGTAGCGCAACCAGATGGAGCGGGTAATGCCGACCAGATGCGCTAGTCGAGAGAGTTCGCTGGGCCGGAAGTCCGGGCCGCCGGGGCGACCAGCGACCACGGAGCGGTTCTCGCCGTACGGCACAGCCATCAGCGCAGTATCCAGGGTGGTCCAGTCCGCGGGCAGGGCGTCTGTGATCGGATCCAGAATCACCGCATCGGCCGGCTGGCGCCATGGCTCGGCGCGATCATTTTCCGGGGCGCTCGCGCTACTGGTCATCACCAGACCGTCGTCGCGCACGATGATGCCCCAGCCGGATCGGAAGATCCGGGGGAGTTCGTCGACCAGCAACTGCGCCGATCCCTCCGGGTCGACCGACATCGCCTCCAGTAGTTGCAGTTCGCGATGGGTCGACAGCGCGCCATCGAACGGCCTGATCGATTCAACGTGCACGCCATCGAGGCGTTGCGCGGCGCTCAGCACCTCGTCAGGCATTTGGCCCGGGCCCATATCGATGACGATGTCGTCGATGACGACATGGTCATGTTTGTCGACGATGTCGACGCTGACGATGTCGGCGCCGCTGGTGCCGATCGCGCTGGCGACGGCGCCGAGCGCTCCCGGACGGTCCGGCAATACGATGCGCAGCAGGTAGGACATCTACAGCACCTCCGCCCCGAGCCCGATAACGATGACAAGTCCACACACTAGTTGCAGCTGACCAGTACGGGCGAGAACCGGTATCAGATCGCGACCCTCGGCGCCGCCCAGAACCCGTCGGACGATGGGAATCGTCAGTACCGCAGCAGCCAGCGCAAGTAACAGCCATGGCCACCCCAGCAGCACCACGGCAGCGGCGAACGCGCCCAGCACGCAGGCGACATAGAACCAGCGAGTTCCGGTATCGCCGAGGCGTACCGCAGAGGTGCGTTTACCGGCGAGCGCATCCTTGGGCAGATCACGCAGGTTGTTGGCGACCAGCACCGACACCGCCAGCAAACCGACCGGGACCGAGGCCAGCACCGACATCGCGGTGACCTGCGGCGAGTCGGCGGCGATGTACGCGGTGCCCATGACTGCCACCAATCCGAAGAACACGAACACCGAGATATCGCCGAGGCCCAGATAGCCATACGGCGTAGAACCGCCGGTGTAGAACCAGGCGGCCAAAATTGCCGCGGCGCCGACGAGGAGCAGCCACCAACTGGTGGTCGCAGTGATCGCCAAGCCGGCGATCCCCGCAACGGCGAAACTGGCGAATGCGGCAGCCTTTACCCGTGGCGGCGGGACCAGGCCCGATCCGGTCAATCGCAACGGGCCGACGCGATCGTCGTCGGTACCGCGTATGCCGTCGGAATAGTCGTTGGCGTAGTTCACCCCGATTTGCAGCGCCAGCGCGACCACCAGCGCGCAGGCCACACGCCACCACACGATGTGCGAATGCCACGGCGTAGCGACGTACTGGGCCGCGACCGCGGTACCGACCAGCACGGGCACGAGCGACACCGGCAACGTGCGGGGACGAGCGCCCGCCCACCACAGGGCGAGGCCGCTCGGCGGGGCGGTCGGTGATGTAGTCGGTGTTCCAGGCACGTGCACCATCTTCGCGGACACGTAAGATTGGGCGGTCGCCGCCCCGTGCAGTCGTCTGCTGTGCGGTGTTCGGCGCGCGGAGCCCACCGACGAAAGAAGAGGCATGGCTGAGGAGAAGATCTCGCGCGAGGAGGTCGCGCATCTGGCGCATCTGGCGCGACTTGAGGTGACAGATGAGGAGATCGATACCTTCGCCGTGCAGTTGGAAAGCATTCTGGAAAACGTCGCGAAGATCGCCGAGGTAAGCGACGCCGGCGCCACGCCGAGCAGCCACAACGTGACCATGACGAACGTGACTCGTCCGGATGTCGTCACCGCATCGCTCGATCGTGATGAGGTGCTGGCCCAGGCCCCCGCAGCCGAACAGGACCGTTTCCGAGTTCCGCGCATTCTGGACGAGGAGTAGCCGCGATGACCGACCTGACCCGGATGACAGCTTCGGAGCTCGGTGCGATGATCGCCTCGGGCGAGACCTCCTCGGTGGAGGTGACCCGCGCGCACCTGGATCGCATCGAGAAAGTCGACGACGAGATCGGCGCGTACCTGCATGTGAGCGCCGAGCGCGCCCTGGCGGCGGCGAAGGCCGCCGATGACACGGTGCGCACGGGGAAAGCGCCGTCGCCGCTGGCGGGCGTACCGATCGCGGTGAAGGATGCCTTCGTCACCCGCGGTGTGCCCACGACGGCGGGCTCACGGATGCTCGAAGGCTGGTTGCCGCCGTACGAGTCCACCGTCACTACACGCTTGGCAGAGGCCGGGATGGTGAAGTTGGGTAAGGCCAACATGGACGAATTCGCGATGGGCTCCACCAATGAGAACTCCGCGTTCGGGCCGGTCGCGAATCCGTGGAACCCGCAGCGCACCCCTGGCGGGTCATCGGGCGGCTCCGCCGCCGCGGTCAGCGCGTTCGAAGCGCCGGTCGCGATCGGTACGGACACGGGCGGTTCGATCCGTCAGCCCGCCGCGCTCACCGGAATCGTCGGAATGAAACCGACCTACGGGACGAGCTCGCGGTACGGCGTCATCGCCTTCTCCTCGAGCCTGGACACCCCCGGCCCGATGGCCCGCAATGTGCTCGATACCGCGCTGGTTCAGGCAGCCATGAGCGGACACGATCCGCGTGACTCGACCTCATTGCCCGCTCCGGTACCGGATGTCGTCGGCGCAGCCCGCCTCGGTGCCGCACAGGGCATATCGGGACTACGTATCGGCGTGGTGCGCGACCTCATCGCTGAGGGACTGCAGCCGGCGGTGAAGGCGCAGTTCGACGCCGCCGTCCAGCAGCTCGGTGACCTCGGCGCCGAGGTCACCGAGGTGAGCTGCCCGCACTTTGCGTATGGCGTTGCGGCGTACTACCTGATCGCGCCGTCCGAGGCATCCTCGAACCTCGCGCGCTTCGACAGCGTTCGGTACGGACTGCGGGTTGGTGACGACGGGGAACGGAGCCTGGAGGAGGTGATGTCGATGACGCGTGAGGCCGGATTCGGTCCCGAAGTCAAGCGACGCATCATCCTCGGCACGTACGCGCTCTCGGCCGGGTATGTCGATCAGTTCTACGACAAAGCCCGCACGGTGCGCTCGCTGATCACAGCCGACTTCGATGCCGCTTTCGGACACGTCGACGTGTTGATCTCGCCGACGTCACCCACGGTCGCCTACCCACTCGGTACGGCGAACACGGACCCGTTATCGGTGTATCTGCTCGACTTGACCACGCTGCCGGCCTCGCTGGCGGGAACGCCGGCGATGTCGGTGCCGATTGGCTTGGCCGAGGACCCCGTCGCCGATGGGCAGCCGCTGCCGGTCGGCCTGCAGATCATGGCTCCGCACCTTCAGGACGACCGGTGCTATCTGGTCGGCGCGGCTCTGGAAGCTGCGCGTGATCACGCCTGTGGTGGCACGTTCCTCGACCTGGCGCCGGCCCTATGAGCGCGCAACGTAAGTCCTCGCCGAACGTGGACATCACGCAGACGGATGAACTCGGGCTCACCGCCTCGAGCAAGAAAGCGAACATCGCCGCCTGGTCGTTATCGGCGTTTGTGATCATCGTCGGGGTCGTGGCCCTGATCGCCACGGGACAGAAGATCTTCATCCTGTTCATCGTGCTCGGTGTGATTACGCCGCTGAACGTAGTGGCGTACGACAACTTTGTGCTCAAGCCCAAGATCGCCAAGCTGAAGGCCGATCGGGCCAAGGAACTCGAAGCCGAGGCGCGCGCGGACGACGACAAGGAGTCAGAGCAATGAGTCAGGTCCACACGCAAGCCGATCCCGAGGTCGTCGAGGCGCTGGAGCGGTACGAGCCGGTCGTGGGCCTGGAAACGCATGTCGAACTGGGCACCGACTCGAAAATGTTCTGCGGCTGCGCGACAGCCTTCGGCGCAGAGCCGAATACCCAGATCTGCCCTGTATGCCTAGGCCTCCCCGGCGCTCTGCCGGTGCCGAATGCGGCGGCGATCGAATCGACCGTCCGCATCGGTTTGGCGTTGCACTGCACGATCGCACAGCATTCGCAGTTCTCTCGCAAGAACTACTTCTATCCCGATATGCCGAAGAACTTCCAGACCTCGCAGTACGACGACCCGCTCTGCGAGAACGGTTATCTGGATGTCGTGGTGGACGGCGAGGTGCACCGGGTGGAGATTGAGCGGGTGCATCTGGAGGAGGACACCGGTAAGTCGCTGCACGTCGGCGGCTCGACCGGCCGGATCCAGGGAGCGACACACTCACTGGTCGACTTCAACCGCGCGGGAATCCCGCTGGTTGAGATCGTGACGAAGCCGATCACCGGTACCGGCGAATTGGCTGGAGCTGTGGCGCGTGCGTACGTCACCGAACTACGCGAAGTGATCCGTTCGCTGGACGTCTCGGACGTGCGGATGGAGCAGGGCTCGTTGCGGTGCGATGTAAACCTGTCGCTGAACCGTCCGGGCCAGCCGTGGGGGACCCGTACTGAGACGAAGAACGTGAATTCGTTGCGGTCGGTCGAACGCGCCGTCAATTCCGAGATCGTGCGTCAGGCGCCGCTGCTGGATGACGGCGTAGCGATCGTGCAGGAGACTCGGCATTTCCACGAAGACTCCGGCCAGACAACGGCGGGTCGTAGCAAGGAAGAGGCGACCGATTACCGGTACTTCCCGGAGCCGGACCTCGTGCCGATGACGCCGGATCCGCAGTGGGTGCAGTCGCTGCGCGCCGAACTGCCCGAACTCCCGGGCGTCCGCCGGACACGGCTACAGGCGGAGTGGGATATTTCTGCGCGCGAGATGGAGGCGCTAGTCAACACCGGGGCGCTGGAGGTCGTCGTAGCAACGATCGATGCCGGAGCCTCAGCAGCCGAGGCCCGCAAGTGGTGGACCGGCCAGCTGGCGCGATTGGCCAATAGCGCTGGGATCGAAGTGGCGCAATTGGCGATCACGCCCGCTCAGGTGGCCTCGGTTATCGACCTTGTCGCGCAGGGGCGGATTAACGACAAACTCGCTCGGCAGGTCGTCGACGGTGTGATTGCCGGCGAAGGCGATCCGGAACAGGTGGTCGCCGACCGTGGTTTGGAAGTCGTCTCCGACACTGGCGCCCTGAGTGCCGCCGTCGACGCGGCGATCGCGGACAACGATGATGTCGCGCAGAAGATCCGTGGCGGCAAGGTGCAGGCCGTCGGCGCGCTGGTCGGTGCGGTGATGAAGGCCACGCGTGGTCAAGCCGACGCCGCGACTGTGCGTGAACTGATCCTGCAGAAGCTCGGTGCCCAGTAGGCTGAGTCGGATTTTGTCCGCCACGAAAGTGACCTGATCGTTGATAGTGCTGACCCACGGTTCGCCGGCGAACGACGCCCAGCGTCGAGTGTTCGCGATTCTGCATGGGCTTGGACCTGGGCCGGCGCGTCGCCGGGGGATCGCGGTGCTCGGCGACGGGTTCAGCCGGTTCGGCCCGGTCGCCGGCGTGATCTGTACCCCCGAGGCGATCGCTGTTCTCGGGGCGTGCACGGTCAACGGTGGCGACGGTTACCTGTTCGCTCCGCTGCGCGGTGCGTGGACCATCGGCGGCAGCCCTGCGCAGATCGATGGCATTGGGGCTAACCCGGTCTACGACGTAGATGGCGCCCTCAAGCGGATCGTCGCTGAGATACGGCGCGGCGGCCTGGATCCAGGCCCGGTGCAGTCGTTGATCGCCGTGGACGGATCGATTTCCGGAGTCGCGCAGCCGGAGACCGAACGTGGTCAAGGCGTGGTGGTGACGCACACCGAGCCCGACGCGTTCGTGGTTGGGATCGACCGCGCGATGGTCGATCGGGCAGCCGGGCTGTCCGGGGCGTGGACGACCGCCGACGTGATCGGGGCGCTGCGGGCCCTCGGCTTCGATGCCGCCGACATCGACGTGGAGCAGCTCACCGGCGAGGGGTTCGCGTACTCGCCGTACGTGCTGCGCCCGACATTGATCGATGACGTCCCGTTCGCGCGCGAGGAGCATGATGCGCGCGCCGTTCGTCCATTACGCAGCCATCCAGCGCCAGCGCCGGCTGGAGATTCCGCCGACGGTGATCAGCGCCCGACCGGTGCGATTCCGGCAGTCACGCCGCCGCTGGCCGGCACCGCTGCGGCTCCCAGCCCCGCGCACGCGAGTGCCGCACCGGGACCCCTACTACCGATGTCTGAACCGGATCCGGAGCCCAAGAGCAGCATCTGGCGCTGGCTGGTGCCACTCGTTGCTCTGCTCGCGGTAGGTGCAGGAGTCGTCATCGGTGCGATTGCGCTGTTTGGATCGTCGTCGAACGAGACCGGCGCCGACGGCGACAACGATTCGGCAGCGGCTTCGGATGAGCCACCTTCCGCCGACGGCGTGCAGTCGATCGGTGGATACGACTTCGAGCCCGGCCCGGTCGATTCGCAGGCCGACTGTGCTGCGCACGCGTACGGCGACGTGCAGGAGTACCTCACCGCGAACCCGTGCACTGAAATGAATCGGTCCTTGTTCCTGACCGAGGTGGACGGCAAACCGGTTGCGCTGTCGGTCGTGGACATCACGATGCCGGATGCCGCCGGCGCGGCCAACCTGAAGTCGATGACCGACACCGACGGCACCGGGAATGTGAATGATCTGATGCGGGAGGGTGTGCCCCCACAGGGATACCCGAGTTCGGACATCCTCATTGCCGGCGAGTATGCGTCGGCCGTGACGGGCGCTGAACTTCGTATCGTCGAAGCGGCTTTCGTCGATGGCTCGACGACCACGCCGACCGTTGATGCGGCGGCCGACGCGGCGTTGCAACTGGAGTTCTAGCCCCGTCTGGGTTCTTAGCTCACGTCGCCGCTGCCGGCGCCGCCCTGTTCGGGTAGGTACAACACCTTGTCGTCGTCCTTGGCAGGATCGCCGATTCCGTCGGTGTTGTAGGTGCTGACCCAGTACCCGCCGCCTACCGGGTCGAGCGCGATGGCGCGCAGTCGACCGAACTCGCCGGTGTACTGCAGTACCGGGGACCCGTTGACGGTTCCGTCCTGACTCAGAACCGACTTCGCCACCGATTCGGAGTCAGTGCCGGCAGTGGTGATCTGAACCTCCGTGGCCGCGCAACCAGCAGCGCCGGCGCTCTCCTCGGAGTAACTGATAATTGGGGACATCGCATTCATACCGCCCTGATCTTTGGACGGACCTGCGACTTCGTACACGGCGTTCCCGCTCAGTTGCCCGCCGTTTGGACTGCCCCCGTTGACGACGTACACGCCAACCCCGTTCGTGCACAGCCCGAGGGGATTGGAAACCCCCTGGGACATCACAATCCCTTCGGTGGCCGCCGGCGCCGGGTCGCCCCAATGGTCGACCGCGAGGATCTTGCCGGAGTATTGGCTACCCGAACCGCCGATAGCGATCAGGAGGCTGCCGTCCGGTCCGAAAGTGAGCGCGGCGGGCGCCTTCGGTAGCCCGGTGACGATGTCCTTAGTGACGCCTTTGCCGTTGAGGCTGACGATGCGGCCTTCGGTCTTGGTGGTGATGTACGCGTAGACCAGCCCGTTTTCGAGGTACTTCGGCGAGGCTGCCATCGACACCAGCCCGCCGCCGTCACTACCGTCGATACCGCTGAGGGTATACAGCTTCTTTTGCTTCATTTCCTTGGCAGGAAATACCTGGGTGACCGTACCGCTTACCCGTTCGCCGACCAGCGCAGTGCCGTCGGGTAGCGCCGTGAGCGTCACCGGTTGATCCAGATCGGTGGCGCGCACGTTATCGCTCGCGCTCTCTTCATCGCTGTCCGGTTCGCTGCCGGTGGGCGGCCCAGGCTCCTGTGGCTGCGGAATGTTCGGCACTGCCGGGCTGCCTTGTTCGACCCAGTTGCCGGAACCTGTGTAGTTGCCCTCATCGCTCGCGCAGCCGCTGAGCAAAACCATGGCGACGCTGATCGCGATGCCGCTCAGACCGTAACGGGAGCGGAGTTGCATCGGTACGCCTTTCCTAGCGCTGCGGGACGGGTCTACGACGCACCAGTGTACGTTTTGGTGCCCCGATGCGGCGTACTTCTGTCGGCTAGACCGAGGCTGCGGTATGGACCGCAGTGAGGTGCGCGGACAGCTCGGCGGCAAAGGTGTCGAGCGCTCCGCTGAACGAACTGTTGTGCGGTTCGACCATGTACCGCAGCGACAGACCGTTGAGGAAGGCGACGACGCTGACCGCGAGCTGTTCGATATCGGTGTCCCAGGCGTACTGCCCGTCGCGTACGGCGTAATTGAGCAGGGTGAGCACCGTCGCGTGCGCTTCGGCGTACTGGTAGGTGCCGAGATCGTGCAGGTCCGGGTCATAGTGCGCGTGCACCGTGATGTCGAACATCACCGCGTGCGTCTGTGGGTTGGCGAGGACGTCCTGCCACCACGCCTCGAGCGCGGCACGAATCCGGTCGGTTGGTGTCCGCGCTGCTTCGATTGCGTTGGTCGATAACGTGATGAAATCCGGCATCCTGCTGGTAACGACGATGCGGAGCAGATCCGCGCGGGTATCGAAGCAATAATGGAACGAGGACTGCGGCATATTTGCTTCGGCGCAGATCGCGCGCGTGGTCGCCGCGGCGACGCCTTCGCGGGCCATAACACGCCATGCGGCCGCGATCAGCAGATCGCGTCGCTCGGAGATTGCTAACCGCACCATTCGACGAGCCTCCTCTGGTATATCCACGCAATCCTATTCACAATAGGATTAGGAATCGTGCTCCTGGGGCGATCCGGGCGAAAATAGTTCCTGGCGAAGCATCGGCAGGTCGCGTGGACGTACGGTCGGCACCCGCACCGACGAGCCGTCGGCGCGGTCCAGGTGCACCTTGTTGTCCACGATGGTGAATCCGACCAAATCCTCACGCGCGATGGTGACGCTCGCGAAGAGTCCACGCACGCGTACGTCGTCTGGTGATACGTCGAGGCCAACCCGGCGGAGCATGACGATCGCGAGAACAAATGGAACGGCCACCAACAGACCCCACCAGCCCAGCGCGGCGGCGAGCGGAAACGCGCAGAGCGCACCGATGACCAGCGGCACGATCGCCGTCGGCGTATACCGAAGCCGACGTACTTCCGGTGCCTTGCTGCGGGAAGTCGAGTGGACCCTGGCGCTGGCGGGTGCAACCGGGGACGTGTCATGCGGGGGGTGACTCACCTAAGTTATTTTGCCACCATCGCCTCAGCGCGCGCCGAGGAGACCAGTGGTCCCATATGGCAGTACGACGTTCCTAAAATATGGGATCAATTTGACGGCGGTTCGCGCGCGGGAGCAATATGGCCGCATGCAGTTCGCTGAAGGTCTCGTACTTATTGCGTAGCGCGTCGACGACGTTCGACGCGCCCACCCCCGTAGTGCCACGGCACTGGGGGTTTTTTCATGCGTACGACCGGCACCACACTGACAACTGAACCGACGAGCAGTGCGCTCGCGACATCCCACGAGGAACCCGCACGGTCCTGAGCTCGTGATCCGAGGAAGGAAACACCATGGCCAACCCAGCCACAGTTACGCCGCAGCCGCCCCAGCGCGGCTCGAATGTGTCTGACGAACGCATCGTCGCCGAATGTAGCGGCGCCCAATCGCTGGTCTACTCCCTGGAGCAGGTCGGTGTCGAGACCTTGTTCGGCATCCCCGGGGGCGCCGTCCTGCCGGTCTACGACCCGCTCTTCGATTCATCCATGCGCCACATTCTGGTGCGCCACGAACAGGGTGCCGGTCACGCCGCCGAGGGCTATGCCCAGGCCAGCGGCAAAGTCGGTGTCTGCATCGCGACGTCCGGTCCGGGCGCGACAAACCTGGTGACCCCGATCGCCGATGCGCACATGGACTCGGTGCCGATCGTGGCTATTACCGGCCAGGTGGGTGCCGCGCTGCTGGGCACCGATGGCTTTCAGGAAGCCGACATCTGCGGCATCACGACGCCGATCTCCAAGCACAACATGCTGGTGACCGACGCGGCAGACATTCCTCGCGCCATCGCCGAGGCGTTCCACATCGCCGAGTCCGGACGCCCGGGACCGGTGCTCGTTGATATTCCGAAGAGCGTCCTGGAGGCGCGGACCACCTTCCGTTGGCCGCCGCAGATCGATCTGCCCGGTTACCGCCCCGTCACGCGGCCGCACCTGAAGCAGATTCGTGAGGCCGCGCGGATGATTCACGCGGCGAAACGTCCCGTGCTGTACGTCGGCGGCGGCATCATCAAGGCGAACGCGTCGAAGGAACTGCTCGCGCTCGCCGAATTGTCCGGCATTCCAGTGGTGACCACTCTGATGGCGCGTGGAGCCTTCCCCGACTCGCACGAGTTGCACCTGGGCATGCCGGGTATGCACGGCACGGTCCCCGCGGTCACGGCATTGCAGAAGGCGGACCTGTTGATCGCGCTGGGCACGCGGTTCGATGACCGGGTCACCGGGCAGTTGAAGAGTTTTGCGCCGGAGGCGAAGGTCGTGCACGCCGATATCGACGCTGCCGAAATCGGGAAGAACCGCGCCGCGGATGTGCCGATCGTCGGCGATTGCAAAGAGACGATGACCGAACTCGCTACGGCATTGCGAGCGTTGCGTGAGGGTTCCGAGCCTGCCGACCTGACCGACTGGTGGCAGCAGCTGAACCGCTGGCGGGAAAAGTTCCCGCTGGGTTATGACTGGCCGGCCGATGGCACGCTCGCACCGCAGTACGTGATCGAACGGATCAACGCGCTCACCGCCGATGACGCCGTGTACGTCGCCGGAGTGGGCCAGCACCAAATGTGGGCCGCCCAGTTCGTCACCTACGACCAGCCGCGCACGTGGTTGAACTCCGGCGGACTCGGCACGATGGGGTACGCGATTCCGGCGGCCATGGGGGCCAAGACGGCGATGCCGGACAAGGTCGTTTG
Source organism: Cumulibacter soli (assembly GCF_004382795.1). Taxonomy (NCBI): domain Bacteria; kingdom Bacillati; phylum Actinomycetota; class Actinomycetes; order Geodermatophilales; family Geodermatophilaceae; genus Cumulibacter; species Cumulibacter soli. Next base: position 76,005 of record NZ_SMSG01000002.1, on the reverse strand, counting down.
GGCGATCGATGGCGATGGCTGCTTCCAGATGACCAACCAGGAGCTCGCCACCTGCGCGATCGAAGGAATTCCGATCAAGGTCGCCGTGATCAACAACGGTAACCTGGGCATGGTGCGGCAATGGCAGACGCTGTTCTACCAGGAGCGGTACTCCAACACCGAGTTGGGCACGCACAAGCACCGCATTCCTGATTTCGTGATGCTTGCCGAGGCGTTGGGCTGCGCGGGTATTCGCGTCGAATCCAAAGAGGATGTCGATGCCGCCATCGAAAAGGCGCTCGAAATCAACGATCGACCAGTGCTCATCGACTTCATCGTCGGTAAGGACGCGCAGGTCTGGCCGATGGTGGCCGCCGGTACGAGCAACGACGAGATTCTCGCGGCCCGCGACCTGCGGCCCGACTTCGACGAGGAGTAGAGGCGAAGATGACAACCAGCCGCCACACCCTGTCCGTGCTCGTGCAGGACAAACCCGGGGTGCTCGCTCGGATCGCCGGGCTTTTCAGCCGACGCGGGTTCAACATCGAGTCGCTCGCTGTGGGACCGACCGAACAGCCCGAACTGTCGCGCATCACCGTCGTGGTCGCCGTCGAAGAGAACCAGATCGAGCAGGTGACCAAGCAGCTGAACAAGCTGATCCAGGTCATCAAGATCGTGGAGTTGGATTCGGCGAGTTCGGTGCAGCGTCAGATCATGCTGATCAAGGTCCGCATTGACGCTCACCACCGCACTCCCGTGCTCGAGACGGTGAATCTGTTCCGCGCGAAGGTCGTCGATGTCACCACCGACTCGGTCACCGTCGAAGCGACCGGAACCGCCGAAAAGCTCGCAGCGCTCAATGCGGCGCTCGAACCGTTCGGTATTCGCGAACTCGTACAGTCCGGCGTCGTGGCCATCGGTCGCGGCCCGCGTTCGATCACCACCTCGCACGTGCGCTCTGCCGACCGCGCGAGTTAATCCATTACCAACCCGAATCGCCACACCCGGCCACCAGGCCGAACAAACCGAAGGGAATGCCAAGGATGGCAGCAACAATGTTTTACGACGACGACGCGGACCTGACCAAGGTCCAGGGACGCAAGGTCGCCGTCATCGGTTACGGCAGCCAGGGCGAGGCGCACGCGCTGTCGCTGCGCGACTCCGGCGTCGACGTTCGCGTCGGCCTGCAGCCCTCCTCCAAGAGCCGTCAGAAGGCCGAAGATGAGGGCCTGCGCGTCGTCACTCCGGCAGAAGCCGCGGCCGAGGCCGACCTGATCATGATTCTGGCGCCGGACCCGGCGCAAGCCTCGCTGTACGAAAACGAGATCGCCCAGCACCTCAACGACGGTGACGCAATCTTCTTCGGTCACGGCTTCAACATCCGCTTCGGCTACATCAAGCCCCCGGCCAACATCGCCGTCGCGATGGTTGCTCCGAAGGGCCCGGGCCACCTGGTTCGTCGCGAATACGTCGACGGCAAGGGTGTGCCGTGCCTCGTTGCTGTCGAGCAGGACCCTTCCGGTGACACGCTCGCGTTGGCGCTGTCGTACGCGAAGGCGATCGGCGGTACCCGCGCCGGCGTCATCCAGACCACCTTCACCGAGGAGACCGAAACCGACCTGTTCGGCGAGCAGTCGGTGCTCTGTGGTGGCGTGAGCCGCCTCGTCCAGCAGGGCTTCGAGGTGCTGACCGAGGCCGGTTACCAGCCTGAGGTCGCGTACTTCGAGTGCCTGCACGAGCTGAAGCTGATCGTCGACCTGATGTACGAAGGCGGCATCGCGAAGCAGCGTTGGTCCGTCTCCGACACCGCCGAGTACGGCGACTACACCTCCGGCCCGAAGGTCGTCGACGACCGCGTCAAGGAGAACATGAAGTCCGTTCTCGGCGCGATCCGCGACGGCTCGTGGGCGCAGGCCTTCATGGACGACCAGGCCGCTGGCGCTCCTGACTTCAAGGCACGTCGCGCCGAGCAGGAGACGCACCCGATCGAGGCCACCGGTCGTGAGCTGCGCAAGCTCATGAGCTGGGTCGCGACTCAGGACGACTACCAGGAAGGTACGGCGGCCCGCTGATGAAGCTCGCAGTAATCCCCGGTGACGGCATCGGCATCGAGGTCACCGCGGAAGCACTGAAGGTGCTCGACGCCGCAGGCGTGGCGAGTGAGCAAACGTCGTACACCCTCGGCGCAAAGTTCTGGCACGAGACGGGCGAACTGCTGCCCGAATCGGTCCTGGAAGAACTGCGTGGACACGACGCGATCTTGCTCGGCGCGATCGGTGACCCGTCCGTGCCACCGGGGATTCTCGAGCGCGGGATGCTCCTGAAACTGCGGTTCGCGTTCGAGCACTACGTGAACCTGCGCCCATCGAAGCTGTACCCGAACACCGAATCGGTGCTCGCCGGGGACCCGCAGATCGACTTCGTCGTATTCCGCGAAGGAACCGAAGGCCCGTACGTCGGCAACGGGGGCGTGATCCGTCAGGGAACCGTCAACGAGATTGCCACTGAGGTGTCACTGAACACCGCGTTCGGGGCTCGCCGAGTGATCGAGGCGGCTTTCGAGACCGCGCAGAAGCGTCCGCGCAAGCACATCACGCTGGTCCACAAGACCAACGTACTCGTGCACGCGGGCGGACTGTGGCAGCGCACGTTCGATGAGGTGGCGCAGCAGTACCCGGATGTGACCACGGCGTACTCGCACGTCGATGCCGCGATGATCTACCTGGTGACCGACCCGCAGCGCTTCGATGTCATCGTCACCGACAATCTGTTCGGCGACATCGTGACCGACCTCGCTGCGGCGGTGACCGGCGGTATCGGACTGGCGGCATCGGGCAACATCGATGCGTCCCGTGCGAACCCGTCCATGTTCGAGCCGGTGCACGGTTCGGCGCCCGACATCGCGGGGCAGAACCTGGCCGACCCGACGGCGGCCATTCTGTCGGCGAGCATGTTGCTCGATCACATGGGCGATGCGGCTACGGCGGCGCGAATCGAGAAGGCCGTGACGGCCGACCTCGCGGCTCGTGATCGCAACAACGCCGGGTCGACCACCGATATCGGTGACCGCATCGCCAAGCTCGTAGCCGATTCCTAGATCGCCCCTATCAAAGGAAAACTCGATGACTACCCAGGTGAGCCCGCTCGGCGATTCCTTCCACGTATATGACACGACGCTGCGCGATGGCGCTCAGCGTGAGGGGATTAGTTACTCCGTTGCGGACAAGCTCGCCGTCGCGCGTCTGCTCGACGAGCAGGGTGTGGGTTTCATCGAGGGTGGCTGGCCGGGCGCGCTACCGAAGGACACCGAGTTCTTCGAGCGCGCCCGGACCGAGCTCGACCTGACGACCGCGCAACTGGTGGCGTTCGGGTCTACCCGCAAAGCGGGTGGTACGGCGGCCGCTGACCCGCAGGTGCAGGCGCTGCTGGACTCGCAGGCACCGGTGATCTGTCTGGTCGCCAAGTCCGACGTACGACACGTCGAACAGGCGCTACGCACCACGCGTGCGGAGAACCTCGCGATGGTGAGTGACACCGTCGCACACCTCGTCGCGCAGGGTCGGCGAGTTTTCGTCGACTGCGAGCATTTCTTCGACGGCTACAAGTACGACTCGGCGTACACCCTGTCCGTGATGACCGCGGCCTTCGAGGCCGGCGCCGACGTCGTGGTCATGTGCGATACCAACGGCGGAATGCTGCCCGGCGGTATCCACGAGGTGGTCAGCGAAGTCCGCGCCGCTGTGCAGGGCCGCCTGGGCATTCACTGCCAGGACGACACCGGCTGCGCGGTTGCGAACACGCTCACCGGCGTACAAGCCGGCGTCAGCCACGTGCAATGCACCGCCAACGGGTACGGCGAACGTACCGGTAACGCCGATCTGTTCGGCGTCCTCGGCGGCTTGGTCGCCAAACTCGATATGAAGGTGCTGCCCGAGGGGCGTTTCGCTGAGATGCAGCGGATCTCGCATGCGCTGGCCGAACTGGCAAACCTTGCCCCCGACACGCACCAGCCGTACGTCGGCGCCTCATCCTTCGCGCACAAGGCCGGTTTGCATGCCAGCGCGATCAAGGTTGCGCCCGAACTCTACAACCACATGGACCCCGCCGAAGTCGGCAACGATATGCGCATCCTGGTCACCGAGATGGCCGGTCGCGCGAGCGTCGAACTCAAGGGTCGCGAACTCGGTGTGGATATCGCCGATGATCCGGCGGCTGTGGGACGAGTAGTTGAGATCGTCAAGAAACGTGAGGCAGAGGGGTGGTCCTATGAGGCCGCCGACGCTTCATTCGAACTGCTCCTGCGTGATGAGCGCGATCCGCAACGTCGACGAGCCTTCACTCTCGAGTCGTATCGCGTCATCGTCGAACACCGCGATGGCGAAGTGATCTCGGAAGCCACCGTCAAGGTCCTCGTCGGCGATTCCCGGGTGATCGCGACCGCGGAAGGAAACGGTCCGGTCAACGCACTGGACCAGGCGCTACGTCAGGCGATCATCGGTCACTATCCGCAGTTGGCCGGCATCGATCTGGCCGATTACAAGGTGCGGATCCTCGAGGGGCGGGCCGGTACGGACGCGACCACCCGCGTACTGATCGACACTACTGATGGTGAACGCACCTGGACCACGGTCGGCGTGCACCAGAACGTCGTCGAGGCTTCGTGGACCGCGCTCGTCGACAGCGTCGCGTACGCCCTGGAGGCTTAGCGGCACATCCTGGCGGGTTCGCCGCCCGGGCGCCTAGTCGAGTCGGACCCTGCCGGCCGATAGCACCGTGATCGCGCGCAGTACGTGCGATAGTGGCGGGTCAGTGTTTGTCAGCGAGACGACATACGGCGTGGCATGTAGCGCCGCTCCGGACTTCGGACGAGGCTCCGGGTCATCCTCGGAATCCTCCTCCTGCGGCAGCGGCTTAATCTTGTCGAACGCGTCCTCGCTCGGCACTTTCGTCGGCGGTGGGGGATCGGACTGAAAGTCCAGCGGTCGTAGGAATTCCGGTTCCGTGAGGTCGAGTTGCGGCTCCGCGGATTCTGCTGATTGCTCCTCGACAATCTCGCGTACGTGGATCGCCAGCGTTGGATTCCTGGTACCGATCAGGCGGATCATCGCCACGTCAGCCCAGGCGGCCTCGAGCTCCGGATGTTGGCGAGTAGCCGGGAGTCGGATTCCCGCCGCATCCGCACTCAGCAGCACCCGTCCGCGGCGTGCCCACCACAGCGTCAGCCCGGCGCCAACCAGCAGCGCGACGACGGTCGCAATCAGCGCCGACCACAGGATTCCGTTGGTGAAGTACGCAGCCTCCGAGCGAGCTAGCACGATGATTGCGGGCACCCAGAACACCAGCAGCACACTCACACCGAGCAGCGCGAGTGCGGCCCGTAGGCTCCGGCGTACGTCGCGCCGGACGACCAGCGATCGCGGGCTTGCGCCGGCGGAGCTGTCATCGGTGCCGGTGGTGGTAGGGGGCTCAGCAGTCACGATCACTCACCCTAGACGAAACGGGGCCCGAGACCGGTTTCATTCAACCGGTATCTCGGCTCAGTAGTCGAGCACGACCTTGCGACGGTCACTGAACGTGGAGATGCCGACTTCGAACGCCTCATTCGCATCGGCGATATCGAAGCGATGCGAGATGTTTTGTGCGAGTAGTTTCGGGTGCGAGCGCGCATATTCGATCGCCACGTCCAGCGATGCGGAGTGATCGAGGACGGCGCCGCTGACCAAGCGGGCGCTACGGCGCAGGAAGACCGCCATCGGGAAGGGGTAGATTCTGTCGTCCGGGATGCCGAAGTAGAAGATGGTTCCGCCCATCCGCACGGCGTTGACTGCGTCGGTGAGTGTGCCGACCTGATGGCCGACAGCCTCGATGACGACGTCGTATCGCACCGGGTCGGTGGTGAGCCGGCTCGCCCAGCGATCGCTCGTCGTGGTGATGACGTCATCTATTCCGAAGTCCGCGGCAATCGCGCTGCGGTCGACCGGGTCGACCCCGGTCACGCTGGCGGCGCCGCGTTGCTTCGCGCCATGCGCAAACAACAGACCGATCGGGCCGAGGCCGATGACCGCGACCTTCGCGCCAGGCAGGCAATCGGTGAGCCGATCCAGGGTGTAGAGCACGCAGGCCAACGGCTGCAGGGTGATGGCGTCGGCGACCTCAATGTCGTCCGGCACTGCCATCACGCTGCTGGCCTTGGTCGCGACCAGTTCAGCGAGGGCATCGAATCCAGTCGCCCAGCCGACTACGACCGTCCCCGGCTGGTGGGTTCCGGTGGGGTCGGCGACGACCTCGCCGACGACCTCGTGCAGTGGGAAGCCGTTGGACTCCGCCGCGAGTGTCCCGTCCTCGTTGATCAGTTGGGACTTCAGACCTCGATACGCGGGGTAATCGCTACCGCACAGACCACCGTGCATCGGTCGCAGCAAGAGATGTCCGGGCGCCAGCGAGGCGGCGTCCAGGTCCGGAACGTCAATGCGCTCCATGCGCCGCGGCGCAATCATCCGATATGCCCACATGGTGACCTCCGTGGTCCGCGACAGCGTGCGCGGTTCTAAGTTGGAACAAATGAGTTAGTGGAAACCTACACGGAGGCATAGTTATGAACGGTGCGCATTCGTTGATGAACACCCTCGTCGCCAACGGCGTCGATGTGTGCTTCGCGAACCCAGGGACATCCGAGATGCATTTCGTGGCCGCGCTCGACGACACCGACGGGATGCGATGCGTGCTCGGCCAGTTCGAGGGTACGGTGACCGGCGCGGCGGACGGGTACGCGCGGATGAGCGGTAAGCCCGCTGTCACTCTGCTGCACCTCGGCCCGGGAATGGCCAACGGTCTGTCGAATCTGCATAACGCCTTGCGTGCAAAATCGCCGATCGTCAACGTAATTGGCGATCACGCCACCTATCACCGTCATCTGGACGCTCCGTTGACCTCGGATATCGAGGGTGCAGCGCGCCCCTTCAGCCACTGGGTCCGCACGACTCCGGACGCGAACAGCGTCGCCACGGACACCACCGCAGCGATTCGCGAGTCTTGGCGTCGCCCAGGTCGTATCGCCTCGCTGATCCTTCCGGCGGACGCCGCGTGGAACGACGTCACCACTGAGGCCACCGGCGAGTTAGCGGGCTCGCCGGACGCCTCACCGGCCGACGAGCAGGCCATCACCGCAACCGCCGCGGCGTTGAGCGCTGGTCAGTCGACGGCGCTGATATTGGGGCCGGGGGCCACCCTGGAAGGCCCGTTGCAGGCGGCCGGCCGGATCGCGGCCGCGACCGGCGCTCGGTTGCTGGCGCCGACGATGACCTCGCGGATCACCCGCGGCGCCGGACGAGTACCCGTGGAGCGGATCCCCTACAGCCCCGAACCGGCAACGAAGTTCCTCGAGCAGTTCGACACGTTGATTCTGGTCGGCGCGAAAGCGCCGGTGAGCTTCTTCGCGTACCCGGGCAAGCCCAGCGTGCTGTATCACCGCGACACACGGGTCATCGAGTTGGCGCGCGAGGACCAGGACCTGACCCTCGCGCTGGAGTCGCTGGTCGCCGAACTGGGGGCGGAGAACGCGACGGTGCGCACCAGCGACCTCGTCCTACCGCAGGTGCCGAACGGCGCGATGAGCATCGACAAACTCGGCGCGCTGATCGGTGCCCTGCTACCGGAGGACGCTATCGTCGTCGACGAGTCGATCACGTCCGGCCGCGCGCTCGTTCCGGAGACCGAGTCGGTACGTCCACACGATTGGCTAGTGGGGTCCGGCGGCTCGATCGGCTACGCGATGCCGTGCGGAGTGGGCGCGGCCGTTGCATGTCCCGACCGCAAGGTGATTGTGCTGGAGAGCGACGGCAGCGCGATGTATCAGCCGCAGGCACTGTGGACGGCGGCGCGCGAGAATCTGAACATGCTGGTGCTGATCTTCGCCAACCAGAAGTACGGAATCTTGCACCACGAGATGCACAACGTCGGCGTACCGGAGTTCGGTGCGAAGGCACGCGCTTTGCTGGATCTGGACAACCCGGCGATCGACTTCGTCGGCCTGGCGAAGTCCTTGGGCGTACCCGCGACTGCAGCGAGCACCATGGACGAGTTGGCCGCGCAAATGCGCGCTGGTCTGGCCACTGAAGGCCCCGCGCTGATCGAGGTGCGGCTGTAAGAAACCTCCAGTGACGTGGAGGTGAGCGGATCAGGCGGCGAGCTGCTGGCAGACCTCCAGTAGCCGCCGGCGGATCGGCTGCGCGCGATTGGCGAACTCGCGCTGCATCCAGACGTACTGTGCGCGCCCCGCCGCGGTATCGACAGCGATGGGTGGTACGCCCAGATCAGCGAGATCGTACGGGCTGGCCTGCATGTCGACGTACCGAATGTCGCGCGCGAGTTCGAAGGCGTCGAGCACGAGGTCCGAACTCACCGCGGGGGAGAGTTTGTAGGCCCACTTGTACAAATCCATCCCGGCGTGCAGACAACCGGGCTGCTCGAATTCCGCCTGCGTCGTACGAGAAAGCGCGTGCTCGTTGCGCGGTGCGGCGGGTTCGGTAAAGAACCGGAAGGCATCGAAGTGGGTGCAGCGCAGCCCACGTTCCTCGACGACATTGGCGATGTCGGTGGGGTGCAGCCGAAGCGGCCACGAGTTGTGCCGAACGTCGTCGGCGCCGATGCGATACACCATCGCCCATTCGTGCATCCCGAAGCAGCCGAGCATCGGCGGGCGCTCGAGCGTCGCACGCAGGATCCGTGTCACGGCGTCGATCAGCGTTCCGCGCCGTTGCGCCATCGCCGAAGTATCGACCGTCAAGGATCCGTCGGACAGCGCCTGGTAGTACGGCGAGGCACCGTGCGGAGCATCCGGGTCAGCGATGGTGTGGCCGAGCCCAGGATGCCATCGGCGCAACTGATTAGGGCGGTACGTGTAATACGTGAACAGGAAGTCCTCGACGGGGTGTGCCGCACCGTCGGATCGCCGCTGTTCATGGCCCGCGAGCAGCGGTTCAACGCGAACTAGGTGCTCGCGTTCGCATTCGCGCCAGTCGTGCGTGACGGTCACGAACGACGGCCGCGAACAACGATCACTGGGCAGCCCGCTTCGCGCACCACGGTATTGGCCACCGATCCGAGCAATCGCCCGGTGATCCCACTGAGTCCTTGCGAGCCGACGACCAGCACATCGCACTGATGCGAGAGATCCAGCAGCGTCTTGGTCGCCGCACCATGTAGCGCATGGACATGTACGGCATCGGTAATGCCGTGGCGCTCGGCGGCCGCTTCGGCCCGGGGAAGAGTATGGGCGCGCACGGCCTCGCCGAACTCTTGGGTCGACGGGATGAGCCCGGGCGCGGTGTCGTGCGGACGCACTGCGTTCTTGACGTTCCACGCGCGCACCACATGTAGGGCACAACCGCGGCGGGCGGCTTCAGCCGCCGCGTAGTCCAGTGCCTCGCTCGCGCGAGGTGAGCCATCGTCGCCGACCAGCACGCCGCCGACGGGGTCGGTCTCATCGGTGGTAGTCATCGTCGTAACTCCTCGCCTGCACAGGGTCTCGCTCAATCCTATGCCGAGTGCAGTCGGTCGATGATCGGAGTGCGGGCGCGCTCACCGATAAGGCCGGGTACCGTTTCGGGGAGCAGCTCGATCTACTGGAGGACGCATGCGTATCGCTCGGTTCGTAACCCCACAGGGTCAGATGACGTTCGGGGTAATCGATGGAACCGGTGATAAATCCGGGTGGACGATCGAGGCGATCGACGGACACCCATTCGGCGAACTGGCGCGCACCGGACATCGTTGGTCGTTGGACGACGTACGAATGTTGTCGCCGATCCTGCCGAGCAAGGTGGTGTGCGTCGGGCGTAACTATGCTGCGCACGCCGCCGAAATGGGCAACGAGGTGCCGAAGCAGCCGATGCTATTTCTCAAGCCGTCGACATCGGTGATCGGTCCAGGCGATCAGATCCGGCTGCCCGCGGCGAGCCAACACGTTGAGCACGAGGCAGAGCTGGCCGTGGTGATCGGCGCCAGCGGCGCGCGGAAGGTCAGTCGGGAGAACGCGGACGCCGCGATCTTTGGGATAACCGCAGCCAACGATATTTCCGCGCGAGATCTACAGAAGTCCGACGGGCAGTGGGGGCGCGCCAAAGGGTTCGATTCGTTCTGCCCGATCGGTCCGTGGATCGACACCGATATGGCGTACGACGATGTGCGCATCGCGTGCGCGGTGGATTCTCAGGTGCGGCAAGACTCGACGACAGCGCGGATGATCTTCGACGTACCGACGCTCATCTCGTATGTGTCGCATGTGATGACGTTGCTGCCCGGAGACGTCATCATCACCGGTACGCCGGAAGGCGTCGGCCCGATCGTCGCCGGTAATACGGTCACGGTCACCGTTGGCGATCTTGAACTGACCAATCCGGTGGTCGACGACGAGTAGTCGCGCGCTCGATGTAGTGCGAAGCACAGGCACCCGGCTGGCGATCTCAAACGGGGCTCCGGTAATATTTATCGCTGGCGCTCGAGCGGTTGCAACACCAGCAGCGGGTGAGTGCTCTTGGGGTATGGTGTAATTGGCAGCACGACTGATTCTGGTTCAGTTAGTCTAGGTTCGAGTCCTGGTACCCCAGCTCCTGATGCGAAGTACGGGGCTGTTGATCGGCTCCGGTGTGAGTCTGGTAAAGTCTCTGTTCGCGTCAGAACGCAAAGCCCGCAGAATTATTTAGTTCTGCACCAGCACGCCCCCGTCGTCTAGTGGTCCAGGACGCCGCCCTCTCAAGGCGGTAACGCCGGTTCGAACCCGGTCGGGGGTACCACGCAAAGACCCACCCGTCAGGTGGGTCTTTTGTGTTTCGGTGCTCGCGGTGGCTAGAGCTTGCGCTCGAGCTCAGCCGCAGCGTTCAGTAGTGGCCGCGACAGTCGCGTGCCGGGGGATCGGCCGATGCGTTCTGCGGGGCCCGATATCGATATTGCGGCTACCACGGCACCGCGCAGATCACGGACCGGCGCCGAGATCGACGCGACCCCCGGTTCGCGTTCGGCGATGCTGGCCGACCAGCCGCGGCGGCGTACTCCGGCGACCGTGCGCGTGGTGAACGCCGAATCGGCGAGGATGTGCATGATGTCCTTCTCGTCGCTCCATGCGAGCAGGACATGGGCGGCGGAACCGGCCTTCATCGACAGGCGGGCGCCGATCGGGACGGTGTCACGCAGACCACTGGATCTTTCGGACGCCGCGACGCAGACCCGGACGTCATCTTCGCGAACGAATAGCTGAGCGCTTTCTCCGGTGAGGTCGCGCAACTTGCGTAGCACCGCCGATGCGGCATCGACGAGCGGATCGCGGGCGAAGGCGGCCAATTCAAGGACTGCCGGACCGACGACCCACCGGCTTTGATTGTCGCGCCGTAAAATGCGGTGTGTCTCTAGGGCGGAGGCGATTCGGTGTGCTGTCGCTCGGGGGAGCCCTAGTTGCTCCACGAGCTCGGCGAGCGAGCGTGGGGATTCGGCGCAGCAATCGATGATTGCCACTGCCTTGTCAAGTACTCCGATACCGGTCACAGCTTGTTCCATGGGGCGATACTACGGTCCCATCTGATGGGATGGCGTTACCGGGCCCGTCGATACGGGATTACAATTTCACGTACTGAGACATGCTCCCAAATAGTGAGAACAGATCCGAAGGAATGGTGACGCGAGATGGGCCAGACACTCGCCGAAAAGATCTGGGAACAGCACGTCGTGCACAAAGCCGACGGCGAACCCGACCTGTTGTACATCGATTTGCACCTGCTGCACGAGGTCACGAGCCCCCAGGCGTTCGACGGGCTGCGCGCGGCCGGCCGCCCGGTACGGCGTACCGACCTCACGCTGGCGACCGAGGACCATAACGTCCCCACGACCGACGTCGACAAGCCGATCGCCGACCCGGTATCTCGCCTGCAGGTGGAGACCCTGCGCAAGAATTGCGCCGAGTTCGGCGTACCCATCTTTCCCATGGGTAATGAAAACCAGGGCATCGTACACGTGATCGGTCCGCAATTGGGCCTGACCCAGCCAGGGATGACCGTGGTCTGCGGCGATAGCCACACCTCGACGCACGGCGCCTTCGGGGCGCTCGCGTTCGGTATCGGAACCTCCGAGGTCGAGCAGGTCATGGCCACGCAGACGTTGCCGTTGCGTCCGTTCAAGACGATGTCGGTCACGGTCGACGGCGAATTGGGCCCGGACGTCACGGCGAAGGACATCATCCTGGCCGTGATCGCGCAGATCGGCACCGGTGGCGGTCAAGGCCATGTCATCGAGTACCGCGGATCGGCCATTCAGGCGCTGTCCATGGAAGCGCGGATGACCGTGTGCAATATGTCGATTGAAGCCGGTGCGCGCGCCGGCATGATCGCGCCGGACGAGACCACGTTCGAGTTCCTCAAGGGGCGCGAGCGCGCACCGCAGGGCGCCGACTGGGATGCAGCGGTCGAATACTGGAAGTCGCTGCGCACCGATGACGACGCTACCTTCGACACCGAGGTCGTACTCGACACCGCATCGTTGACCCCATTCGTGACCTGGGGGACCAACCCCGGCCAGGGTCTTCCGTTGGGCAGCAATGTTCCGGATCCGGCGAAGATCGAGGACGCCGAACAGCGCGGCGCGGCCGAAAGTGCATTGGCCTACATGGGCCTTGAGCCGAACACTCCGCTGCGCGAGGTCAAGGTCGATACCGTCTTCGTCGGTTCGTGCACCAACGGTCGCATCGAGGATCTGCGCGCTGCCGCGGACATCATCAAGGGGCGCAAGGTCGCAGATAGCGTGCGGATGCTGGTCGTCCCCGGATCGATGAAAGTTAAGCAGCAGGCTGAAGCTGAAGGATTGGACGCAGTCTTCTCGGCGGCCGGTGCCGAATGGCGTTCGGCGGGATGCTCAATGTGCTTGGGAATGAACCCTGACCAACTGGCTCCGGGAGAGCGTTCGGCATCCACCTCGAATCGCAACTTCGAGGGTCGTCAGGGCAAGGGTGGGCGCACCCACCTGGTCTCGCCCCTCGTTGCTGCGGCGACCGCCGTGCGCGGAACCCTTTCCTCCCCGAGCGATCTGGACAAGTAGGTATCGACGATGCAGAAGTTTTCTACTCACACCGGAACAATGGCTCCGCTGCGGCGCAACAACGTCGACACGGACCAGATCATCCCCGCCGTGTACCTCAAGCGCGTGACTAAAACGGGCTTCGAGGATGGGCTGTTTTCGTCCTGGCGAGCGAACGAAAAGGACTTCGTGCTCAACCGCGCGGAGTACTCCGGCGCGTCGATCCTCGTTGCCGGACCCGACTTCGGCACCGGATCTTCGCGTGAGCACGCGGTCTGGGCACTGCGGGATGGCGGATTTCGTGTTGTGATTTCGCCCCGGTTCGCTGACATTTTTCGCGGGAACTCGCTCAAGGACGGGCTGCTGACCATCGTGTTGCCCGAGGCCGAGGTTGAGTGGCTGATGAGCGTCGCCGAGAAGAATCCGACGACCCAGGCGACCGTCAATCTCGAAGCCCGAACGATCACCGTTGAAGGCTCCGATCCGAGCAATGAAAGCGATTCCGTCGCCAAGGTGATCGACTTCGAGATCGATGACTACAGCCGGTGGCGGCTGATGGAAGGGCTCGATGACATCGGCCTGACCCTGCGCAATGCCGACAAAATCGACGAGTACGAGGCCAAGCGACCGCAGTTCAAGCCGGTCACCCAGTAACAACGCAACTGAAAACTGTGAGCGAATCGCGCTGACACGCATACGAATTAGGGGCTACGGTTATTGATCCGTAGCCCCTAATTCCCTACCGTTGTTGCATAAGCCGGTCAAGAGAGCGGCCGCGTTTGCGCCAGCTACAAGGCGGCAGCAGCGCACGAGTAAGTCCTTGGGAGGACAAAGTGAACAAGTCCGAGCTCATAGATGCGCTCGCCGCTCGACTCGACGGTGACAAAAAGCGCGCTAATGAAACGATCGATGCCTTCACCGACATCGTGTTCCGAGCCGTTGGCAAGGGCGAGAAGGTGTCTATCGCAGGGTTTGGCGTCTTCGAGCGTCGCCCACGTGCGGCGCGTATCGCGCGTAACCCCGCGACCGGCGAACCGGTCAAGCTGAAGAAGACGTCCGTGCCGGCGTTCCGCCCGGGTACGAAGTTCAAGGGCGTAGTCGGCGGCCAGATCAAGCTTGGTGCGGCACCACGTGCCGCGAAGGCCGCCGCCGCGAAGAAGACGGCTGCCGCTAAGGCAACCGCACCGGCGAAGAAGACGACGGCGGCGGCTAAGAAGACCACTGCGGCCAAGAAGACGACTGCCGCGAAGAAGACCACCGCCGCTAAGTCGACGGCGCGTAAGACGACGGCAGCGGCCGCTAAGAAGACCACTGCGGCCAAGAAGACGACTGCCGCTAAGAAGACCACTGCTGCGGCGAAGAAGACCACGGCACGCAAGGCACCCGCCAAGAAGACCACGGCACGCAAGTCGCCTGCGAAGAAGTAACACCTGAACCGACAAGGGGCGGGGAGCGATCATCCGATCGTTCCCCGCCCCTTCGCGTGCGATCGGCGCGAGGGACGCTACGGCGCCAGCGACGGCGGATAATAGTCCGCGGAGGTAATGACGCCGTCCGCCGCGCAGAACACCCACACGGAGCCTTTCTGGCGCTTACGCGGTGAGGTGGAGGTCGCTGGCAGATCGTCCAGCGCAGCGGCGATCAGATCTCCCTGACTCACCACCGCGGTCGCCGCGCCGCCCGACCCGCCGGCCAGGTCGCGCAATCGCTGCAGGGAATCGGCGGCGTCAGACTTCAGCGCCGCATCCGCGAACGCGGCGGATTTCTTGATTCGGAGTCCCGTGGCGTCGGCGATCGGCTGCGCGGTCTGTACACAGCGTGTCAGTGGCGCCGCGAATAGCCGTGCCGGGGCGAACGCCGCCAACGACCGCAATGTCGACGCCTGCGCCATTCCAGCGGCGTCCAGAGGGCGATCTGCGTCGTCACCGGACCATTCTGAGCGCTTACCGGCCGAGGCGTGCCGCACGAGTATCAAGGAAGGGTGGCCCTGGCCGCGCTTTTCAAACGTGCGCAGGATCGTCGCATCCTCTGGATAGCTGAGGATGCGGTAGGCCGAGCGCAGGCTATGCCACGCGAGATCGTCGATCTCGCCGTCATCGATCGGACCGCTGTGCGCGCTATCGCGCTCGCACTGCCGCATCGCCCAGTAACTGACGGTCTTCTTCTTGCCCTTGACTGGATATGTCACCGATCCCAGCCGCGCGCCGAGCACAAAACGGACACCGGTCTCCTCGGTGACTTCCCGGACAGCGGTGTCGAGGTCATTCTCGCCGTCCTCGGGCTTGCCCTTAGGCAGCGACCAATCGTTGCGGTGCGGGCGATGCACCAGCAGCACTTCTGGCCCCTTCTTGCCGTCGCGCCACACGACGCCGCCGGCGGCGGTGAGTCGCCCCTGCTTTGCCACAGCCGGACTACTCGGAACGTCCGATGCGGCGGATCTGCTCGGCCTGGAAGTCGACCATCGGCTGCTCGGAGCCGTCTTCGGAGTTCCGCCAGGTGCCGTCGGCCTGCAGGTCCCAGCCGATGATGTCGTCGTCCATCATGCGCTCGACCATTGCGATAATTTGCGAACGTGCCGCGGAATCGTCGACTCGTAGTAACACCTCCACGCGTCGATCGAGGTTGCGGTGCATGAGATCGGCCGACCCGATAAACACTTCGGGGCGAGCGTCATTATGGAAGTACGACACGCGCGAATGTTCCAGGAACCGACCGACGATCGACCGCACCCGGATGTTCTCCGACAGCCCGGGGACTCCGGGACGAACCGAACAATTTGTCCGGATCACCAAATCGACCTGCACGCCGGCCTGCGAAGCGCGATACAGCGCATCAATGGAATCTTCGTCGACGATGTGATTGCTCTTGATGATGATGCGCGCCTCGCGCCCCGCGCGCGCGTGGTCGGCTTCGCGTTCGATCCGGTCAATGAGCCCGTTGCGTACGCCGTGCGGCGCGACCAGGAGCTTGCGATAGAACTTCTGCCCGGAGTACCCGGTGAGCACGTTGAATAGATCCGTCAAGTCGGCGCCGATCTCAGGATCGGCGGTCAGTAGGCCCAGATCCTCGTACAACCGCGCTGTCTTGGGGTTGTAGTTTCCGGTGCCGATATGGCAGTAGCGCCGCAGAGTGCCGGCCTCCTCCCGCACGACCAGAGCAGTCTTGCAATGCGTTTTCAGCCCGACGATCCCGTACACGACGTGGCATCCGGCGCGCTCCAGTTTGCGGGCCCAGCTGATGTTCGCCGCCTCATCGAAGCGCGCCTTGATCTCGACCAGCACCACGACCTGTTTGCCTGCCTCGGCCGCGTTGATCAGAGCATGCACGATGGGAGAGTCACCGGAAGTGCGGTACAGGGTTTGCTTGATCGCCAGCACCTGAGGATCGTTCGCCGCCTGTTCGATGAACTTCTGCGTCGTCGTGGCAAACGAATCGTAGGGGTGATGCAGCAGCACATCCCCATCGCGCAGCACATCGAAGAAGGATTCCGACTTCGCGAGCCGCGCCGGGGATCCAGGCACGAACGCGTTGTCCTTGAGGTCTGGGCGATCCACGCTCACGATCGCCCAGAGCGAGGACAGGTCAAGTAGGCCCGGAACGACGATCACATCGACCGGATCCACGTCGATCTCGCGAGTGAGCAAGTCGAGGATCTTGTCGTCCATTTCGTCGGTGACTTCCAGCCGGACGGCCGGGCCGAACCGGCGCCGCGCCAGTTCACGTTCGAGTGCCTGCAACAGATCTTCGTCGCGGTCCTCCTCGACGTCCAAGTCGGCATTACGGGTCACCCGGAACGGGTGGCTGTCGATGATCTCCATACCGGGGAAAAGGTCGCTGAGGTTTGCCGAGATCAATGATTCCAACGGCAGGAATCGGGCTTTGCCGACGCGCACCAGCCGGTGCATGTTCGAGGGGATCTTGACCCGCGCGAACCGCTCGATCTTGCTGCCGGGTTCCCGAATAACGACAGCCAAGTTCAGCGAGCGCCCGGAAATGTAAGGGAAGGGGTGCGCCGGATCGACCGCGAGTGGCGTCAGAACGGGAAAGACGTTGCGCAAGAAATGCTCGTCCATCCGCTTCTTCTCGTCGTCCGAGAGCTGATCGTGCGCAACGATCTCAATGCCCTCGGCGCGAAGCGCCGGCTGGATGTCATCAGTGAAGCATCGAATGTGCCGGTGTACGAGCCCCTGAGCCTTCTCGGTGATCATTTCGAGCTGCTCAGCGGCGGTGCGGCCGTCCGCGGACCGAACCATGACGCCCATATCCTGACGCCGTTTGAGGCCGGCCACGCGCACCATGTAGAACTCGTCGAGGTTACTGGCGAAGATCGCGAGGAACTTCACGCGCTCCAGCAACGGAACGCGTGAATCCTCCGCGGCAGCGAGGACGCGGGCATTGAAATCTAGCCAGGAGATCTCCCGGTTGGTGAATCGTTCCGGTGAGGTAGCGATATCGGCGAGCGGCTCGGCAGTCATACCTCAAGTTTGGCCCATCGCGGCCCGGAACGCCGCCGCTGGCGTGCAAGTTCTGTAGTTATTTCCCTAGCACTCGCTGCGCTGGGCCTCGAGTATGGCGCTGGTGGCCGCGCCGCACCCCAGCCGGCGAACCGCTTGTAAGTCGTGCTGCCAGTCAACGTCCAGACGCAGGCCTGGAACGTCCGTCAGGTTCAGCTCGGCCGCCCCGGAGTTACGGTGCGCTTCTGCGGAGGCGATCCCGAATTGTGGTGCCAGGTCCGCGCCGCGTAGCGCGGTCAGCATCGAGGTGCCCGTGCCCTCGTGATCGGGCACAAACGCCCGCTGGTGGGCCGCTGCCGCACGCAGGGCGCGCTCGAGCTCTGCGGGCCGTAGCGCGGGGAGGTCGGCTGTGAGCGCGGCCGTGGGCGCTGCGTTGATCCCTGTCTGCTCAACGCCGTACCGCAGCGCCGCGTTGAGCCGGTCGAATCCGCGGACCTGTGGATCGTCCAACTCGCTGATGACCCGTGCGCCCAGCTCGCGCGCTCGGATCCGGACGTCGTCGTCATCGGTGACCACGATGAGCGACGCCACGGACGCGCACCCGAGGACGGCGTGAAACGTATCCAGGGCGAAGGCCAGCGCAAGTTGCGCTCGACGTGCGTCGGGCGAGAGTCTGGTCTTGGACGCCGACCGAGCCTTCACCGGTACGACGACATGCCAGCGGATCGCCTCGTGAGTTGTCATCGTCACCAGTGTCCCAACTAGCTATTGTTGCTACTCAGTGTGGTGGAGAATCCGGACTGAAGTGAAAGGACGGCGCGTTGCGCGACTCTGTGAAAAAACCCGTCAAACGAGGACGCCGCACCGCGGGCCCGTTGAACTGGTCGCTGCGGCTGATGATCCCGGTCGTGCGCAATCTGTCGAGGCTGACCTTCAAAGAGAAGTTCGAAGGACGAGACCAGATCCCGGTAGACGGTCCGGCGATCCTGGTGCTGAATCACATCTCGGTACTGGACCCGCTGGCCACCGCTTCGTTCGTATGGACCGCAGGGCGCGTGCCTAGTTTCATGATCAAAGACGGCGTGTTCAAGGTGCCGATCGTCGGGAAACTGATGACGAAGGCGCGCCAGATATCAGTCAGCCGTGGGTCGGCCGCGGCTCAAGCGTCGCTTGACTCGGCTATCGAAACCCTGCGCGCCGGCGGGGTGGTGGCGGTCTATCCAGAGGGCACCGTGACCCGCGATCCCGACTTCTGGCCGATGCGTGCGAAGACCGGTATAGCGCGCATCGCGCTCGCCGTACCGGATGTGCCGGTGATTCCGATCGCGCAGTGGGGCGCGCACCGTTCCTACGATTACCACACCAAGAAGCTCGATCTCTTACCGCGCAAGCAGTCCCACATTCGGGCGTTGGAGCCCATGGATATCAGCCAGTACCACGGGCGCACCGACAACGAGACGGCGCGGGCATTGACCGATGTGATGATGCGCCGGATCGCCGACGAGGTCGGGCTGATGCGTCAGCAGCAGCCGCCGGCCGAGTTGTATCGTCCGACAGGGCGCGCAAAGACCGCTGACGATGATGCGTCAGACGCGGTATGAGTACGCGTGCGGCGGTGATGGGCGCCGGATCCTGGGGCACGGCGTTCGCGAAGGTACTTGCCGATGCCGGCGCTTCGGTCCAGTTGTGGGCTCGCCGAGAGGATGTCGCGCGCCAGATCAACGAAACGCACCGTAATCGCGACTATTTCGGCGATATCGACCTGCCTGCGACGTTGCGCGCGACGAGTGATCCCGCCATCGCGTTGACGGGCGCCGACCTGGTGGTACTCGCCATACCGTCGCAGACATTGCGTGAGAATCTGCTTCAGTGGCGTCAGTATCTCGGCGCCGAGGCGACGTTGGTGAGTTTGATGAAGGGGATCGAACTCGGCACGATGATGCGGATGTCGCAGGTGATCGCCGAGGTCGCCGACGTTGCCGCGGAGCGAGTCGCAGTGGTGACCGGACCGAACTTGGCGCGTGAGATCGCGCTGGAGCAGCCGGCGGCCACCGTGATCGCATGTGCCGATCACGAACGCGCGGTCGAGGTGCAGCGCACCTGCCAAACCAGTTACATGCGGCCCTACACCAGCACCGACGTCATCGGGTGCGAGTTGGGCGGCGCGGTGAAGAACGTCATCGCACTGGCCTGCGGTATGGCCGAGGGGATGGGCTTCGGCGATAACACCAAGGCGACGCTGATGACGCGTGGTCTGGCGGAGATCTCCCGGCTGGGTGTGAAGATGGGCGCCGAGGCGGTTACCTTTGCCGGGCTCGCGGGGATCGGTGACCTCGCGGCAACCTGTATCTCACCGTTGTCACGTAATCGCTCGTTCGGTGAGTTGATGGGCTCCGGCGCGAGCCTCGACGAGGCGATCGCCGCCACCAGGCAGACGGCCGAGGGCGTCAAGTCTTGCCGTTCGATTCTCGATCTCGCGCGCGCCAACGATGTCGAGATGCCGATTACCGAGGCGATCGTGATGATTTGTCACGAAGGCCGAAACGCCGCCGACATCGTTCCCGCGCTGATGGGGCGCAGGCCTAAACGAGAGGCCAGCTGACTCAGGCTCCGGTCGACTTCAGTCGCTCGCCAATCGTGGTCGAGATCGGCGAAATCACGCCGCTGCCTGAGGTCTCGGTCGGTACGGCGACCGCGACGTATACCTCGCGATCGACGGCGACCCACAACACGTTGTTGCCGGGAAGCCCGTAAGCGGAGGTGTCGACGTCCTGGGTGATCAGCCATGTCACGCCGTTCACCGCAGTGAGGTTAGGCGCGGGATCATCGAGTCCGTCCGGCTTCGCCACGCCACACACCAGGGTGGTCGGCGGGTCACCCCAGGCCAACGATCCCGGATGGCCTTTGACCGCTCGCTTGTCATTGCCCTGCAGCGAATCCGGCAGCCCGATCACCAGGTTCGCGCACTGGTCTTCGGTGCCGTCCATCTCCTCGACACTCACGCTCGTCAGCGGTCCGGTGTCCGCCGATTCCTCATCGTCGGGCAGGTTGCTGCCGATGATCCATGCGGTCAGTCCGCCAGCAACTAGTGCTGCGGGTACGGCGATTGCGGTTGCTTTGCGAGCGGGCGACATGGGCACCGGGCCAGTCTATGTGGCATGCGGAAGTCGGGTCGGCGGTGACGGTGTGATCGTCGCGGCGGGCAGGATTGCTAACGTCAACGCGTGCAGAACGACAGTCAGACAGTAGGCGCGGCCGGAGAATTCGGCGTCATAGATCGGATCGTCACTACCGCCGGCGCCGATACCGGCGGTGAGGTGATCATCGGTCCGGGAGATGACGCGGCAGTGGTGGCGGCCCCCGACCAGCGCGTGGTCATCAGCACCGACGTGTACGTCGAGGGGCGGCACTTCCGGCAAGACTGGTCCAGTGCCGAGGACATCGGTCACCGCGTTGTCGCGTCCGCGGTCGCGGATATTGCTGCGATGGGTGCGCGCGCTACCTCGGTCGTGATTGGGGTGGCGTGCCCGGCGCAGACCGAACTGCGTTGGCTGGATTCGTTCAGTCTCGGCGTGCGTGACGAATGTGCGACCGCCGGTGCAGCCCTCGTCGGCGGCGATATGTCCAGCAGCGATGCGATCGTGATCAGCGTGACCGCTCTCGGGGACCTGGGTGGACATGCCGCGGTGGTGCGCTCGGGCGCGGTGCCCGGTGATGTGGTCGCGGTCGCCGGCACGCTGGGACATGCGGCGGCCGGATTAGCGATTCTGTCGCGGGGGTTCCGCTCAGGTAAGGCGTTCATCGAGGCGCATCGCCGTCCGCAGCCGCCGTACGCCGAGGGCCCGCGGGCGCTTGCGCATGGCGCACACGCGATGTGCGACGTCAGCGACGGGTTGTTGGCGGATCTGGGGCACATCGCTAAAGCAAGCGGTGTCTGGATCGATGTGGCCGGCGGTAGTTTTGAGATTCCGCCGCGGATGGCCGAGATTGCCGGCGCACTCGGCGCCGATCCGTTGCAGTGGATCACCGCCGGCGGCGAGGATCATGCATTGGCTGCAACGTACCCAGCTGATCGCGTTCCCGAAGGGTGGCACGTCGTCGGCGAGGTCCGTGAGGCTTCGACGGAGGGGCCGCGTGTCACCCTCGACGGCGCAGCGCCGGAGGTCACCGGCTGGACACACTTTGGTGATCGGTAGGACGCCGATGAGCAGAGATGACATCATCTAGATATGACGGTAATCACAGTTAGTACGGCGTTCGGTGTGCGTGGCTCTCACATCGGCTCCCTGCTCGCTCAACGCCTGAGTATCCCGTTCGTGGATCGTGCGGTACCCCGCACGGTCTCACGTGAGTTGGGCATCCCGATGGACGACGTGCTCGCCCAGGACAACCGCGCAGCGACCGGGTTGTGGCGGCTGATTAGCGCGATGGCGGTGGTGCCGGACATCAGCGGTACCGAAGTGCTCGCGCAGGGCAGTGCCGTCGATGAGCGCAAGTTCATCGAGACGACGGAGCGCGTCATGCGTAGCATCGCCGCCGAATCCGGGGGAGTGTTCGTCGGACGTGCCGGCGCCGTCGTGTTGCGCGACTTCCCCGAGGCGCTGCATGTGCGGCTGACCGGAGCTCGAGAGCGCCGCATCGAAGCGTTCGCGGCGTCGAAGAAGTTGTCCGTGCGTGAGGCGGCCGAGACGGTGGATGCCAACGACAAGGCACGATTGGCGTACGGCAAAACCTTCTATCGCACCAACCTCGCGGATGCCGCACTGTACGACCTCGTCATCGACCAGACCAGACTGACCGAGACCGCCACTGTGGAGATACTGCAGGCGGCGCTGAGCGGGCGTGTCGCCTGACTTTGGGCGAACAACGAGAAAAAGGGCAGCGACCAGAATGGCCGCTGCCCTTTCGGATGCGTCGTGTTAGCCCTTGACGACCTTGCCGCTCTTGATGCAGGTCGTGCAGGCATTCAGAGACTTGTGGGTGCCACCGGAAACGACCGCGTGCACGCGCTGGATGTTCGGGTTCCAACGACGGCTGGTACGGCGGTGAGAGTGTGACACGGACTTGCCGAAAGACGGCTTCTTGCCACAGACGTCGCAAACGCTAGCCACGGGAACTCCTGGAAAAATCGAGAAAATGTGCAGATGACAACCTGACTAGAGTAACGGCTGGCCGGTTATTCGTAAAGTCGGCCGGTCGTCGGCTGCGCCACATTTACCCCGTCGGACGTCGCGACGGATCGATCTTCGCAGATCCCTTGGCGATCCGTCGGTGGCTACTGCCGATCGCTTAATCTAGGTGGGCACCGCACGCCTCGCAGGAAGGATCCGCATGCCCACCTCGCCGGACGCTGATACGCAGGGGCCGCGGATCGACGCGCGCACCGTGCGTCTGTGGTGTGCGGCGGCCGTGCAGGCACTCGGCGCGCATCGCGACGAAATCGATCGGCTCAATGTGTTCCCGGTCCCGGACGGCGATACCGGGACGAATATGTTGCTGACACTGCGAGCGATGACCGACGCATTGAGGCGGGAGCGGCCCTCCGCACTCGCGTCGGCGGCCGCGGTAATGGCCCGCGGTGCCCTGCTGGGCGCGCGCGGGAATTCCGGCGTCATCCTGAGTCAGTTCGTGCGTGGAATGGCCGAAGTGCTCGGCTCGCTGGCCGACGGTGAGCCGCTCACCGACGCGCCGGCGCTCCTTGCCGCTGGGATCAGGCGTGGCGCGGAGCGTGCCCGGGATTCAGTCGGCGACCCGGCAGAGGGCACTATCCTCACAGTCGCCGATCGCGCCGCGGACGCCGCCGAGCAAGCTGCGGTACACGTCGCGCGCACCGTTGCCGGAGTCGCGGCCGTGACCACCGCGGCCGCCGCCGCCGCGGCCGAGGCGGTTCGTCATACGCCCGACCAGCTTGATGTGCTGCGGCGCGCGGGCGTCGTCGATGCCGGCGGCCGCGGCCTATCGATCATTCTCGATGCGCTCGCCGTGGTCACGTCCGGCACGCCGGCGGGCGGGCGACGCTGGGCGCACCGCGATCCGGATCTGGAGCCCGAACCACTCTCGCCGATCGCTTCGGCACAGTACGAGGTGGTGTACCTGCTCGAGTTGTCGCCCTCGGCCGCTGAGCACCTCACTGCGCAACTGCAACGGATCGGTGACAGCGTGGTCGTCGCGAGCGCCGATGGACCTGAGGTCGCCGCCGTGCACAAGGTGCATGTGCACACCGCCGACGTCGGAGCGGCGATCGAAGCTGGGTTGACGGCCGGGCGGCCGAGTGCGATCGAGGTGACCTACCTCGAAGCCTTCGTCGAGGACGAGGCAAACGTAACGGTCGGTGTCGTCGCGATCGCGCCGGGAAATGCGCTGCGCGATGTGTTCGCGGCCGAAGGCGCCCAGGTGGTCGACAGCGGAGGCAATCGTCGCCCGTCCACCGCCGAGGTGCTCGCCGCGATTGAGCGCACGCGTGCCAAGAAGGTCGTGATCCTGCCGAACGAGGGCGATTGCGCCGCCGTCGCCGACGCCGCGGCCGCGGAGGCCCGTTCGGCGGGAATTGAGGTCGCGGTCGTACCCACCAAATCCGTGGTCCAGGGCGTCGCGGCGCTCGCGGTACGTGACGAGGACCGCTACTTCGGCGATGACGCCATGGCGATGGCCGAGGCGGCGGCGGCTACCCGGTACGCCGAGGTCACAGTCGCTGCCCGCGACGCACTCACGATGGTCGGACCGTGTCGCGCCGGAGACGTGATCGGGCTCGTCGGGTCGGACGTCGTCACCATCGGTGAGTCCATCCTCGAAGTCACGATCGCGCTGCTGGACCTGATGCTCGCCACCGGAGGTGAAATGGTGACCCTGGTTGTTGGACCCCGCGCGCCGGACGGGCTAGCCGAGGATCTCGAGGCCGACCTGGCTCGTCGGCACCCGGAGATTGAGCTCGTCACGTTGCCCGGTGGGCATCCAGATCGCCCCGTCATTCTGGGAGTGGAGTAGTACGTGGTCACCGTCGACTCATCGCTGACAGATGTCATCGGTGCGCGCTCGGCTAAGGCGCTCGCGGCGAAACTGGAGTTTTCGTCGGTCATCGACCTGCTGACGCATTACCCGCGCAAGTACCTGCAGTTGGGCGAAGTGAGCTCGGAATCCGATCTCACCCTGGGTCAAGCGGTCACGTTCCACGCGACTGTTCTGGAGTCCACCTGGATACCGGCGCGTCCCGGATCCAGGCAGCGTGGACGTGGGCCTAAAGGGCGCAGCGTCGTGAAACTCGGACTCGGCAGCGGGTCGATCGAGGCGGTGTTCTGGAATCAGCCGTGGGTTGCCAAACGCCTTCTGTCGGGCGAACAGGGACTGTTCACCGGCGTGGTCGGCCACTTCAACAATGCCTGGCAACTCAACAACCCGAGCTGTGAGTTGCTCGTCGACGGCGCCGGTATGCCCGAACCGGCGAGCGGCCAGAACGGACTCACCTTCACCGATATCACTGCCTTCTCCGAACGGATGATGCCGATCTATCCGGCGAAGGAGGGGCTCGATAGCGGGAAGATCCGCCGGTGCGTGGAAACAACGCTGGACGTGCTGCCGCCGATCGACGATCCGCTGCCGAGCGCGGATCGGGAACGGCTTGGGCTGATAGATCTCGACACCGCATTCAGATATAAGCATCGACCGAAGGACATGTCTCAGGTCCGCGCCGCCGATGCGCGGTTGAAGCTGCAAGAGGCGCTGACGATCCAACTTGCGCTGAGCGTGCAGCGCAAGCAGACCTCATTGGCGCCGGCGATACCGCGTCCGCTCCCGGACGGGGGGTTGCTGAGTGCCTTCGATGCGGCGCTGCCCTTCGAGCTGACCGCTGGGCAGCGCAACGCTGGCGAGGTGTTGGCCGCCGAGCTTGCCCGCGAGCATCCGATGCACCGGCTGTTGCAGGGTGACGTCGGATCGGGCAAGACGCTGGTGGCGCTGCGTGCGATGCTTCAGGTCGCCGCTAGCGGCGGGCAGAGCGCGATGCTTGCCCCGACCGAGGTTTTGGCCCACCAACATGCCCGTTCGATCCAGCAGTTACTAGCCCCGTTCGGTGAGCCGGGCACGCTGGGCGCGCACGAGGATGCGATCAAGGTTGTCGTCCTCTCTGCGGGAATGCCTGCCGCGCGGCGCAAACAAGCACTGTTGGATGCGGCGTCGGGCGCGGCGCACATCGTGATCGGGACGCACGCGTTACTTGAGGAGAAGGTCACCTTCGCCGATCTCGGTTTCGTGGTCGTCGACGAGCAGCACCGATTCGGCGTCGAGCAGCGCGACGTACTGCGTCGCAAAGGCGGCGGTGGCGCCGTCCCGCATACGTTGGTGATGACTGCGACTCCGATTCCACGGACGATCGCGATGACTGCCTTCGGCGACTTGGACGTGCTGGTGATGTCTGACTTGCCGGCGGGACGTTCGCCGATCGCCACGACGGCGATTTCGTCACAAGAGAAACCGAGTTGGGTGGACCGAGCGTGGGAACGAATCCGCGAGGAGGTTGCGCAGGGGCGTCAGGCGTACGTCGTGTGCCCGCGGATCGGACTCGACGAGGACGAGCCCGACGAACTCGACGACGACGGCGACGGGTCGCAGTCCTCGGGTGGCTCGGCGAAAGAGTCCAAGCGCGTCTCGGCCGCGGTTGCGCAGGTCGAACAGTGGTTGCGTGAAGGCCCGCTGCAGGGTTTGCGCGTGGGCATGCTGCATGGACGCCTCGGTGGTGATGAGAAGGACGAGATCATGCGGCGCTTCGGTGATCGGCAGATCGATGTGCTCGTCTCGACGACCGTGATCGAGGTAGGTGTCGATGTACCGAACGCGACCGTGATGGTGGTCTTGGACGCCGATCTGTTCGGCCTGGCCACGCTGCACCAGTTACGTGGTCGCGTGGGACGCGGCAAACTTGCCGGACTGTGCCTGCTGGTGACTCCGGTGCATCCGGCGAGTCGCGGGTTTGAACGTCTGCGGATTTTGGAGGCGTCCACCGACGGATTCGTGATCGCCGAACGCGACCTCGAGTTGCGCCGTGAAGGCAATATCCTCGGCGCCGAACAATCCGGAAAGCAAACCAACGTCAAGCTGCTGTCGCTGATTCAGGACGCCGAGATCATCACTCAGGCGCGGGAGATCTGCGACGCGGTTGTGGCCGAAGACCCGTCATTGGCCGAGCACCCGATGCTGCGCAGCATGCTGGCCTCATTGGATTCGCAGCGCACCACCGATTACCTGCTGAAGGGGTGAGTCGATGAGCCGCATCATCGCCGGCGAGTTCGGTGGCCGTCGGTTAGCCACACCTAGCGGACGCGGGACGCGGCCGACCTCCGATCGGACCCGCGAAGCACTGTTCTCCTCGCTGGCTGCGCGCGTCGACCTCGCCGACGGGCCGTTTCTCGACCTGTACGCCGGCAGCGGCGCGGTCGGCCTAGAAGCCCTCAGTCGCGGTGCACCGCGCGCCGTCCTGGTCGAATCCGCCAAAGAGGCGTCACGGGTGATAGCCGCGAACGTGCGAGAGTTGCGGCTCGAGGATCGGGCCCAGGTGATCACCAGCAGCGTGTCGGTGGCGCTCGCCGGGCTGCACGGGCTCAGCGCGAATGTCGTGTTCCTGGATCCGCCGTACGCCGACGACGCTGACGAGATCGCCGAGCACATTCGGCGAATCCTCAACGATGCGGTCATTGATCGGGACGGGCTGCTGGTGCTGGAGCGTGATCGGCGCAGTGATTGGGACTGGCCGGACGGCATCGAAGCGTTGAACCAGCGGCGGTACGGCGAAACAGTGCTTTGGTACGGTCGGCCACTATGAGCGCGCAGCCCGAATCTTCAGCACCGCAGAGCATCTCTCGACCGATCCGTAGGGCGGTGTGTCCCGGCTCCTTCGATCCGTTGCACAACGGACATCTGGACATCATCGCGCGAGCGGCGCAGATCTTCGATGAGGTCATCGCGTTGTCGCTGGTGAACCCGAGTAAGAAGACGCTTTTCACTCTCGAGGAGCGCCAGCAACTCGTGCTGGAGACGGCCGCCGAAGCCGGTCTGGACAACGTGCGGGTCGATTCGATGAGCGGCCTGCTGGTGGATTACTGCACCCAGAACAACGTCTCGGCGATCGTGAAGGGCCTGCGGGTCGCGACCGATTTCGACTACGAAATCCAGATGTCGCAGATGAATCACAAAATCGCTGGGGTCGAAACGCTCTTTTTGACAACGAACCCGGAGCACTCTTACATATCCTCGAGCCTGGTGAAGGAAGTCGCCACCAACGGCGGCGACGTGCGCAGTTTTCTGTCCCGAGCGGCGTACGACGCGCTGATGAAGAGGCTGGCTGAGAACGCCGACGCCTAAGTGAGTCCACACGGATAGGGAAGTGCACGCGGATGCGGGTTTTTGAGATTCTCGATGAAATTATCGACGCGGTCGAAAACGCCAAGGGCGTGCCGATGTCGTCGTCCGCGATCATTAACCGACCGGTGCTGCTCGATCTGCTCGACGACCTGCGTGACGCGTTTCCGGGCGGACTCGAGGACGCCCGCGAGATCCTGGAGCAGCGCGACGACATCATCACGTCCGCTCGTGACGAGGCCGCTCGAGTCGAAGAGTCGTGTAACAACGAGGCCAACCGGCTGGTCGTGGAGGCGCGCGAGAGCGCTGAGCGTACGACCGCCGAGGCCGACGACTACCGGCAGCGCGTGACCAGCGAGACCGACGAGTACCAGCAGCGCACCATCGACAAGGCGAACAGCGACGCCGACCGGATCGTCGCCGGCGCCCAGGCGGAGGCCACCGCGATCGGGGAGACCGCTCGCGCCAAGGCCGACGGCACAGTCCAGGCGGCGCACGATGAGCACGCCCGCCTGGTCTCGGATCACGAAGTGCACCGCGCCGCGGTGAACGCCGCCGAGGACGTGCGCAGTCAGGCGGAGCGGGAGGCTGCGAAATTGCGCTCCGATGCCGACGAGTACGTCGAGGACCAGCTCGCGAACCTGTCGCTGACGCTGCAGAAGCTCAGCGCGACGGTCGAACGCGGTCGCGATGCCGCGCACGGCCGACGCTCGGGTGGGCGCGCGGATTACTACCCCGACGATCGAGTGTGATCTTCGTCGGCAACCGCGGCAGTCGACCGCGTGAGGCTCGCCAGGCCTAGCGCTGCTGAGGTAACCTTGTCCGCTGGTTCGGAAATCCGGGCCACTCGTCGAGGCGGACTCGTGCGAGACACCTTCGTATCGCACCAGGTGAGATGACTACAGACCGCGCTCACGCGCGTAAGCACCCCGCGTCGGGCCCATATGTGCTCGACACGCGGGAACTTGGTCGTCGCCCGGGAGCGATGCTGCAGGTGAATCGTACGGCGCCGGCACTGGACGAGCTCGGTGTCGACTTGATGAAGGTTGACCTCGAGGATGAGGTCGACCTCGATCTACGGCTCGAGTCGGTCGCCGAGGGCGTGCTGGTCTCCGGCACGGTCAGCGCCACGGCACACGGTGAGTGTGGACGTTGCCTGGACCCGGTGGAGCAGGTGCTGTCCGAGCGAATCGTGGAGTTGTTCGCGTATCCGGGCAGCGCTACCGAGGAGACGACCGACGAGGACGAGGTCGCGCGGTTGATCGATGACCGTATCGACCTCGAGCCGGTGGTGCGTAATGCGATCGTCCTGGCGGTCCCGCTGACCCCGCTGTGCCGCCCCGATTGCCTGGGGCTGTGTGCGGACTGCGGTGAGCGCCTGGAGGACCTGCCAGACGATCATCACCACGAAATGATTGACCCGCGATGGGCGGCGCTGCAGGAGAAGTTCGGCAGCACCGAACAGTAGTGGGCGGCGCCGCGGCGCCAACCTGAGCTTGTCAAATAGAAGTACCCGATAGTAGGAGAAGAACTGTGGCCGTTCCCAAGCGTAAGAAGTCCCGCGCGAACACCCACTCGCGGCGTTCGCAGTGGAAGACCACGCCGACCGCGCTGACCACGTGCGCGAACAAGGCCTGCGGGGCCCCCGTTCGTCCGCACACCGCGTGCGGCAACTGTGGACACTACGCGGGCCGCCAGGTCCTCGAGGTCTGATGTCGCGGGGATAACCCGTGACTAAGGATCTGCCAACGGTGAGCGATCTGCCTGAAGAGGCAGTCGCTCATCTTTGTGCTTCCCTGGGAATTGACGAGCCGCCGGCGTCGCTGGCGCTCGCGCTGACACACCGCTCGTACGCCTACGAGCACGGCGGCCTGCCGCAGAACGAGCGGCTGGAATTCCTCGGCGATGCGGTGCTTGGTCTGCACGTCACCGAGCACCTGTATCGCGCATACCCCGACCTGCCTGAGGGCCGGTTGGCGAAGCTACGTTCCGCGGTGGTCAACATGCGAGCGTTGGCCGAGATTGCCCGCGGGCTGGGTGACGGCGGACTGGGTGAACTAGTTCTGCTGGGCCGCGGTGAAGTGGTAACCGGCGGCGCCGATAAGGACTCGATACTCGCCGATGCGTTCGAAGCCGTGCTCGGTGCGATCCACATCGATCTCGGGCCGCAGGTCGCCGCGTCGGTCGTACTGCGCGTGCTGATCCCAGAGATCGAGGCTGCGGTCGAAACCGGCGCGGGCCTGGATTGGAAAACGCACCTGCAGGAACAATGCGCCGCGCTCGGGTTGGCGAGTCCGGTGTACCGGGTCGAGCAGACCGGTCCCGATCACAGCCGGTTTTTCACAGCTCACGTGCTTGTTGGCGAAACGACGTACGGCATGGGGACCGGACGCAGCAAGAAAGAAGCTGAGCAGGAAGCTGCTCGCGACACTTCGTTGATGCTCACCGAAACGCACAGCGCGGCTGACTCGCCGGAGCGGGCAGCGCCCGCGGCCGAGTAGATGCCCGAGTTACCCGAGGTCGAAGTGGTGCGCGCGGGCATCCACGATCACTTTGTCGGCCGCCGTATCTCGCACGCCACCGTGCGTCATCCACGAGCCGTACGCCGCCACGTCGGCGCGCCGATCGAGGCACTTCTGCAAGGCGTCACCATCACCGGCACCGCGCGCCGCGGTAAGTATCTATGGCTGCAGTTGGACTGTGACGACGCGCTGCTGGTGCACCTGGGAATGAGCGGTCAGGTCCTCGTCCTGGCGGAAGGGCACCTGCCGGCTGTGCACGAACGGGTGCGACTGGAGTTCGACGATGGTGGTGGGGCGCTGAGCTTCGTCGATCAACGTACTTTCGGACACCTACTGGTCGATGAAGGCGGGGCGCAGTTGCCTGCGCCTATCGCACATATCGCTCGTGATCCGTTTGATCCCGAGTTCGCGATCGAGGACGTCGTGACGCGCATCCGACGACGGCACACCGGCATCAAGCGGGCGCTGCTGGATCAGAGTGTGGTCTCCGGAATCGGCAATATCTACGCCGATGAGGCGTTATGGGCGGCGCGGCTGCACGGTGAACGGCTGACCGACCGGCTGTCGCGGGCGCAGATCCGCGGCGTACTGCAGGCCGCCGAGCAGGTGATGCGCGAAGCGCTCGCGCAGGGCGGTACGTCGTTCGACGCTTTGTACGTGAACGTGAATGGCGCTTCGGGGTACTTCGATCGCTCGTTGAATGCCTACGGACAACGGGATCGCCCGTGTTCTCGGTGCGGTACGCCGATCGTGCGCCAGCAGTTCATGAACCGCTCGAGCTACTCGTGCCCCCGCTGCCAGCGCAGATCACGGGCCACGAACTAGACGCCTGCTCACTCGGATCGGCTAATGGGCAGACCAGATTCTCCTCAAACCGCACGTGTTCTTCGAGGATGACTGGTCTTCTGTGGAAGTCGACGCGGATCGGGCGCTCGTTTGGAAGTTTATGGTGGGGGCGTGAATATCGACGATGCCTGGGACACCATCGAGCGCACACTCAGGGAGCTCAGTCCTGACGTCGCGGCAACTCTCCGCGGCCCCGCTGCGGAGGCCGATCTCGACCGGCTCGCCCTGACCGTCGGCCGGGACCTGCCAGCGGATCTCCTCCAGAGCCTTCGCCGCCACGATGGTCAAGACAACCCGACCAGGCTGCTGGCCCTGTACGACCACCACACGCTACTGAGCGCCAGGGCGATGGTCGAGCAGTCCGACATGCTCGCCGACGTCGGACAAGGTTAGGCCCTTAGCGAACTGCCGGGGCTGGCTGCAGTTCTCAGACGCCGAAGGCCAGGGATACGCGCTCGATCTCGACCCGCTCCCAGCGGGTGAGATCGGTCAGGTGATCTACTTGCCTAGTGACGGATTCACCCCGGCACCCGAGTTCGGCTCCTACCGCGCCTGGTTGTCGAGTTACGCCGAGAAACTGGCTTCTGGGTCCTACACAATCAGCGATGACGTGGGCCTCTGGTTGCAAGTTTGACATGTGGCCGCTGCTTCCCAATGTCATGAACGCATTCTCCGCAAGCGTTTATCCCAGGAGCTTCAGCCGGACGGATGACCAGGTGGTGGACAGCGAGATGTTGCCGCTGAGGGTCCGGCCGAAACCACCGGCTGAGCGACCTCCGCGCTGGCTGGATCGCTGGTGTCGAGTCACCACCAGCATCCACACGGTTCAGGCGTGCACGGAAATCCTGCTTGGTCGAGACCACGAGCGGCCCCAAGTGGTCGCTGCTCGGCCTACCTTTGCAGCATGGACGACAGGGCAGAACGGCGCGATTTCCTCACGTCGCGGCGGGGTAAGGACAACCCAAGCGAGCGCGGTCTGTCTGCGGGCAGAAGCCTGAGCAGGTTCGCAGCCCTGGTGGTGCCGCTTGCCGCCTCAGGGCTGATGGTTGGGTGCGCTGATGAACCTGAGGAAGCGCCCTCGGGGCAGCAGTGCGGATCGGCGTCCTCCAGCGCTGATGCGGCTGGAGGGAGCGTCACGGTGCTTGCCTCCGGACTCGAAGCGCCGTGGTCGATCGCTTTCGATGGCGATACCGCGTTGCTCAGCGAACGGGACTCCGGCCGCATCCTCGAACTCGATGGGGACGGCGCTGCGCGCGAGGTCGGCACGATTGCAGGCGTGACGCCAATGGGCGAGGGCGGCCTGCTCGGCATAACCGTCCGCGAGGGCTTCCTCTTCGCCTACCTCACCGCCGGGGATGAGAACCGCCTGGAGCGTTTCGACCTGACCGGTGATCCGGGGTCACTCGGCCTCGGCGAGCCGGAGGTTATCTTCGACGGCATACCGTCTGCGAGTTACCACAACGGCGGCCGAATCGCCTTCGGACCGGACGACATGCTCTACGTGACCGTGGGCGACGCCGGAAACAGCCAGGACGCCCAGGATCTGGATTCCCTGTCCGGGAAGATCTTGCGCCTCACTGCGGACGGAGGGGTGCCGAGCGACAACCCGTTCGACGGCTCGCCTGTCTACAGTCTCGGGCACCGCAACCCCCAGGGCTTGGCCTGGGACGACGACACGATGTATGCCACCGAGTTCGGGCAGGACACCTGGGACGAACTCAATGTGATCGAACCTGGCCTCAACTACGGCTGGCCGACTGTCGAAGGCGTCGCCGACGACGACCGCTTCGTCGACCCGATCCAGCAGTGGTCCCCGGACGACGCGAGCCCCAGCGGGATGACCATCGCCGCCGGGTCGATCTGGATCGCCAACCTGCGCGGTGAGCGGCTGCGCGAGGTGCCGTTGGCCGACACCTCGGCCTGGTCCGAGCACATGGTGAGCGAGCATGGCCGACTGCGCGATGTCGTCGGCGCCGACGGGTCGCTGTGGGTGCTCACGAACAACACCGATGGACGCGGCGACCCGGGGCCCGACGACGACTGCGTCCTGCGGATTGGCCTCGACTGACCGAACCCCACCGCCAATGCGGGACCGACGGCGTCGGTCATCAGTCCAACAGGACGTCGTCCTGCTGGACCCCTCGCTTATCTCTCGAGCGCGGTGCGCAACCCTTCGATCAGCGGAGTCGTTGGGCGACCGATGAGGCGAGCGAGCGTCCCGTCCGTGCCGGCGAGGACGCCGCGACGGATGCCGTCATCGATAGCGGCCACGAAGTTCGCGGTCCCGTCGTCGAGCCCAGCCTCTTGCAGCGACTGCACGTGCTCGTCGTAGGAAAGCGCGCTGTAGGTCACCTCGCGGCCGAGTAGTTGCGAAGCGGCGTCCGCGAGTTCGGTGAAGTTCCATGCGACGTCGCCGGCGAGTTCGTACACCTGCCCGAGGTGGCCGTCCTCGATGAGCACGGTGGCGGCAGCCGCGGCGAAGTCAGCGCGCGATGCGCTCGCCACCCGGCCATCGCCGGCGCTCGCCACGATCGTCGAGGTCTGGGCTGCCTGACGCACCGTGTCGATGTAGTTCTCGGTGTACCAGTTGTTGCGCAGGATCACCGCCGGAACTCCCGAGGAGGTGATCGCTTCCTCGGTCGCCTTGTGATCGGGAGCCATGACAAAGTCCGCGGTCGTCGCGTTCGGGGCGCTGGTGTAGACCAGCTTCGATACACCGGCGTCCTTAGCGGCTGTGATGACGTTGCGGTGGCCGTCGACCCTGCCGCCGACGGCATTCGAGGAGACGAGCAGCACGCTCTCGACCCCGTCCAGGGCGGCAGCAATGGTGGCCGGGTCGTCGTAGTCGAGCGGGGCCGTACGAACGCCGCGGTCGGAGAAGTGGCTCAGTTTCGCGGTGTCGCGTGCGGTCGCGATGACGCGTTCTGGTGCGACACCCCGATCTAGTATGGCGTCGACGACCAGGCCGCCGAGCTGGCCTGATGCGGCAGTGATGAGGATGGTCATGGCTGATGCTCCCTTCGGCCGTCGGGATGACGGCTACCGGAAGCGCAACGACCGGCGCCTGCTGGAACATTCCGGACGAGAGGTACCCACTTTAACGTAAGGTACCTACGTGAAGGTAAGTCTTGCGGAATTACGGTCGAATAACCCCGATGTCTTTACTCACGGGTGCCCGACGCGCGTTGTCCTGGACCACGTGATGAGTAAGTGGGGCGTATTGGTGCTCAGCGCCTTGGCCGCCGGGACCAAGCGTTGGGGCGAACTGCGACGTGAGGTCGACGGGATCAGCGAGAAGATGCTCGCCTCGACGTTGCGCACGCTTGAGGCCGACGGATTTGTCGCGCGTACGGCGTATCCGGAAGTACCGCCGCGGGTTGAATACGACCTGACCGACCTTGGTATCGAACTGATTCAGGTCATGATGCCCTTGGTCAGTTGGATTGCGCAGCGTGCGGACGAGATCGTCACCGACAGCTAGCCCGAACCAGCAGGCGTCACGCCTGAGATCTCGTTCGTGGTGCCTCGGTGGCTGCGATGGATCACGCCGCGCTGTCGACGGATCTGCTGCTCGAACCGCGGGTCGCTTACGCGTGAGCAAGCGCGTCGAGCAGCCACGTATCGATATCCGCCAACGCTCTGCGGCCGATCGGGGTCGGGTGGTTGGAGAAGCCGTGTGGGACGCCGGGGTATATCCGAAGGTCGACGTCGTTGCTCGCTGCCGATAGCCGGGCGGCCATGAGAAGGCTGTCGGGCAGCACGACGTCGTCGCTTCCGACGACGAGCAGCGTGGGCGGTAAGCCTCGTAAATCGCCGTACGCCGGGGAAATGTCGGGGTTGCAGCGGTCCGCGACGTGGCCGACGTACGCCTCGACGAAGTAGTCGTCGAGGACTGTGTGACCGGACGGCGCGTGTGCGCTCATGTCATAGGTGCCTGCTTCCAGCAGCGTTCCGCTGAATGCCTCGACGATTCCGATGTGCCGTAATCGCAGCGCGGTAGCAGCGGCTAACGTCGCACCCGCCGAGAATCCGCCGATCAGTAGCCGGTCGGTTCCGAAACGGTCGGTTGCGCAATTGACGAGCCACTCGGCGACTGCGACGCAGTCGTCGGGCGCGGCGGGCCACGGGTTCTCCGGAGCAAGGCGATAGTTGACGCTGACGATCGTGAGTCCTGTGGCGTCCGCACGGCGGGCGTTCCGCTCGTCATCGGCGGCGGCCGAGCTCAGATAGAACCCTCCGCCTGGGAAATGCAGGAGGACACCGACGGCCGGACGCTCGCGCGGTTCGATGATCCTGACAGGTACGCCTCGATCCGAGGCGGCCACCGATGCGACAACAGCGCGGTCATTTCCGCCGAACTGATAGTGGCGTTGGGCGCGCACCTTCAGTAGTTCGTCGTAGCCGGATACTGCGAAGCCGCGAGGCCTTGACCGGTAGAAGTCCCCGGTAGCGGTCTTCGCTGTCGCCGACACCGGTTCAACGAGGCTGCGCAGCGCGAAATCCATCCGGCCAGGCTACGGGGGATCGCTGATTGGTTGGAGTAGCGACGAGTTGACGCGCGGTGTCGTCGGCGGAGGTCGATGCCCACCAAGCGCGTCGCGCTCGGTCGCTCAGCGGATCGCCAAGCGTTCGGTCAGTGAGCACTTCACAGTCGGCCACTCGGCGTCGATGATCGAGAACACGACGGTGTCGCGGACCGTGCCGTTCTCGAGCACCATGTGATTGCGCAGGACGCCGTCCTGTTTGGCGCCCAGCTTCGCGATCGCCGCGCGCGACTGCCGGTTGTGCCAGTGCGTTCGGAACTCGACCGCGATGCAATCGAGGTCCTCGAACGCGCGCGAAAGAAGCAGCAGCTTCGCGGCGGGATTGATAGGTGTGCCGTGAGCTGACTTGCCGATCCAAGTTGACCCGATCTCCAACCGGCGGTTCGCGGGGTCGAGATGCAAGTAGGTGGTCATCCCGACGGCTTTCGCCGTACGCGTATCGATGATCGCCCACGGAACCGTGTCGCCGGATGCATGCCGCTCGAGGCGCGTGCTGATCTCCGCCGCCATCTGCTGCGGGGCGGGAATCGTGGTGTACCAGGTCTTCCATAGGTCGTCGACCTGGACGGCCGCGACGAGGTCGTCGTGGTGTGCTGCGCTGAGGGGCTCAAGGCGTACGACATCGTTCTCGAGCACGGGGACTTCGAGGTAATCCATCCGCGAAGACTACGTCGGCGCCCCGCGGTCGGGTAGATAGCGTCGTTCGAGCGGGACGGGAACGTGCAGCTGCCTCGGTGCCACGCGGCCGCCTAGGCATCCCGCAATACCCGACGGTGACTCCACCGTGATGTCTCGGCGCCCCGCGGTCGGGTGGGCATCGTCGGTCAGCGGACTGGGATGCGGCCGTCAAGCAGGAGGTCGGCGCGGGCTCGGGTGTCGTTCGCCGCGAAATGGTCAGTCTCTTGGTCAGCCCACCGCTGCCAGTGCGGCTCGTACGTCGCACCGTCGCGGGTCATCGCGCGCTCGTGCCGAACCGCCGTTGGGGCATCGACGAAGACGAGGAAATCGACCAAGTCAGCTAGGGCCAGTGCACCGCACCCGCACCCTTCGACGACGATGGTCGCGGTAGCGGCCCGATCCAGCGGCGCACCCCACTGGTTACGAGACCAGTCCCAGACGCGGTACTGAACGTCCTGGCCCGCTCGCAATCGCGCGAGGATGGGGCGCATCGTCTCGACGGACTCGGCGAGACCGTCCCAACTCGTCACCACGTGATCCATCCGCACCAGAGTGTGCGGGCCGAGCGCGCGAGCCACGCGCTTTGCGAGCCGCGACTTGCCAGATCCCGACGGTCCGTCCAGCGCAACGACCAATGGTGTGCACGGGTGGCGACGCGACGAGATCTGGGACGCAATCGCCGCGAGGTCGTAGCTGCTCATCGGCTGATCGTATGGCTGCGTTATCGGTGCGGTCGTGAAGGGGAGCTACGCGACGGCACCTCGTGTCCGGCTATGCGGGACCTACGGGGCTGCACCTTTTGCTCGGCTATGAGAGACAATGGTGTTGTGAGCATCTCCAAGTCGAAGATTCCCGCTGGCACTGGCCAGGAGCCGATGAAGTTGATCGCGCGGCCGCGCAAGTTGATCATCTGGTCGGTGATCGCGGCTGTCGTGATCGCGCTGGTATTCATCATCATGGGCGTCATGCTCAAGCGCTCCGAAGCGGGCACGATCTTCACGCTGGGTGATCAGATCGGGATCGGTGGCGTCGGCGTCATCCTGGCTGCCGGGTGCCTGATGTTCACCCGCCCGCGGGTGTGGGCCAACAGCACTCACATCACCGTCCGCAATGTCTTTCAGACCACGACGCTGCCGTGGGAGGTCGTCCGCGATGTCGGCGTTTCCCAAGGGTCAGCCTGGGGACTGCTGGATCTGCAGGACGACGATCAGCTGTCGATGCTCGGGTTGCAGGTTGCCGACGGTCAGAGTGCCGTTGACGGCATGCACCGCCTGCGTGAGTTGCACGCGGCGGCGCTCGGGCTCGACGGCGACCAGTCGTGACAGGACCGCTCGGAGCCGAGGGGGAGCGTTCCCTGCCGCATAGCCTCACCCAAAGCGCGGATGACGGGTTACCCGACCGCGATCTGAGCGAGGCGTTGTATGCGTGGGCGACCGCGTCGGGCGATACGAGTGCTCATCAGCAGCGAGTGATCGACGCGTTCCGCGTGGCGCGCTTGTATGTGCCGGCGGTCGCGCCGGAGGCGGACAAGCTCGGCATGATCGCCCTGCGGCGCGAGGACGGTATGACCGCGGTGGCGGCTTTCACCGGAATTGAGGCGTTGGTGGCGTGGCGCCCCGATGCGCGGCCGTTACCGCACGTGGGTTCGGTGCTCGCGGCTATGGCGAAGGACGACGGACACACGATGTGCGTACTCGATATCGACGGCCCGATCACCGCGACGCTGCCGATCGACACCATTCTGGGCTAGTCGCCGCGCGGTCCTCATGCCTAGCCCCGCCAACTCATCGTCTTCGGTGCGGGCTGTAGTGCTCCACTCGGCGTTGGCCCGTGAGAGCGGGGAACTTTCCCCGCGCTGAGCCCCGAAGCCCACGCCGGACACCCAAGCCCACGCCGGACACCCAAGCCCACGCCGGACACCCAAGCCCACGCCGGACACCCAAGCCCACGCCGGACACCCAAGCCCACGCCGGACACCCAAGCCCACGCCGGACACCCAAGCCCACGCCGGACACCCAAAGTCCGCGCTGAACGCCCAAAGCCCACGCCGGACACCCAAGCTCACGCTGAACGCCCAACGCAGACCTAACGCCGACGCTGAAGCACACGCCGAACGCCGAAGTTGGGCGCCGCACGCGAGTCGCGTCAATCCGAGATTTGATCTCAACGACTGCGATGTGACCCGGACCGCCCGCCACTGCGCTGGGCGGAACAGGCGGATGCGTGTATTCTTATTCACTGCGACCAAGCGGTAGACCGTTCTGCCGCCCAGCAAGTGGAGTTCACTCCCACCTGAGCGTTCGTAGGTTCACCACCTTCACGCCTTGGGTCACGAGGTCGATGTGCCCGCATCAATGGGTACATCTGAAGTTGGCATTGGCCAACGTCGTCCGCATCGGACGCCTCGGAAGTGATTTCCTCCTGCAAAGTTGCGACAGTGATCAGCTACTGAGGAGGACCCATCAGCGTCGAGCCACGTATTAACGAGCGCATCCGCGTCCCAGAGGTGCGGCTTGTTGGCCCCGAAGGCGAGCAGGTCGGCATTGTCAAGATTGAAGACGCGTTGCGCCTAGCGCAGGAGGCCGATCTCGACCTAGTCGAGGTTGCCCCCGACAGCCGCCCGCCGGTGGCGAAGCTCATGGACTACGGCAAGTTCAAGTATGAGGCCGCGCAGAAAGCACGTGAGGCGCGCCGTAACCAGTCACTGACGGTCATCAAGGAGATGAAACTCCGCCCGAAGATCGATCAGCACGATTACGACACCAAAAAGGGCCACGTCGTTCGCTTCCTGAAGGCAGGCGACAAGGTCAAGATCACCATCATGTTCCGTGGACGCGAGCAGTCGCGCCCCGAGCTCGGTTTCCGCTTGCTGCAGAAGTTGGCGGATGACATCGAGGAGCTTGGCTTCGTCGAGTCCGCGCCGAAGCTCGATGGACGAAACATGATCATGGTGGTCGCGCCGCATCGCAGCAATGCGACCCGCAAGCACCCGGTCAAGGCGCAGCCGGACACGAAGACCAACGACGGTGCTGCCCGCGGGCAGTAACGGCGTTCTCGCCGGCCGTATTGACTCGGCCCGGCACGCAACCGATTAAGGAAATCGACCCCAGATGCCAAAGCAGAAGACCCACAAGGGCACCGCCAAGCGCGTACGCGTGACCGGTTCAGGCAAGCTCGTTCGCGAGCGTTCCAACCGCCAGCACAAGTTCGAGTACAAGACCTCGCGCCGCAAGCGTCGTCTTGACGGCATCGAGGTGCTCAGCCCGGCCGACACCAAGCGCATGAAGAAGCTGCTGGGCAAGTAGCCCTCGACACTCGTACTTATCTGAAGGACTGAAGAACTCATGGCACGTGTAAAGAGGGCTGTTAACGCCCACAAGAAGCGCCGCGCAATTCTCGAGCAGGCCAGCGGATACCGCGGCCAGCGCTCGCGCCTGTACCGCAAGGCCAAGGAGCAGGTGCTGCACTCGGCGACCTACTCCTACCGCGACCGCAAGGCGAAGAAGGGCGACTTCCGTCAGCTGTGGATCCAGCGCATCAACGCTGGCGCCCGCGCCAACGGAATGACCTACAACCGCTTCATCCAGGGCCTGCGCGCCGCTGGGGTAGAGGTTGACCGCAAGATCCTGGCCGACCTGGCAGCTACCGATGAAGCCGCATTCGCCGCGCTCGTCGAGGTCGCCAAGGCCAACGTTCCTGCGCAGGCCAAGCCGGCCGCCTAAGTAGGTGCCGCAACACAACGCGAACCAGCAACCCGGGTCGATCGCCACGCAGCGATCTGCCCGGGTTGCTGCTTCCCGCAAACTTCTGCGACGAGCCGGACGCCGCAACGCGGCCGCGTTCCTGGCCGACGGTCCACAGGCTGTCCGCGAGGCGCTGCGTTTTCACGACGACGTGCAGCATTCGGTCGGCGTGCATGTCGATGAATTGTTCGTCGACGCCGAACTGACCGATCGCCACGCCGAACTCTTGGCGCTGGCCCACCAGGCGTCAATTCCGGTGCGATACGCCGACTCGCCGGCGATGCGCTCGCTGAGCGACGCCGTGACGCCGCAGGGAATCGTCGCGCGATGTGCGCTGCTGGATGCCACGCTGCCGCAGGTCACCGCTGGCGCTCCGCAGCTGGTTGCCGTTCCGATTGAGGTGCGCGATCCCGGCAACCTCGGCACCATCATTCGCTGCGCCGACGCGTCCGGGGCGGGCGGCGTCGTCGTACTCGGCGATAGCGTTGATGTACATAACCCGAAGGTGGTCCGCGCCAGCGCCGGGTCTGTATTCCATTTGCCCGTTGCCCACCAGAGCGATCCGGCGGCCGGGATCGAAGCGCTTCGTAGCGCGGGGCTGCAGATCGTGGCTACCGAGGGCGAGGCGCTTATTAGCCTGGACGATCTAGTCGACGATGGTGCGCTAGCGCGGCCGACGGCCTGGCTGTTCGGCAATGAGGCGGCGGGGCTTCGCGAGGAGATCGCCGCGCTCGCCGACATTCGGGTCCGGATTCCGATTCGCGGGCTAGCCGAGTCGCTCAACCTTTCGACGGCTGCGGCTGTCTGTCTTTTCGCCTCCGCGCGCGCCCAGCGCTGAACGACGGCTAACGAAGAAACTGTGGTGGACGGCGATGCCGTCCACCACAGTTCTTTATCTGCTCAGGCGTCAGTCCGATTTCGCTACGTGACGCATGTTCGGCAGGCCGCTCGTATGCTGTGCGACGCCAGAAATATCGTCACCGAAGGCGGCTGCGAGGTGGATCATGCACACCGGAACCATTGCCGGCGGCCATTCCATCCAGCGCTCGACCATCTTCGAGTAGCCCTCGTTGCGCTCTGCGGGATCCAGCGACGCGGCACCTTCCATCGCGTACTTCTGCATCTCCTCGTCGTACACGCCGCCCGGATTCTGGGGAGCGTTCGGCGCGAGGAACGACCCCCACAGCATGTGCGGGTCGGTGATGCCTGTGGTGACTGAACTGGTGGTCGGGGCGGTCTTGTCGATCAAGAACTCCTGGACCAACTGCTCGCTGGGCATCGGGCGCACGTTGACGGTGATCCCGACGTCAGCGAGATTGTCCTGCACGACCTCAGCGAACTTGGTGTAGATCGTGACGTTAGGCGTGAGGGTGTCGATCTTCAAATCCGTGACGCCTTCGGCCTCAAGGATTTCCTTGGCCTTTTCCGGGTCGTACGGGTATACGTCGAGCCCATCGCCAATTTCCTCGTTGTACGCAACCCCATCTTTGGGGAACGGGGTCGCCTGCGGGGTGCACAATCCGTCGTAGAGCCCCTGGGAGATGCCCTCGCGGTCGATCGCCATGTTGAGAGCCTTGCGCACCTCGACGTTGTCGAACGGCGGCTTTGCGGAGTTCATGCCCATGACCAGGAACAGCGAGCTGGGTTTGAGTACCGGCAACAGTCCGGCTTCCTGGACGGTGTTCACCTGATCCGGGTTGACCTGAGCGCCGTCGAGCTCGCCGGAGACGAGGGCGTTGTAACGGGCCTGATCGTCGGCGATGAACTTGTGTACCCGCTTCGCGACGTTCTGCGCGGTGGGGTCCCAGTAGTCGGGGGTCCGCTCGTACGTCGCTTCGATCCCGGGCGAAATAGCGGTTGTCACGTACGGGCCAATGCCGACCGGTTCGTCATCGATCACCCCGGACTCGACGGCCTTGGGCGAGACCACCATGCCACCGCGGGTCGACAGCGACACCTGCAGTGCGCCGATGCTGCCGTCCGTGTCGACCTTTAAGGTCAGGTCGTCGACGGCCTCGACATCGGTGACCATCGACAGTTCGCCAGCAATGCGGCTTCCCTCAGCACGGTTGCGATCGAGGTTGAATTTGGCCGCCTCGGCATCCCACGGTGTGCCGTCCGAGAAGGTCAGCCCTTCACGCAAGTGCATGGTGACGGAGGTGCCGTCGTCATTGGGAACGTAGTCAGTTACCAAGCCGGGCTCCGGGCCGTCGATACCTTCGATGAACAGGCCGTCGTACACCGGAATGTAGAAGATTCGGTCGGCCGCGCTCGTGCTCTTGGTCGGATCCCAACTGGGCGGAAACGCCGTATAGCCGAACGAGAACGTCGCGTCTTCGTTGAAATCGTCCGCCAACGCGATCTCGCTCGGATACTCGTTCGTGTCCGGCTCCGTGCTGCTTGAGGGTGCGTCACCGCACCCCGCGAGCGCTACCACCGCTGCCATGGCTATTGCGCCAAGACCGAACCGCCTGTGTGCCCAACGTGACATGCAAGTGCCTCCTGTGAGTGGGGTTACATGTACTCTCGCCGGAACTCTCGCACATAGTGGGCGTTCGTTACAAACTTGAGACCCGGATGAGCTGTCAACACGCGGATTGCGCGTCGTCGAACCGCCGCCTTTACCCCGTGCGTCCTCGCCATATCAGCGCGTGTACAGCAAACTTGCGGACGATGGCGGCGGAGGGGTCTGGTGAACTCCCTCAGCGGCTCGCCCTCGGGATCGACGCGATCTACGTGGCGGCGCCGTGATCGGCACAATGTCCGGCGGCGTCAGAAGGTAACCGAGGACCGGAGGCGCACATGGTGGATACGCACGATACGGATCTGGAGCAGTTGTATCGAGAGGTGCTTAGCGACGTCGATGAGGTTTCCAAACGAGTTGTCGACGCGATTCGAAAGGCTGCACCGATCTACGAGAGTTTTCCGTACGAGGTGCAATATCGGGACAATCTGTCAGGTTTGACTGGACAGTTGCGGGCTCTGATCGATGGGCGGGCACCGAGTGAAAAGGCGCTGGAGTATATGCGCCGGGTCGCTCGAGAGCGGGTCCGGCACGGGATCCCGCTGGCAGACTCTATCGAGGGATTCCACGTCATGTTTCGTGAGTTGTGGCGCGAGGTGCTTACACGGGCACGTCAGCGTGACCCGGCACTGGAATCAAAGTTGGCCTCGCGCGTGGAGGACATGTGGCAATGGACGCATCTCATCAGCGCGGCGTTCTCGGACGAGTACGTAGCGGCAAGCCGAAGCGCGACGCTTAGCCGAGCGGATGCCATGCGGAAAATCGTCATGGAAGAGCTCGCTGACGCGGGCGTCCAGCAGGATGTTGAAGGCGTCTTGGTCGGTCTCGGCTACGACCTCGATGAGCCATTCCGTGCTTTTGTGTCGCGGCCGCTAACCTCTGAGGTTATCGATCGCGTAGAGAAATCGCTCAAGGGCGCCACATCCAAGCCGGTGCACGCTGCGGGATTCAACCGTAATTCGGTAATAATCACACAACAAATGACGGCAGAGGAGGGCCTTCGGATACTGGCCAAAGTCGGATTTGGTAGCCCTATTGGTATTGGCCTCGCTCGGCGCGGAATTTTGGGATTACGAAGAAGTTATAGAGACGGCCAGCAGCTCCTTGAATTGCCGCGACGTGAGGATCCGCGAAATTATGAGCGGGACTGGTTGTTGGTTTTGCTGCATTCCGATGAGGAGGGGCTGAAGGAATTATTGCGACCGGGATGGGAAGCTGCGGAGCGTCACCCATATATCGCTGATTGCATGGTGGCATTCGCCAACAACGGATTTTCAATCTCGGCAGCGGCCCGGGCCGTGCACGTGCACCCTAATACCGCTCGCTATCGCATCGATCGATGGAAGGAATTGACGGGGTGGGACGTATTTACTCCCGGTGGACTGTTCGCCACGCTCGCCGTACTCACCGACTGGTGAGGTTTGTTTGAGCGCAAACCTCACCAGTCTGCCCCAGAAATCTAACCGAATGAATCCGAGCCAGTAGTGCTGAGTTCGCGGTCAGTCAACCTGTCGATCTCGTCCTCATCGATCTCGTAGCCGAGCCCCGGCAACGTCGGCGCCGGGACATTGCCATTCTCTTCAACGCGCAGGGCGTTCTTCATCCCCTGGTCGAGGATGCCTGTCGGAACAGGTAGCTCGACAAGATCGCAGTTGTTGATGGCGAGCATGACGTGAAAGTGTGCGGCTTGGATCAAAGTGGTCCCGTAGCTGTGGGGCTCGTACTTGACCCCGAAGGCTTCGCACAGAGCTGCAGCCTTGCGCATTGCGGTGATGCCACCCATCCAGTCGCCGACCGACCGGACCGAATCGACGGCATGGTTGACGAGGTACGGCGGGTAATGCAGCAGACCGTTATTGATGCTTTCCACCGCCGTGATGGGGAGATCCAATTTTCGGGTGAGGTCGGTGAGACCTTGGATGTCAGCGTCGGCGATCGGCGCCTCATACCAATAGAAGTCCAGCTCCTCGAGGACACGGCCAACCTTGATCGCTCCTAGCCGATCGTAAGCATTCACTGGGTCGAGCATGAGGTCCATAGTGT
The DNA here is from genome assembly GCF_004382795.1 of Cumulibacter soli. Lineage (NCBI taxonomy): Bacteria > Bacillati > Actinomycetota > Actinomycetes > Geodermatophilales > Geodermatophilaceae > Cumulibacter > Cumulibacter soli. The sequence goes on along the minus strand of NZ_SMSG01000002.1, from coordinate 31,266 downwards.
CGCCGACTGCTTCGCGAACAGCGCGGGACAGTGCGATGTCCTTGTCGGGTACACCGAACGGGTGCATCTTGTATGCATTGAATCCTTCGTTGCGGCACTCAAAGGCCAAGTCGATGTACTCCTGAATGGTCGGGTACCACACGGTGCTCGCGTACGCGCGTAGTTCGTGACGGGCAGCGCCAAGGAGTTTGTAGATCGGCTGCCCGTGATGCTTGCCGATCAGATCCCAGATCGCGATGTCGATCGCGGACTGAACTGCGTTCGGTGCGCGAAGCCGGTCAGTGAGCTGATAGTTGATTGCCTCGACGTCATGGACATCGCGGTCGATGATTGCCTCGCGGATGCGCGGCATTAGGTCTTCAGTCTGCCCAGGAGCCGCTAACCAGGTGGTGCAGTGTCCTTCATTGCCGTCCTCGCCGATGACACGGAAGAGGATGGATGCGACTCGCCGGCCCGGCCAGTCATCGGTGTACTTGAACACCTGTTCCGTCGGCTTGAGAAGCGTGGCGCGCACGTCGACTATCTTCATTGTGAGTTCCTTTCCAGGAGGCAGTTGCGATCGCGGGTTATCCAGTAATCCGGGCATGCCAAAGGTGAGAAATTCACCCCGATTCGCGATCGTGGTTGGCAGGGTGGCGGAGTTTGCCGGCCAACCTACATTCCCAATGCGGCCAACTATGGGCAGGGACAATCGGAGTGTCAAGGTGGACTGTTGACATCACGAAGCTTCTTGTTGAGGTCACGAAAGTTACTTCCGTCACGCCGGGTTTTCTTGCTACGGTGGGCACCTGGTAATTGCTTCGAATTGAGTACTGAATACTCTGGCGCGCTGTCAGTTCGGCGCGTGAGTCCTTGGGTTATTTAACTTGTCCCCCAAGGAAATCGAAATGCAATTGCGTCGGCGTCGCGCGCAGACAGAAGAATTCGCGTAGTAGATCGAAGCGCGGCGAATTACGGGAATTAAGGACGCGCTGAGACGAGAGAGGATCTACCGCTTAACGCGAATACGGTCGTAATTCCCGCGGTTGGTAACTACCTTGGTTGTGACATGAGGCGTCGTTCTGAGCCGCCCAGCAGGGATCTCAATGGTCGGTCACACCGGTTTCTGGATCAAACGCTGAGGAGGCGGATCATGAATCTTCGATTTTCCGATGTTCGCGCGGCCGGGGAGCCCGGCGGCCACAGGCACCGCAAGCGCTTCAGGCAATGGGGTGCGCCGATCGTGCTTCTGGCGCTCGTGGTTTCGCTCCTGACCGCATGCGGTGGCGGCGAAGGCGATGACGAAGGTACGGCAATCGGCGGCGAGGCAAACATCGAATCCTCCGATTACCCCGAGGTCGCGACCAACCAGACGATCACCGCTGGCGTGTCGACACTGCAAGAGCAGTACGCGGATCCAGTGATCGCAAATATTGGCGGCAACTCCTATCCAATCATGCAGTCGGTCGGCGACCCGCTCATCTTCCGCAACACCGACAACACCTTCGGCCCAGGGCTTGCGGAGAGTTGGGAAACCAGCGAGGACGGCTTGACCTGGACATTTACCCTCCGCTCGGGCGTCAAAATGCACGACGGTTCGGACTTCACGGCGAAGGACGTCGAGACCTCGGTGAATCGGGTGTTGGAGTATGCCGACGATCCGGCGTTCGTGGGATACGCAGCTTGGGTGGCCCAGGTAGAAAGCGTGAAGGTTCTTGATGATCTGCATGTCGAGATCACCTCAAAGACGCCGTACGCGAGCCTAGGCATAGCCGCGCCTGTCCCCATAGCGACCGACTACTACGAGGAAGTAGGCGAAGCGGAGTTCCGCAAACAGCCCATGGCAGCGGGTCCGTGGATGTTCGACTCGCAGATATTGAATGACTCGATGACGCTGAAGCGTTTCGACGACTACTACGATGAATCTCGGATCGCGAACTTCGAAACGTTGGTTCTCAAGATCATTCCGGACGAGTCAACGCGAGTGAGTTCGTTGCAGTCCGGGCAGATCGATATGGCGATGGGGTTGAGCCCGGCGAGCGTGGCGCAATTGCAAGGCTCGGCCGACGTGAAACTGGTGAACGTACCGGACTCCGCGATCGCGAGCGTCTACCTCCCTGACCTATGGAAGGACAACGGGGCGCCGGCGACCGACCAGAAGGTCCGCGAAGCGATGCTGATGGCAGTGGATCGTGAAAGTATTGCGAACTCGCTGTACGCAGGCATGGGGCACGTACCGAATAGTCTGTTTGCGAGCGTTGCTCCGGGATACGACCCGGACGCGGAACCAGTTCCGTACGATCCCGAACAGGCCAAGAAACTCCTTGAAGAGGCCGGCTACCCGGACGGGTTCGAGATCGACTTCACGACGTACTCGCAGACCACAGTGGTGCCTGACGTACAGAAACTTGTTGAGGCCGTCGCGGGCTACTGGGAGCAAATCGGAATCAAGGTCAACATCAATGTGCTGGACGCAGCGACTTATCTGCCGGCAGTACGAAGCCATTCGTACGATGGCGCTATCGTTCTCGGAGCACCTTCGTTGCTGTATACAGATCCGGCTCAATACTGGACGTGGTTTGAATCTGATGGAGCGTACAGCACCGTGTCCGATCCTGAGCTCGACAAGGTATTCGCCGAGCTGAATCAGCAGGTCGATCCCGACAAGATTCTGCCGATAGCCACCGAAATACGCGAGACAGTTGACGCCCAACATTATGGGCTGCCGATGGTGAACGTCGACACTGTCCACGCCGTCGGACCGAATGTCGCACAGTGGACCACGCTCAAGGGCAACCCGTACGCAGGCCCGTTCTGGTACATCAACGCCAAGTAGAGGCATTCGATGCTGCGTTTTGCGCTAGGTAGACTAATTCAAGGAATAGTCGCCTTACTCGTCGTATTAACGGTGGTGTTTGCGTTAGCGAGGTTGAGCGGTGATTACGCCACTTTGATTGCGCCGCCAGACGCCTCTGCCGAGGCGATCAAGGCGATCCAGGTAAAACTCGGGCTAGACCGACCTATCGTCGTGCAGTACTTCGCGTATTTGGGTGATTTGTTTACGGGAAACCTAGGCGACTCGCTGAGTTTCGGTTCGCCGGTAAGCGAGCTCGTGGGCGCGGCGTTGCCCGATACGCTCGTGCTGGCCGGAGTGGCCTTCGTGTTCGCGGTGGTCGTCGGCGTTCCACTCGGTCTCCTTGCTGGCACGAAGTCAGGGGGATGGATCGATGCGGCCGTGCGGTTCCTGGCTCTGATTGGACAGTCGGTTCCGTCGTTCTGGTTGGGGATTCTGCTGGTGTTCATGTTTGCCGTGAACATTCCGATCCTCCCGGCCTCAGGGCAGAGCGGATTTCTCAGCATCATTTTGCCTGCGATCGCATTAGGCGCGTTCCCCCTCGCATCGGTTACGCGCCTGACGAGATCGGCCGTATTGGAGGTAATCGGTAAAGACCAGACGCTTTTTCTTCGAGCGAAAGGTGTGGGTAGAGCGAGGCTGGCATGGCACACTTTACGCAACGCGTCGTTGCCGGTAGTGACCCTGTCCGGAATACAGCTTGGGAACCTCATTTCGGGCACTATTGTTATTGAGACACTATTTGCGTGGCCCGGGATGGGGCAGTTAGCAATCCAAGCGATAAATAACCGTGACTACACGCTCATTCAAGGCGTGGTTATCGTGAATACAGTCGTGTTCATTGTTCTGCTGTTCCTGATTGATATCTCGTACGGCGTTCTGGATCCACGCATTAGGAGGGGACGTGACTGACCGACTTGAAAAAGTCAGCGCCGGAGTCGAAACGGTGCCCCCGCTCGAAGGGATGTCCGAAAGAAGTTCGGGCAGAAATCGTTGGCCAATATTTTCCGGCGGGGTTCTTGCGATATTCGTCTTTACAGGTATCGCCGGGCCGCTGCTTGCGCCGCATCCTCCGGACGAGGTCAACCTTGCCGCTTCCTTGCGGCCGCCGGTATTTTCCGGTGGGAGTTGGAGCTATCCTCTCGGCACCGATCAACTTGGCCGTGATGTGCTTAGCCGCTTGTTGTCCGGCGCTCAAGTTTCATTTCTCGTTGCGCTCGCCGTCGTGCTGCTGGCCGGCGTGATCGGGGTGATGGTGGCGTTGGTGGCAGGCTATTTTGGTGGCCGCCTCGACGGCGTGCTGATGCGCATCGCCGACGCCTCGATGGCATTTCCACTGCTGTTGCTAGCGGTAATCATTGTCGGCATCTTCGGCCCGAGCCTACTGAATGTGATCATCGTTTTGGTTCTCGCGGGCTGGCCGCAGTACGCCCGAGTGCTGCGCAGCGAGGTACTGCGGCTACGAACGCAGGATTTCGTGACGATGGCACGAGTCATGGGCGCTCAAGGTCGCTGGACAATCACGCGCCACATCTTTCCGAATATCGTTGGTAGTTTGCTGGTTCTTGCCACCCTCCAGGTCGGAGTTGCCGTGATCGCGGAGGGCTCGCTGAGCTTCCTGGGCATCGGCGTTCCGCCGCCTGCGTCCTCGTGGGGAAACATGTTGTCGGACGGCAAGAACTTCCTCACCGTTGCGTGGTGGTTGCCCGTTCTGCCAGGCGTTTGCCTGAGCCTCACTGTGCTGGCCGCGAACCTGTTCGGCGACTGGCTCCGCACGCATCTCGACCCGACTCGGAGGCGGTAGTCAATGTTGCAAGTTACAGATCTGGAGGCTGTCTATACACCGGGTTCATCGAGGCTTCCGGTGATTAGAGGCATCGACATCACGATCGAGACTGGATCGGCACTGGCAGTTGTGGGTGAGTCCGGAAGTGGCAAGAGCACTCTGGCGCTCGCGGTGATGCGGATGATTGAGGCGCCAATCGGCGAAATTACCGGGGGATCGATCAAACTCTCGGGCGTCGAGTTACGTGACCTGACCATAGATGAGATGCGCGATGTGCTTCATCGCAAGATCGGATATATACCGCAGGACCCGACTACGGCGCTCGACCCACTGTTCACTGTTCGAACCCAGATCGCGGAGGCGATGTCAGGTGATATGAGCAGGCGCGCCGTCGACGATCAGATCGTTCAACTCCTGGAGGACCTCGGTGTCTCCCCGGCGGTCGAACGCCTGCGTAATTATCCGCATGAGTTCAGCGGTGGCATGCGGCAGCGGGTGGCGATGGCCATAGCGTTAGCAAAGGACCCTGAGTTGCTCATTGCCGACGAGCCAACGACAGCGCTAGACGTCACGACGCAACTAGCAACATTACGAATTATCAATCGGTTGCGCAGCGAACTGAACCTCACAACCCTGTTCATCACGCACGATCTGCGTGTTGCGCGGTTGCTGTGTGAGCGAGTGGCTGTGATGTACGCCGGTCAAGTCGTTGAAACGGGTGTCACCCGCGATGTGATGGCCGCTCCCGCGCATCCGTACACCCGGGCATTGCTCGACTCGACCGGCGCCGGAGCGCAGCCGCTGAGTCCGCTCAAGTCAATCCCGGGGCAACCGCCATCACCTGGGCAGATCGCTCAGGGGTGCGCCTTCGCTCCGAGATGCCCGCTGGCCGATGCCCGATGCCGCACGCAAATGCCGGAACCACGCGACACGGGAGGATCGACGGCTCGCTGCTGGAAGCCGCTGACAGGAATCGAGGACGCGTGACCACCAATGCAGTAGCCAGACCTGTACTTGAATCGGTCGCGGTATCGCGTGTCTTTCGGTCGCGCGGTAAACCGCCCGTCGTTGCGCTCAACAATGTCGACGTTCAATTGCATCCTGGGCGGACCCTGGGCTTGGTCGGCGAATCTGGGAGCGGTAAGACCACGCTAAGTCGATTGCTACTAGGTTTGGACAGTCCCACCGAGGGCGAGATTCGCTATCGCGGTACCGATTTGGCGGAATTAGACAAGGCGGGTCGTCGTCGGTACGTCCGATCTCTGTCGGCTGTCTTCCAGAATCCGTATAGCTCGTTGAGTCCGAGGATGCGGCTGTGGGCGATTGTCACTGAACAGGACGCGATCGACGGGAAGGCCGATAAGAGCCAGCGTCGAGCCCGTGCCGCAGAACTTCTGGAACTCGTCGGGCTTCAGGCTGACTACCGAGACCGTTACCCGCATCAACTTTCCGGTGGACAACGCCAACGGGTCGCGATCGCCCGCGCGCTCTCTCAAAGCCCCGAGCTGATTGTGTTAGACGAACCAATGTCCGCACTCGATGTGTCAGTCAGTGCTCAGGTTGTCAATCTACTTCTTGACCTTCAAAGGACGCTGAACATCGCGTACCTATTCGTCGCGCACGACATGCATCTGGTCCGCCACCTCAGCCACGATGTCGCGGTCCTGTACAAGGGGGAGCTCGTCGAGTCCGGTGTCGCCGCGGATGTGTGGGAGAAACCGAAACATGACTACACGAAGGCGTTGATCGCAGCATCAGAACTCGAGCATCTGTAACCAGAATTCGTTTATTGCTTAAGGTCAGGAGAGCGCACATGAAGATCACGTCGTTGAAAGCCCGGGTCGTGAACCCGCCCGATTTCGAGTTCCGGTGGCGCGATGACATTCCGCCGGTGCAGAACACCATGACGGTCTTCGAGATTGAGACCGAGGACGGAATTACAGGCGTGTCGACGTCGTGGGTGCCCTCCGCGCCAACCGAGATCGCTGAGACCGCGATGCACTTCTTTGCTCCGTTGGTGGTCGGCGCCGACGTGTACGACCGTGAGCGGATTTGGCAGGAGATGATGTCATTTCAGCGATACACGATCACCCCGAAGGCGGCGAGCTGCATCGATATTGCGTTGTGGGATATCGCAGCTAGGGCGGCCGACCTACCGCTTTACAAGTTCCTTGGCAGCTATCGGCACACGGTCCCGGCGTACGCTACGACCCAGACACAACCGAACGTTGACGGGTACGTGCAGATCGCGCAGGAGTGTCAGAGTCGCGGCATTACCGGTGTGAAGATCCACGCCGACGCGAGGCCAGACGCGGACATACTCGTCTGCGAGGCAGTCCGAGAAGCGGTCGGTGACGACTACAAACTAATGCTCGATGCTACGAGCGCCTACGACTATCAAGATGCCCTTCGGGTTGGCCGCGCCATCGAGAGTCTGGGATTCCACTGGTTCGAAGACCCGATGCGGGATGATGACGTCGCCGGATTTGTTGAACTCTGTCGTGCGCTCGACATCCCGGTTCTGATGGGCGAATCGCAATGGCGTGGAATCTGGACCTACTCGGATATCCTTGCCCGTGGGGCTGCGGACGCGATCCGCGTAGTCGCCGACGTAATGGGCGGAATCACTGGGATGCGGAAAGTTGGTGCATTGGCGGAGAGCCACAATCGTCGATTAGAACCACATGCGTACGGGTCGACTCTCGTCCAAGCCGCTCACCTGCATCATCTGTTGTCATCGCGTAACGCCGAAATGTTCGAAATGCCGTATCCCATCGGGCCGTTGGACTTCGGCATGCTCGATACCGTCGAAGTCACCGACGAGGGGATGGTGATCGCGCCAAGCAAGCCAGGTTTGGGCTATGAAGTCGACTGGGATGCGATTGACGACCGCACGGTGAAATGCTTCGGCTAGCCGCCGGGTGCGACACGTGGTGAGGGCAGTGGATTTCTCGCTATTGCGGTCAACGCTGGAAGCCAGTTATTGCGAACTAGGAGTGACCTCGGAGGAATCGCAACGTATCACGGACTCGGTGCTCGAAGCGGAGATCTCAGGGGTGAGAACGCACGGATTGCTCCGCGCAGCTGGGTATCTCGACGCGTTTCGCGACGGCAGCGTCCCACCGGTCCGGATTCCGCTTGACGTAAGCGAAGTGACTGCCGCCGTGGTCGAGGTAGACGGTGGTGGGGCATTCGGTCACGTGCCGACCTGGGAGGCGATTTCGCGGGCAATTCCGATGAGTCGATCACACGGCGTATGTATCGCCTTGATCCGCAATATCCGCGACTTCGGGCGAGCGGCGTACTACGCGCAGTACGCCGCCGAGCGTGGTCAGGTAGCTGTTGTCTGCCAGAACACGATGCCGATACTCGCGCCACCCGGAGGGACGGCGGCGACCCACGGAAACAACCCGCTCGCGTTCGCGGTGCCGGGTCAAGCCGGCCCACTATTCGATGCGGCGTGGTCGCCGCGTGCGGTGGGACAGCTCTTGCTGAGTCAGTTGGAGGACGTGCCACTAGATCCGGCATGGCAGTTCCGTGCCGCGGATGGCGCTGTCACCACCGACCCGGCGCACGCTCTGGGAGTGGCGCAGCAGCCGGTTGCCGGCCATAAGGGATTTGGCATTTCGGTCCTCGTCGATGTGCTGGCAGGTGTGCTTACTGGCTCGCCAAGCGGACCGGCAGTTGGCAGTGGGCGCGCAGTCACAGGGGCGTTCGCTTTGATCATTTCGCCTGAGGCCCTCGGTCGTTCCGCGACTGAGATGGCCGAGACCCTCAGCCACACTGCCGACGCCGTGCGGGATGCCGGGGGCCGTTGGCCGGGTGAACGCGCCAGTGCGGCTAGAGCTCGAGCACTTGAATCAGGAACGCTTGAAACATCGCCCGCAGTCTTCAACTTGCTGAACAAAGCGTCTGGTGGGCGCATGGCCACAGCGTTTCGTGCCTAACGACGGTAGGGGCGGCGGCTTCATCTGAGGATGGCGAACTTTGCCCCGGCGCGAGCTTGGTCTGCACAGCATGAGTTCACGGAGAGAACTCATGCTGTGCAAAGCACGCAGTGTCATCATGGGGTGGAGCGAAGGGGCGCCATGACTGATATCACCTTTATGCCGGCGGTCGCACTCGCGAACGCGCTGCGTCGACGAGACCTCAGCGCGCGCGAAGTGACGCTGGCATTCCTCGAGCGAATCGAGCAGGTGAACCCCGATATAAACGCGGTCAACACCCTCGTTGCCGAGCAGGCCCTCGAACACGCGGACGCCGCTGACGAGGTCGCTGCATCCGGTGTCGAGCTGCCCCCGCTGCATGGCATGCCGATGCTGCATAAGGACACGCATGCGACCGCCGGGATCCGCACCACGAGCGGATCCCCGTTACTACGCGACAACGTTCCGGCCGAGGACGATCTGGTCATTGCCCGCCTGCATGCCGCTGGCGTGATCAGCGTCGGAAAGACGAACACCCCAGAGTTCGCGGCCGGATCGCACACCTTCAACCCGGTCTTCGGACATACGCACAATCCGTACGACGTCACGCGCTCGGCCGGTGGCAGTTCAGGTGGCGCTGCCGCCGCGCTCGCGACCGGGATGACCGCGCTCGCCGACGGCAGCGATATGGGTGGATCGCTACGTAACCCGGCGTCGTTCTGCAATGTTGTTGGCATGCGGCCCAGCCCCGGTCGGGTGCCGCAGGCGCCGGACGCTTTCGCCCAATTCACCCTCGCCACCAGTGGGCCGATGGCGCGCAGCGTGGACGACACCGCGTTGTTGTTGTCGGTGATGGCTGGGCCGGATCTGCAGGCTCCGACCAGTCTGGACACGCCCGGTGCGAATTTTCGATCCGCGCAACCGATTGAGCCCACGCAACTGCGGGTCGCGGTCGCGGCTGATTTCGGCGGGCTGCTGCCGGTAGAACCCGACGTCGTCGCAGCGATCACCGCATCGGGTGCGCTGTTTGAAAGCCTCGGAGCTCGGGTGAGTGCGGCGATGCCCGACTTGAGGGATGCGAACGACGTGTTCTTGACGCGGCGCGCGTGGCAATTTGCGGCGGGCTTTGGCCCGCTCGTCGATGCGCATCCGGACCAAGTGAAAGACACCATCCACTGGAACGTTGCGCGTGGGCGGGCGCTGAGTGCTGATGATCTCGCGCGTGCGGTCATTGCCGGTGGGCAGTTGTATCGGCGAGTGGTCGAGTTCTTCACCGAGTACGACGTACTGCTCGTGCCCGCCGCGCAAGTGCTGCCGTTCGACGGTGCGCTGGAATACCCGATGCACATCAACGAGCAGCCGATGCACACCTACCTGGAGTGGATGCGTGCATGCAGCGACATCACGGCGACCGGGACGCCGGCGATTAGTGTGCCGGCCGGCTTCAGCACGTCCGGACTACCGATCGGCGTACAGATGGTTGCTGCGCCTCGCGCAGACGCCTACTTGCTGTCGATTGCGAAGTTGTTCGAGTCGGCGACGAACCACGCGCAGCGCCGGCCACCCATGCTCGGCGGGTGAGGCGCTCGGGTTGCGGTCGCCGTCGCTGACTAGAATCGTGTGGTTGCGCCATGCGTCCACCGCTGGTGCCATCGGAAACTAACGAACCTCACTGAACGGATCCGCATGTCGGCACCGAATGACAACTACGACCCCAAACAGGTCGCTGCGCTGTCGCCGCAGAACTTGCAGTCTGCCGTCCGAGAGGCGGATGAGGCGTTCGCCGCGGCAGGGGACCTCGACGAGTTGCAGTCGGTGAAGGCTGCGCACTTGGGTGATCGCGCTCCGATCGCGTTGGCGCGCCGTGAGATCGGCGCGCTGCCGCCTCAGGCGAAGGCGGACGCCGGTAAGCGGGTGAACGAGGCGCGCCAGAAGGTGCAGGCGGCGTTCGATGAACGCCACCAGCTGCTGACCGAGCGGCGAAACCTCGAAGTGCTCGAAGCCGAAACCGTCGACGTCACGATGCCGACGTCCTCGGGGCGGTACGGTGCCCGCCATCCGATCACCACGGTTGCCGAACGGATCGCCGATGTTTTCATCGGTATGGGTTATGAGGTGGCGGAGGGGCCAGAGGCAGACACCGAATGGCACGTGTTCGATGCGTTGAACACCCCGCGTGATCATCCGGCACGAGGTCTGCAGGACACGATCTTCCTGGACCCCCCGGAGAACGGCGTCGTGTTGCGGACGCACACCTCGGCCGGACAGATCCGCACGCTTCTGACTCGCGATCTGCCGGTGTACGTCGTCGTACCAGGCCGGGTCTATCGCGATGACCCGATGGACGCCACGCATCTGCCTGTGTTTAACCAGTGCGAGGGTCTCGCCGTGGACAAAGGCCTGTCGATGGCTGATCTTCGCGGCACGCTGGATCGATTTGCCAAGGCTATGTTCGGTGACGAGGCGACGACCCGCCTGCGCCCGCATTTCTTCCCGTTCACCGAGCCGTCGGCCGAGGTCGACCTGTGGTTCCCGCAGGCCAAGGGCGGCGCGAAATGGATCGAGTGGGGCGGATGCGGGATGGTGCACCCGAATGTGTTGCGCGCCTGCGATATCGACCCCGATGAGTACTCCGGGTTCGCGTTCGGTATGGGCATCGATCGCACCGTGATGTTCCGCAACGGGATCGCCGACCTCCGCCAGTTCGTGGACGGCGACGTCCGCTTCACCCGCCACTTCGGAATGGAGCAGTAACCGATGCGCGTTGCGCTTTCTTGGCTCACCGAGCTCGTCCCGCAGCTCTCCGGCCGCAGCGGCGAAGAGGTAGCCGACTTGCTGACTGGCTTAGGCGTCGAGGTCGACGAGATTGATGGCGCCGGTCCCGACGACATCAACGGCCTGTACGTCGGTCAGGTCGTCGACATCGAAGAACTCACTGAATTCAAGAAGCCGATCCGGTACTGCCAGGTGCGATTCGACGACGGCTCTGATCCCGAGCGCACCCGCGGAATCGTCTGCGGTGCGACGAACTTCGCCGTCGGTGACAAGGTCGTCGCGGCGCTGCCGGGCGCCGTACTGCCAGGGGACTTCAAGATTTCGGCACGCAAGACCTACGGGCGCATTTCTGACGGAATGATCTGTTCCGCCCTAGAGATGGGCATGGGGGAGGACCACTCCGGCATCCTCATTCTGAGCGAAGACGCGCCCGTGGGCGCCGACGCGGTCGAATTACTGGGGTTGCACGATGCCGTTCTCGTGACCGAGCCGACGCCGGATCGCGGCTACCAATTGTCCTTACGGGGGATCGCCCGCGAGGTCGCTGCGGCAATCGACGCGCCGTTCGTAGACCCCGCCGACGCGGTGCCGGCCGCGGCGTCCGGCGACGGTTTCCCCGTCACGCTGGAAGATGCGGCATGCGATGTATTCACCACGCGGATCATCCGCGGGTTCAATCCCGCGGCGGCGACACCGGACTGGATGGCCCGTCGACTGACCGCCAGCGGGATGCGACCGATCTCGCTCGCCGTGGACGTGACGAACTACGTGATGCTGCTGCTGGGCCAACCGCTGCACGCTTACGACCTCGACCGGCTCGACACTCGGATCATCGTGCGCAAGGCGCGGGCGGGCGAGCGGGTCACCACGCTGGATGACGTTGATCGTGAGTTGTCGGCCGACGATCTACTGATCACCGATGAATCCGGAATCCAGGGGATCGCGGGCGTGATGGGCGCCGAGTACGCGGAGATTTCCGCGCAAACGAGCAACATCATGCTCGAAGCCGCGCACTTCGAGGCGAGCGCGATCAGCCGCACGGCCCGTCGGCACGGCCTGCTCTCGGAAGCCGGGCGGCGATTTGAACGTGGCGTCGACCCGCTGCTACCAGCGAAGGCCAGCGCCCTCGCCGCTTCGCTGCTGGTGCAGTACGGCGGCGGCGCGGCCGACGACACGATGGTGACTGCCGGCCGCCCGACGCTTCCGCCGCCGCTGACCGTCGACGTCCGCCGGATCCGCGCGCTGATCGGCGTGGACTACTCGGTCGAGCGCGTCTCCGAATGCCTGACGAGCCTCGGCTGCGAGGTTGCAGTCAACGGCGAGCAAGTGTCGGTTCGGCCGCCTTCCTGGCGCGGAGACTTTGTCGAGCCGACTCGGGTCGCCGAGGAAGTGGCTCGCGTTGACGGCTACGACAAGATCCCGACCCGGCTCCCGCAGGCGAAAGCTGGCGGCGGGCTGACCGAAACTCAGCGGGCAAAGCGGCGAGCGAGTCGCGCATTGGCGGCTGCGGGGTACGTCGAGACGCCGTCGATGTCGTTCCAGGACGACGCCGAACTCGATACGTTTGGGATCGAACCGGACGATGAGCGGCGCCGAAGCGTCCGCATCGCCAACCCGATTTCTGCAGAGCAGCAGACGCTGCGCACGACGCTCATGCCGAACTTATTGGCTGCGCTGCGTCGCAATGTCAGCCGCGGCGCTGACCACGTGGCGACGTACGAAACGGGCACCGTGTTCTTCGAGCCCCAGCAGCCGCGCCCGGCGGCGCCAGTGATTGACCGCGGAATACATCCGAACCCACAGCAACTTGCCGACCTGGATGCGGCGCGTCCCATCGAGAGGCTGCACGCGGCGGTCGCAGTCGCGGGAGCGGAGCCGAATGCGTGGTTCGGTGCGGGGGCCGCCGCCAGTTGGCGGGATGCCGTCGAGGCCGCTCGGCTACTGGCAGACGCCGTCGGCACTGACATCGAGGTGCGCCAAGCTCAGCGAGCTCCGTGGCATCCCGGCCGGTGCGCCGCGATTCTGACTGCCGGTACGCAGGAGGTAGTCGGGTACGCCGGCGAATTGCATCCGCAGGTGTGTGAGGCTGCTGGTGTGCCGGCGCGGACCAGCGTCGCAGAGCTCGACCTCGATGCCCTGATCGAGCACAGTTCCACTCGCGCTACCGCGCCGCGAGTCTCGCCATTCCCGCGGGCCGTGCAGGACCTCGCGCTCGTCGTCGACGACTCGATCCCGGTTGCGCGTCTGGAGCAGACGATTCGTGCCGCCGGCGGCGATCTGCTGGAGGATGTGCGACTGTTCGACGTGTACACCGGGGAGCAGGTTGACGACGGAAAGCGTTCGCTGGCATTCGCGCTGAGCCTGCGCGCTGACGACCGGACCCTCGAGCACGACGAGATCACTGCAGTGCGCGAGGCAATCATCTCCGCCGTTCAATCCGAGCATTCGGCCACTCTGCGCTAGTCGCTCCGCACGTCCGGCTGGCGAAGCCGCCGGACGGTCGTGCGACATCCGCTGGAGTCTGGGTATCGCGCGCCGCCTGCGGCGTGCGCCGTATGTCCGGAGCGGTATTCCATAGCCATGGTGGCGGCACCTGTCATCTCTTAGGGCATCGGTGACAGTTCTGTATCGGCTCATCGGTGACGGTTCGGGCTGTGTTGGTGGTGACACTTCCGGCCCAAGGCTCGGGTGGTGGACCCCGACAGCCGATCGCCCGGTCGCAACCAGACCGGAGACATCACACCCATGTTCGCGACCTATTGACGATATGATCGAACAGATGTACGATAAAGGCATGAGCGAACGTCGATCGGTTGAGGGAGGTCCGCGATGACCGCAGCTATGTGCTCGGATACACGCGCGGGCGGTACTCCCTTGACGCCCCGTGGGTCGCGTGAGGATGATCGGCTGCGATTTGTACCTTCGGACGCTCGAGCGGCGGCCGCGGCCGGGGTGACCGGCCCATTACGGGTCGCTGAGGCGTTCTCGGTGGAACTGGCTGATGCTCTCGAACACCTACAACTCGGCATGGACGCCTTGCTTGAGATCGGTAATCGTGGCGACTTCGCGGCGTTAGACCCGTCGTGCTTGGTGGGGTTGGCGCGGGAATTCGAGGCGCACCGATCCCGCGGCGTGCTATTCGACAGCCGGGTTATCGAGGCTGCGTCGGAGGATCCGGCGTTTCCGGACTACGCGGGTTCGAAGAGTATCCCCAAAGGCTTGGCGCAGTTGTTACGGATCAGCACTACGGAAGCGAACGCGCGACAGCGCCGCGCCGAGAAACTGTTGCCGCGAAATGGGTTCTCTCAGGGCGAGATTCCGCCCGACTTGCCTGTCCTGGCTGGCGCGGTGGAGGGTGGGGCGGTGTCGACCGAGCAGTTGGACGTGGTGCTGGCGACGATGAAGCGCATCGACACGATTCCTGAGTTGGATGCCAGCCTCCGCGAGCAAGCAGAGTCGATGATGGTGGGATTCACGGCGTCACTCACTCCGGCACATTTGAAAATCGCGGGCGAAGACATCGACGCGACCTTGTTGCCCGACGGTCGCGGACCCGAGCCGAGGCTGACGCAGGCGCGCCGAACGCTGCGAATTAGTAGGCAACGGTACGACGGCCTGTACCAGCTCAGCGGGTTCCTGACCGCGGAAACGAAGGCGCGATTGGACGCTGTGCTGTCGCCGCTCAGCGCGCCGAAGCCCGACCAAAGTGGCACGAAGGATGACCGTACGGCCGACCAGCGTCGTCACGACGGGTTGTTCGACGCACTCGGGCTGTTGCTCGACGGCAACGGTGTGCCCGCGAGTGGCGGCACGGCGGCGACTGTCCATCTGGTGGTCGATGTCGACACGGTCATGGATGCTCTGGGCCTCACCCCGACGGGCGCGCAAGGCGACGCCAGTGACTGGGCGTCTGAGGACCACCCGGACGGCGTTGGCCGCGACAGCAGAGGTCCCCGCGATAACGGGTCTCGGTACGTCGGTCGTGTTGCCGGCGGGGACCGGATTACCCTGCGCGAGTTCCGGCGCCTGGCAGACGAGGCGCTGTTGATCCCCGTGTGGGCGAGCAAGATTAGTGGGGTCGTGGCCTACGGCCGATCGAAACGGATAGCGAGTGCGGGGCAGACTCACGCACTCGTCGCGCGAGATGGTGGCTGTTCGCATCCGGGTTGCGATGTGCCGCCGGACTGGTGTCAACGGCATCATGTTCGGGAGTGGTGGCGCGGTGGTGCCACTGACGTATCCAATCTGACGTTGTTGTGTGGCGCCCACCATCGTGAACTCGATAGCAGCGGGTGGCGAATCGACATGCGCAACGGGTTGCCGTGGTGGATCCCGCCGCCGTGGATTGATCCGGAGCGAAAACCGGTGATCAACCCGCGGATCCGAATTCCGGATCCCGCCGAAATCGAAGACGTCGCACGCAGAGCGCGGGACGCGCGCGAGGCTGCCGTGGGGCTCGTCGACGCTGATCGAGATAGCGATGATGGCGACGGGTTGGATCCGGCGGAGGAGCTGATTGGACTGCTGGCGGAGCACATCCCGAACCCGCGACAGCGCGACAGATTCCACCAGGAACTCGCTGATCTGCTCGACAGTTATAAGGACTCGCTGCCCATCGGAAGCGTGGCGTGATGCGCGCCGGCTCTCATGTGGCTACGGCGGCGCTGCCCATCCTCATGGCCCCAGCAATGCGCTCCGCGCTCCGCGGGACCCGACACGCTCCTATAGGACGGCGCTACTTGATGACCGAACCCGGTGTCGCTGGTGGGTGGTCGTGGTCACGATGGTGAGGCGCGGTTATCGCTGGGGTGCCCTCAACGGGCGCAGTAGCATTACGCGGGTGGATTGGGACGATTTCCAAGCAGCCCTGTTCGATCTCGATGGTGTAATCACGCCGACCGCCGAGGTGCACATGCGCGCCTGGCGGGACATGTTCACCGCCTTTCTCGGAGCCCGTCCCGAGCAGGCGGCGTACACCGACGACGACTATTTCCGCTATATCGACGGCAAACCGCGGTACGACGGTGTCCGGTCTTTCCTGCTGTCGCGTGGCATCATGCTGCCCGAAGGCAGCGGGGCCGCCGAATCATCCCGCGAGACGGTCAGCGGGCTGGGCAACCTCAAAGATGAAATGTTCGCGGACACCCTCCAGCGGGACGGCGTCCAGGCGTATCCGGGGTCAGTCGCGCTGCTGGACTACCTCAGCGATCGGCCCATCGTGCTGGGCATCGTCTCGTCCTCGCGGAACGCGGTAAACGTGCTGAAGGCCGCCGGATTGCTTGAGCGGTTCGCGTTCGTCGTCGACGGTAAGGTCGCCGCACAACAAGGCCTACCCGGTAAGCCAGCCCCCGATACGTACCTCCACGCTGCCGGCCTCGCCCAGGCGAGTGCGACGACGTCCGTGGTCGTTGAGGACGCCACCTCCGGGGTGGCCGCAGGGCGCGCTGGTCGATTCGGGCTCGTTGTCGGGGTCGACCGCGGCGCCGGCGCCGATGCCCTCACCAGCGCCGGTGCCGACATGGTGGTCACCGACCTCGACCAACTCATTGATACCGCACAGCGCACCGACGACAAGGAGCGCAGTTAGTTGAACACAGACCAGTTCATTGACCCGCTGAATCGCAGCCGTTTCCCGGTCGATCCGTGGGCGCTGCGTGAGACGGCATACGACGGCGCGGACCTCGGAACGACCGAATCGCTGTTCGCCGTCGGCAACGGCTACCTCGGCATGCGGGGAAACCCCGAAGAAGGCCGTGAGGCATCGGTACACGGGACCTTCGTCAACGGATTCCACGAAACCTGGGCGATCCGGCACGCGGAAGAAGCTTTCGGATTCGCGCGCACCGGTCAGACGATCGTGAACGTCCCCGATGCGAAGGTGATGAAGCTATACGTCGACGACGAGCCGCTGTTGCTGGCGACGGCCGACCTGGAGCAGTACGAGCGCACGCTGAGTTTCACCGAAGGTGTGCTGCGCCGGGACATCGTCTGGCGTACTCCGGCCGGCAAGCGGGTGCGAATTACCTCCAAGCGGATGGTCTCGTTCACGCAGCGACACCTGGCGATCATGTCCATCGAACTGACCATGCTCGATGGCGACGCCCCCATCGTGGTGTCCTCGCAGATCCTGAATCGCCAGGACGGCCGCGACGAGTACCACGTACCCGCGCACGCGATGGGTGCCAAGTTTGATCCTCGCAAGGCTGCCGTGTTCGAAGGTCGAGTGCTCGAACCGCAACTGGATTGGTACTCCGATCGCCGGATGATCCTCGGGTTCCGCTGCGTGAACTCGCAGATGACCCTCGCTGTCGGCGCCGATCACTCGATCGAGACGCAGAACGCCTATGAAGAACTCAATTCGAGCGACCTCGACTTCGCCAAGAAGGTGTACCGGATCCACGCGGTGCAAGGGCAGTCGATCACGATCCACAAGGTTGCGGCCTACCACACCTCGCGCGGTGTGCCCGTACGCGAGCTCGTCGACCGGGTGCGTCGCACCCTCGACCGCGTGCGTGATCACGGCATCGATACCTACGAGAACGAGCAGCGCGAGTGGCTCGCCGACTTCTGGGCCGCCTCGGATGTTGAGGTCGACGCCGACCCGGCGATTCAACAGGCCATCCGCTGGAATATCTACCAATTAGCGCAGGCGAGCGCCCGCGCCGACCAACTCGGCGTAGCAGCCAAGGGGGTGACCGGGTCCGGGTACGAGGGGCACTACTTCTGGGACACCGAGGTTTACGTGATGCCGTTCCTGACCTACACGGCTCCCTCGATGGCCCGAAACCTGCTGCGGTTTCGGTGGAACATGCTCCCGGCGGCGCGCGAACGTGCACGCGAATTATCGCAGCGCGGCGCGTTGTTCCCGTGGCGCACGATCAACGGTGAGGAAGCGTCGGCGTACTACGCCGCGGGAACCGCGCAATACCACATCAACGCGGACGTCGCGTACGCGTTGGTGCGCTACGGCATGGTCACTGATGACGAGGCCTTCGTGCGCCGGGAGGGGATCGACATTCTGGTCGAAACCGCCCGGATGTTCGCTGATCTCGGGTTCTGGCGCAATAACGGCAATCGCGAGTTCCACATCCACGGCGTCACCGGCCCGGATGAGTACACGACTGTGGTGAACAACAACCTGTTCACCAACGTCATGGCGCGATTCAACCTGCGCCACGCCAGCCGGCAAGTGCGTGCGCTGCAGGGTGAAGACCCGACGGCGTACGCCCGGATGGTCGAGCGGGTCGGCCTGGAAGTGCATGAGGTCGACGAATGGGCCGCAGCCGCGGAGGGGATGACGATTCCGTACGACGAAGCGCTCGGCATCCACCCGCAGGACGACCACTTCCTAGACCGTGAGTTATGGGACCTCGCTTCGACGCCGCCCGAGAACAAGCCGTTGCTTCTGCACTACCACCCGTTGGTGATCTACCGGCGCCAGGTGCTCAAGCAGGCGGACGTTGTTCTGGCGCTGTTCCTGCAAGGCGATCACTTCACCAAGGAACAGAAGCGCGCGAACTTCGAGTACTACGACCCGATCACCACAGGAGACTCCACGCTATCTGCTGTGGTGCAGTCCGTCATCGCGGCCGAGGTCGGGTATCACGACATGGCGCTGCGGTATTTCCTGCACGGGCTGTTCGTCGATTTGGCCGACCTGCACGGCAACACCAGTGACGGCGTGCACGTGGCGTCGGCCGGCGGTGTGTGGAGCGCGCTGGTGTTTGGGTTCGCCGGTATGCGTGACTATGACGGTGCACTGTCGTTCGACCCGCGATTGCCCGCACAGTGGCCGCGGATGAGATTCGTGCTGACCGTGCGCGGCAGCCGCTTGGAAGTGACGCTGCAACAGCGCGCGATCGAGTTCGTCTCGACTGGCGAGGTGGAGGTTACGGTGCGCGGTACGCCGCACCGGGTCCTACCAGGTGTCCCGCGCAGTGTTGAGCTGCAAGATCAAGGCGAGCGCATCGCGGGTGTGATCGGCAGCGAACCCCTGATCGGAGGTCGCCGCCAGGACGGCACGCTGATGACGGCGAGCGTCCCCGAGGCGCCTGCGGAGATCGACGACGGCGCCACCCCCTACGGGTGAATAAAGTTGCATAGTCATGCATAATCATTCGTATGACTTTTAGGGCTGCAGTAGCGGGAGCGAGTGGGTACGCCGGGGGCGAGATCATCCGGCTGTTGCTCGCGCACCCCGAGATCGAGATTGGCGCGTTGACGGCCGGCGGGAACGCGGGGACGCGACTTGGTGAACATCAACCACACCTGCTTCCACTGGCTGACCGTATCCTCGCCGAAACCACCGTCGATGCGCTGAGTGGGCATGACGTCGTGTTCCTGGCGCTTCCGCACGGTAAGTCCGCTGAGATCGCCAGCGAGCTCGGCGACGAGTGCGTGGTCATCGACTGTGGCGCCGACTATCGGCTCACCGATCCGGACGCCTGGATCCGCTGGTACGGCGGCGAGCACGCCGGTAGTTGGCCGTATGGGTTGCCCGAGTTGGCCGCCCAGCGGGCCGCGATCACCGCTGCACGGCGGATCGCGGTGCCGGGGTGCTACCCGACCGTGTCCACGCTGACGCTGGCCCCCGCCGTTGCGGCGGGCCTCGTGGAGCCCGAGGTCGTGGTGGTGGCGGCATCCGGCACCTCCGGTGCGGGTAAGTCACTCAAACCGCACCTGCTCGGTAGTGAGGTCATGGGGTCGGTATCGGCGTACGGCGTTGGCGGTGCGCACCGGCACACCCCGGAAATCACCCAGAATCTCAGCCTGTTGAGCGAGTCAGATGTGAGCGTCTCGTTCACCCCGCTGCTCGTGCCGATGCCGCGCGGCATTCTCGCGACCTGCAGCGCACCGTTACGTGACGGAGTCAGCGCCGAGCAGATTGCCGAAACCTACGCTGCGGCGTACCAGAACGAACCGTTCGTGCACGTGCTGCCGTCCGGTCAGTGGCCCACTACAGCGTCCGTGCTGGGCTCCAACAACGTCACCATCCAGGCCGCCGTTGACGAGGACGCCCGCCGGTTGATCGCGATCGGCGCCGTCGACAACCTCACCAAAGGCACCGGTGGGGCCGCAGTGCAGTGCATGAACCTCGCCCTCGGTCTCGAGGAGACCCTCGGCCTACCGCAGACGGGAGTAGCGCCGTGAGCGTCACCGCACCTAAGGGGTTTCTGGCCAGCGGCGTCGTCGCCGGACTCAAGGCCAGCGGCAAGCCCGATGTATCGGTCCTACAGAACACGGGCCCGTCTTTCGCCGCTGCGTGCGTGTTCACCAGCAACCGGTGTAAAGCCAACCCGGTGCTGTGGAGCGAACAGGTCATCGCCGACGGTGAGGTGCGGGCGATCGCGACGAACTCCGGTGGGGCCAACTGCTATACCGGCAGCCGGGGGTTCCAGACCACGCACGCCACCGCCGAGCGCATCGGCGCGGCACTTGGCATCGGTGCGGGTGATGTGTTGGTGTGCTCGACCGGCCTGATCGGTGAGCAACTCGACGAAGTGAAACTGTTTGCTGGATTCGACGCTGCCATCGAGGCCTTGGACGCTGACGGCGGGCAAGACGCGGCGAACGCCATCATGACCACCGATACCGTCGCCAAGACTGCCGTGCACCGAGGCGATGGCTGGAGCATCGGTGGGATGGCCAAGGGCGCGGGAATGCTTGCGCCGGCGCTGGCGACCATGCTGGTATACCTGACCACCGATGCCGAGCTCAGCGCGGCCGAGCTCGACTCCGCGTTGCGTACCGCGACCTCGATGAGCTTCGACCGGATCGACTCCGACGGCTGCCAGTCCACCAATGACACGGTGAGTTTGATGGCCAGCGGCGCGAGCGGTATCCGGCCTGACCTTGACGAGTTCACCGCGTCGCTGAGTGAGTTGTGCCTGGATCTGGCGCTGCAGTTGATCCGAGACGCCGAAGGCGCCTCGCACGACATCGCGATCACCACCGTCGGCGCCGCGAACGAAGCAGATGCGGTGGAAGTCGGCCGGTCTGTGGCGCGCAGCAACTTGTTCAAATGTGCCATCTTCGGCAATGATCCGAACTGGGGCCGGATCCTCGCGGCGGTCGGTACGACCTCAGCGACGTTCGACCCGGAGCGGATCGACGTATCGATGAACGGCGTGATGATCTGCCGGGACGGCGAACCCGGTGAGAGCCGCGATCTGGTGGATATGACTGCTCGCGATGTGCAGATCCTGATCGATCTGAAATCGGGTGATTCCTCCGCGACGCTCTGGACCAACGACCTGACTACTGATTACGTTCACGAGAATTCGGCGTACTCCACATGACGAGCATTCCTACTGCCGCTGATAAGGCCGCAGTCCTGATCGAAGCGTTGCCGTGGCTGGAGAAGTTCCGCGGCGAGATGATCGTCGTCAAGTACGGCGGCAATGCGATGACCAACGAGAACCTGAAGCGCGCGTTCGCGCAGGACATGGTGTTCCTACATACCGTGGGGATCCGACCGGTCGTGG
Source organism: Cumulibacter soli (assembly GCF_004382795.1). NCBI lineage: Bacteria > Bacillati > Actinomycetota > Actinomycetes > Geodermatophilales > Geodermatophilaceae > Cumulibacter > Cumulibacter soli. Next base: position 9,462 of record NZ_SMSG01000002.1, on the reverse strand, counting down.
TGCACGGCGGCGGCCCGCAGATCAGCGCGATGCTGGACAAGTTCGGCATCGAATCTGAGTTCCGCGGGGGACTGCGGGTGACGACCGCCGAGAGCATGGACGTCGTGCGGATGGTGCTTGTCGGACAGGTCCAGCGCGAATTGGTCGGACTGATCAACGCGCATGGCCCGCACGCTGTGGGGATGTCCGGTGAAGATGCCCGGTTGTTCACGGCCGTCCGTCGCACCGCCACCGTGGATGGCGTCCAGGTCGACATCGGCCAGGTCGGCGACGTCGCGGAGGTCAACCCGGGCGCGATCGACGACGTCATCAACGCAGGCCGGATCCCGGTGGTATCGACGGTCGCGCCCGATGCAGACGGCGTGATCCACAATCTGAACGCGGACACGGCGGCGGGCGCGCTGGCGACCGCTCTCGGCGCGCGAAAGCTCGTCGTGCTCACCGACGTCGAGGGTCTCTACACCGACTGGCCGGATAAGTCGTCGCTGCGCAGCGAGATCAAGGTCAGTGATCTACGCGCTTTGCTGCCATCACTGGAATCCGGCATGATCCCGAAGATGGAAGCATGCTTGCGTGCGGTAGAGGGCGGGGTCCCCGCCGCATCTGTGATCGATGGTCGCGAGGCGCACTCGGTGCTGCTGGAGATCTTCACCGACGAAGGCAACGGCACCATGGTTTTGCCTGATATCCCGCTGCTACCCGATAATCCCACCGCCACTTCAGAACAGAAGGATGTGCACCACTCATGAGCGAGAGCTACGCCAACCGGTGGAACGCGAGCCTGATGAACAATTACGGCACTCCGCCGCTGATGCTGGTGCGCGGCGAGGGCGTCTATGTCTACGACGAGTCCGGTAAGCGCTACCTCGACCTGCTGGCCGGGATCGCCGTCAACATTCTTGGCCACGCGCATCCACGCGTTGTCGAGGCCGTCAGCAACCAGATCGCGGTACTTAGCCACGTCAGCAATCTGTACGCACACCCGCTGACCATCGAACTCGCCGAACGCCTGCTGTCGCTGGCCGGGCGCGACGGACGCGTGATGTTCGGAAACTCTGGCGCTGAGGCTAACGAGGCGGCCTTCAAGATTTCTCGGCTCACCGGCCGGCGGAAGGTCGTTGCGGCGGAAGGTGCGTTCCACGGGAGGACCATGGGGTCGCTCGCACTGACCGGTCAACCCGCCAAACAGGCGCCGTTTGCTCCGCTGCCGGGCGATGTCACGCACGTGCCGTATGGCGACGTCGATGCATTGCGCGCGGCGGTCGACTCCGAGACCGCCATGGTCCTGCTCGAGCCGATCATGGGCGAGGGCGGCGTCATCGTTCCGCCGGAGGGCTACCTGAAGTCCGCACAGCAGATCGCGCACGAGAACGGCGCATTGTTTGCGCTCGACGAAGTCCAGACCGGTATTTGCCGTACCGGTGACTGGTTCGCGTTCCAACACGACGGTCTCGCACCAGACGTGGTCACCTTGGCCAAGGGCCTCGGTGGCGGAATGCCCATCGGCGCGGTGATGGCATTTGGTGATGCTGCGCAACTGCTTACCCCAGGCAGTCACGGCAGCACGTTCGCGGGCAATGCGGTCTGTGCCGCCGCGGCGCTCGCCGTGTTGGACGTCGCGACCGAGACTGACCTGAACGGTGCCGCAAAGGCCCGCGGTGAGCACCTTGCCGCAGCGCTCTCGGACGTCACCGGTGACGTCCGCGGACGGGGACTGCTACGCGCGATCGACTTGCCAGGCGAGATGTCCGCGCAGGTAGCGCAAGGACTGCGGGACGCCGGATTCTTGGTCAATAACGTATCGCCGTCCGCGCTGCGCGTCGCGCCGCCGCTGATCGTCACCGATGAGCAGCTCGACACCTTCGTCGACGCGCTCGGCGCCGAACTCAAGGAAACATCATGACCCTGCGCCATTTCCTGCGCGATGACGATCTGTCGCCATCCGAACAGGCCGAAGTTCTCGCGCTCGCGGCAGAGCTGAAGAAGGACCGCTACGGTACAAAGCCGCTGGCCGGCCCGCAGGCAGTCGCCGTCATCTTCGATAAGTCCTCGACTCGAACGCGGGTGTCGTTCGCCACCGGGATCGCCGAGTTGGGTGGAAACCCGCTGATCCTGGACAGTGGTACCTCACAGCTCGGTCGCGGCGAACCGATCGCCGACACGGCCCGCGTACTCGATCGTCAGTGCTCGGCGATCGTCTGGCGTACCGGTGCCCAGGAGCGGATCGACGAGATGGCGCGCTACGCGCAGGTCCCGGTCGTAAATGCGCTCACCGACGAGTTCCATCCGTGCCAGATCCTCGCCGATCTGCAGACGATCAACGAGCATCTGGGCTCGGCCGCCGGGCGCACGCTCGCATATCTGGGCGACTCCGGCAACAACATGGCCCACTCGTACCTTCTCGGTGGCGTCACCGCGGGGATGCACGTGCGGATCGCCGGTCCGAGCGGCTATCAGCCCGATCCGGCGGTTGTCGCCGATGCGGAGAAGATCGCGGTGCAGACCGGCGGCTCGGTGCTGATCAGCGACGATGCTGCGGTCGCCGCTCGCGGTGCCGACGTGATCGCCACCGATACTTGGATCTCGATGGGCCAGGAGGGCGAGTCCGCCGAGCGAGCCGATATTTTCCTGCCGTACCAGGTCAACCAGGACCTGCTGGAGGCTTGCAGTGACGACGTGATCGTGCTGCACTGCCTTCCGGCCTACCGCGGCAAGGAGATCACCGCGGACGTCATCGACGGCCCACGGTCGGTGGTCTGGGACGAGGCCGAGAACCGGCTGCACGCGCAGAAGGCTCTGTTGGTCTGGCTGCTGGGCCAGCGATGAGCGCCCCCGCGACGAAACCGGCGCGCCAGGCCCGGATCGCCGAACTCATCGCGGAACACGTCGTCGAGTCCCAGGCCCAGCTACTGGAACTGCTTGCCGCGGGCGGCCACTCAGTCACCCAAGCGACGTTGAGCCGGGACCTCGAAGAGATCGGCGCGCACAAGGTGCGCACCGAGACCGGTCAGTCGCGGTATGTCGTACCCGCGGACGGTGTCGCGGCGCCGGTCACTGCCTCGCGCCTAGGTCGGCTGCTCAGCGAGTTGCTCACCGCGGTTGACGTGGCGCAGAACCAAATCGTGTTGCGCACTCCGCCAGGAGCGGCATCCTTCCTAGCGTCAGCGATCGATCGCGCGGCACTCACCGACGTGGTCGGGTCGATCGCGGGGGACGACACGATACTGGTCGTCGTGCGTTCGCCGAACAGGGCTCGTGCACTGGCAGACGAGCTCACCCAACTCGGCCAGTCCTGAGTACGCATCACCACCATCACACGAAAACAACCACACGACGTGGCCGAACCCGGCCGTCGCACAGCTGGAGGAAACATGGAGCAGAGTGATCAGAGCACCCGGTTGTGGGGTGGCCGATTCTCCGCCGGTCCATCGCCTGAGATGGTCGCGCTATCGCTGTCAGTGCATTTCGACTGGCGCCTAGCGAAGTACGACCTGCAGGGGTCACGCGCACACGCGCGGGTACTGAAGGCCGCGGGTCTGCTCGATGACGTAGAACTCGACCGCATGCTCACCGCGCTAGACGACCTGGAGAAGGACGTCGCCAGCGGTTCATTCGTCGGAACCGAGGCCGACGAGGACGTGCACACCGCCCTGGAACGCGGGCTGATCGAGCGGTTGGGAGCGCTGGGAGGGAAACTGCGCGCTGGCCGTAGTCGCAATGACCAGGTGGCCACGGACCTGCGGCTATACCTGCGCGATAACGTGCGGTCGATCGTGCGCGAACTCATCACGCTGCAACAAGCGCTGCTGGCGAAAGCGGAGGAGTACCGCGACGTCGTCGCGCCCGGTATGACGCACCTGCAGCATGCGCAGCCGATCCTGTTCGCGCATCAGTTGCTCGCGCATGTGCACGCCTTTGCCCGCGACGTCGATCGCCTGCGCGACTGGGATCGCCGCGCCGCGGTAAGCCCGCTCGGCGCCGGCGCGCTGGCCGGATCCTCGCTCGCGCTGGACCCGGTTGCGGTCGCTGCCGAACTGGGGTTCGACCGTCCGGCCGACAACTCGATCGACGCCGTGTCGGATCGCGACTACGTCGCGGAGTTCCTGTTCACCGCAGCGCTGATCGGCGTCCACCTCTCGCGAATCGGCGAAGAGGTCGTGCTGTGGAACACCACCGAGTTCGGGTGGGTATCATTGCACGATTCTTGGGCGACCGGATCCTCGATCATGCCGCAGAAAAAGAACCCCGACATCGGTGAGCTCGCCCGTGGGAAATCCGGACGATTTGTCGGCAACCTGATGTCGCTGCTGACCACGCTCAAGGCGCTGCCGCTCGCGTACGACCGCGATCTGCAGGAGGACAAGGAGTGCACCTTCGATTCGGTCGAGCAATTGCTGATGCTGTTGCCGGCCGTATCGGGCATGATCGCCACGATGACGGTGAACACCGATGCAGTCTCGCGCGGCGCCGGCGCCGGCCATGCGCTGGCGACCGACGTTGCGGAATGGCTGGTACGGCAGGGGATTCCGTTCCGAGACGCGCACGAGATCAGCGGTGCCGCCGTCGCCGCATGTGATGAACGTGGGTGCGAACTGTACGACCTCAGCGCCGCGGACCTCGCCGCCATCGACTCCCGGCTGACCAGCGACGTGCTTTCGGTGCTCACCGTGGACGGCGCGCTCGCGGCGCGTTCTACGCACGGCGGGACTGCGCCGTCATCGGTCCTTGCGCAGATCGACGGCATCAAGGCGTCGATCGCCGCTCAGCGGGCGTTTATCGATCCGGCGTAAGCGTGCGATCGTTACCGCGTGAGTTCTTCCGGCGCGATCCAACTGTGGTCGCGCCGGAACTCATAGGTGCGCTCATCAGCTCACGCGCAGGCGGCGAAACCGTGACCGCCAGAATCACCGAGACCGAGGCCTATCGTCAGGACGATCCCGCCTCACACACCTATCGCGGACGCACGCCCCGCAATGAGGTGATGTTCGGTGAGCCAGGCCATCTGTACGTGTACCTCTCGCACGGCATCCACCACTGCGTGAACGCGGTGAGTCACATCGACGGCCAGGCCGGCGGTGTGCTGATCAGGGCGGCGCGGGTCCTGGACGGTGAGGTGATCGCGGCCCGGCGTCGCGCCAACGCTCGAGATGCCGATCACCTGGCCCGCGGGCCAGGGCTGCTCGCACGAGCATTAGGACTGACCATGACTCAGGCCGGAGCCGACTTGTGCGACGCCGACAGCGACGTACAACTATTCAGTGACGGTGTGCGGCTGCAGATCAGCGCTGGCCCGCGGGTCGGCGTCCGCCTCGCGCCCGATGTGCCGTGGCGATTCTGGGCGAGCGCCGATAGGTCCGTGTCGACGTACCGTCGCTCGCCGCGTGCCGAACCCGTCGACGGGCGCGCGGCGCGCTCAATAGACTCTTAACGCCGCACGTTTACTTGATGATGATGAGGAAGAGGATGACCCACCTGCTCGACGATCTTGCCTGGCGAGATCTGATCGCCGACACCACTGACATCGACGCGTTACGCGCCGCGCTGGACGACGGGCCGATCACCCTCTACATCGGATTCGATCCGACTGCACCGAGCCTGCATCACGGGAACCTGCTGCAACTGATCACCTTGATGCGGTTTCAGCGAGCTGGCCACCGACCCATCGCGTTGGTCGGCGGATCGACCGGCCTGATTGGGGATCCAGGCGGACGGAACGCTGAGCGCCAGCTGAACCCGAAGGAACTCGTCGCTGAATGGGTGACGCGGTTGCAGGGGCAGGTGTCGAAGTTCCTCGACTTCGAGGGCGAGAACGCCGCGGTCATGGTCAATAACCTGGATTGGACCGGACCGCTGTCCGCAATCGACTTCCTGCGGGACGTCGGCAAACACTTCCGGGTCGGCAAGATGCTGGCGAAGGAGGCGGTCAGTACCCGGCTCGCCTCCGATGCTGGGCTGAGCTACACGGAATTCAGTTACCAGATCCTGCAGGGGATGGATTACCTCGAGCTATACCGTCGGTACGGATGTGCGCTACAGACGGGGGGATCGGATCAGTGGGGCAACCTCACCTCGGGCGTCGACCTCATCCGCCGGGTCGAAGGCGCGACGGTGCACGCGATGTCGACGAAACTCATTACCAAGGCGGATGGAACCAAGTTCGGCAAGACCGCCGGCGGTGCGGTCTGGCTGGATGCCGAGATGTTCTCGCCGTACGCCTTCCACCAATTCTGGCTCGGCGCGGATGACCGGGACATCGAACGGTGGATGAAGGCATTCAGCCTCAAACCACGGGAGGAAATCGAAGATCTCATCGCGCAAGGCGCCGATAAGCCGCACCTGCGCATCCCGCAGCGCGCGCTCGCCGACGAACTCACCACGCTGGTGCACGGCGCCGAAGAGTTAGAGGCCGCAGACCTCGCCGGACGCGCCCTATTCGGCCGCGCCGAACTTGCGGAATTGCCCGACTCGACGCTGGCGGCCGCGCTGAACGAAGCAGGGTTGATTGACGTCACCGTGGACTCAGCGCAACTGCCGAGTCTGGCCGAACTGTTCCGCGACAGCGGCCTGGCCAAGGGGCTTGGCGATGCCCGCCGCGCGATCACGGAGGGCGGCGCCTACCTCAACAATCAGCGAGTGAGTGAGACCGACGCGGTGCTCGCCGAATCCGACCTGCTCTCTGGCGGACTGATCGTGCTGCGGCGCGGAAAGCGTCAGGTCAAGGGAGTGCGGCTCAACCGCTGATCGCCGCAGCGAGTTGCGGGGCGAGTTGCGCGCTGGCCGCCTTCGAGATGTGTTTGCCGTCGCGATACATGAACGTGTCGTCGCGGACGGTCTGACACACCCCGTCCGGACACAACTCGTCGCGTAGATCGAGGTACGACGCACCGGCCTGCTCCGCCGCATCGTGCTCCGCCTGCAGCGGAAGCGACTGCAGCTCGTCGGCGTCGCTACGACTCTGCGTCGCGCCACACTGCGCGCTTGACTGCGCGAAATCGATGAGCGCGCAGTGTGCGGTCGTCCAATAACCGCCACCAGGGTTGTAGAAGTGCGGAATGACGCCGATTACGACCACGTCATGTCCGGCCGAACGCAACTTACTGATCACCGAACTCAGCGCGGTGTCCCACAGGCTGGCTTTCTTCTCGGCGGTCTCGGCGACCTTGCCGGTGTTCGGATCTTCCAGCGTGGTCCCGTCGTTGAGAATCTCCGAGGCCGCCGCCGAGATGACCACCGTTCCCGGCGGCCGCTCAGTGAGCCAGGTCAACGTCTCGTCGACGTACTCATCGCAATCGGCCGTGTGCAGATTCGACGCGTGCGACGACGCGAGGATGAACGGGCAGCTGCTGCGCGCGCCGACGATCAGCCGCTGCTGAGTCTGCTCGGTCGCCTCAATCAAACCATCGCTATACATTCCGGCGTTCGAGTCACCGACCAGGTACACGGTGTCCGAATACTCCGAATGCCAGGTACAGCCCGAGAGGTCACGCTCGGGGAGCGGACCGCCCTCATGACAACCTTCGTCGTACCCCTCCGGATAGGTCTCAGTCTGCTTGGCAGCGTCGGTCAGGCGGTCGTTACCCCAGTGGTGTTTCGTCCCATACCCGTAGGCCAGGAACACCAGCAGCGGAAGCAGCATCGCCGCAGCTGCCACGCGCACAACCCCGGTCGACGGCGGGCGGTCCGCCGTACGCCGACGCAGGCGGAACGTCCCTCGTCGGATCGGTTCTTCTACGAACCGGTAACTCAGCCAGGCGGGGACAATGGCCACGAATCCAGCGAGCAGGACCGCCGATTCGGACGTCGGCCACAGTAGCGACGCGAAGACGATGAATGGCCAGTGCCATAGGTACCAGCCGTACGAACGATCGCCGATCCACGTCATGGGCTTGCACGACAACAGGTCGGTCACCGGCCCGCCACTGGTGCCGGTGATGATCAGCAGCCCGGTGAACGCTACCGGGGCAAGAGCCACCCACCCGGGGAACGGCATCGTCGAATCGATCCAGTAGAAGCACCCGACCAGCCCGGCCAGACCGAAAATGGCGAGCGGTTTCGCTATGTACGCTGCGATCGTGTAGCCCTGGTGCAGCGCGAGCGCCACCAGGATGCCGGCACCGAACTCCCATGCGCGAGTCGGCGTCATGTAGTACGCGAACTGCGAGCCCGACGAGATGCTGTCGACGAGGTCGTACGACGTGGACAGCGAGAAGACGAAGGACGCCGCGCTGACGAACAGCACGCTCAGCGTGACGGTACGAATACGTCCCCGAGCCAGCCGCCACGCGAGCAGCAGCAAGAACGGGAACACGAGATAGAACTGTTCCTCTACCGACAGTGACCAGGTGTGCAGCAGCGGCAACTCGTCTGCGGCGCGGTCGAAGTAGCCCCCGACGCGGCCGAGGATCGCAATATTGCCGGTCCAGATCGATGCGCCGATACCGACCGCAGCGGTGTCCTGTTGAAACCCGAAGGGGGACTGCAGTAACGCTGAACCCAGGAGCGTGCCGACCAGCATCAGCGCGAGTGCCGGCATCAATCGCCGGATCCGTCGGACATAGAACTCGCGGATCTTGATCCGCGAGGAACGGACCAGCTGACGCAGCAGCATGGCCGTGATCACGTATCCGGAAATAACGAAGAACACGTCGACCGCGACGAAACCGCCCGGCATGTCGACGCCGCCGTGGAAGAGGACCACTGTGATGACGGCCAGCGCTCGCATGCCTTGGACGTCCCACCGGTGTGCCGAGGTGGGCGATTCCATGCGCTTGGGCTGGATCGGCTGATCTAAGGTCGCTGCGGTCTGGATGCGGGGCTCCCGGCTCTCTCCTCGATGCGCTGACACGCGGGTGGCATCAGGCGCTCCAGCCCGGCTGGCTGGACGGCATCGCCTGTATAGCAGGAAAATACCCGCGCCCGAGTGAGATCGACGCTAGCCCGCGCGACTTCACAGCCCCGCCGGTGCGCCAGGTCACAAGCGAAGAAGTTGACGGAAACCCGGAATGCGCATAATGTTCTCCTTGCTTCAAGAACAACGCGAAACACCAAGCGGAAACGCACCGGATAAGCCTGCAAGGGCCCGATTCCGAGAACAGCAGTGAGAGGTTTCGCGAAGTCTACGGCACCAAGCTGATTCGTCAGTCTCCAGCAATTGTCCTTCTGGGCGCCGCGGGAGAAGACGGGGAACCAAGCGGTCGGGACTGTTTGAGAAGTCACTTCCTAATAGGAACTCGAGTCGCTAATCCGAATCGAATTCACTAACAGAGAGTGGCACTGATAGGTCTCCAATTCGGAGTGACTCAGGTCGCAAAGACGGAGATTGACAGTGTAGGACGATCCCGGTAATGTTTTCCGGGTTGCCTCCGGGGCCTGCTGGTTGTGGGTTTGGGTGTGCGTCCGATCTTTGAGAACTCAACAGCGTACTTGAAAGTCAGTGCCAATTTTTTTATTGTCCTCGGGCAT